>NZ_CP090981.1:2400000-2733404 GCF_021513135.1 Vibrio sp. SS-MA-C1-2
TGGGTATTGTCTCTTTCGAGTTAGCAAAAGTTCCTTTCTTTAAAGAGTATCAAATCAGCCCACTCGTTATCTGTATATTAATTGGTATGATTATCGGTAACTTTATTCCCCAAGCACTTCCTAAAAGTTCCGCTATCGGAATTAAATTTAGTCAACAAAAATTACTCCGCCTTGGTATTATTCTTTATGGTTTCTTTATTACGTTTCAACAAATCATCGAAGTCGGGCTTGCTGGTTTAGTGGTTGATATCTTGGTTATTATCACCACATTTATTGGTGGTACATGGCTTGGTATGAAAGTCCTTGGTATAGACAAGGAAACCAGCATGTTGACCTCAATTGGTTCTGCCATTTGTGGTGCAGCAGCAATATTAGGGGCTGAATCGATTGTTAAACCTAAACCTCATCAAACAGCGGTCTCTGTTGCTACCGTGGTTATCTTTGGTACGATTGCTATGTTTATCTATCCAGTGATCTACCATACATTTGAGATCGACGATGAAACAATGGGAATATTCACTGGTGCTACCATCCATGAGGTTGCACAAGTCGTCGCCGCAGGTAATTCCATCAATCATGATGTTGGTGTCACTTCCGTTATCGTTAAATTAACTCGTGTCATGTTGCTCGCCCCTTTCTTAATCATTTTGAGCGCTTACCTGGCCAAAGGACAATCCTCTGACGGTGAAAAAGTTAAAGTTTCCATTCCATGGTTTGCAGTACTCTTCGTGATCGTCGCAGGGATAAATTCATTTGGTTTTATTCCTGAATCAGTGGTTAGTGTGCTGACTCAAGCTTCTGTTTTCTTCTTAACGATGGCAATGGGCGCATTAGGTATTGATACTAACTTTAGTAAAATCCGTGGCGTTGGGATGAAACCAATATTATTGGCTATCATTCTATTTGGCTGGTTAATTATTGGTGGTTATGCGATGACTGTCGGCGTGATGTATATTCTATAAGGAAACAACAAAATGAGTTATAAACATATTCTTGTAGCAGCAGATTTTACCGATGAATCAAAGATTTTATTGAATAAAGCTGTCGATTTGGCAAAAGATCTGCAAGCAAAATTAAGCGTTGTTCATGTAGAACCTGATCTTTCAGATTTTTATACCGGAATGATTGAGATTGATTTAAAGAAACGAGCGAATGACGTCGAACACGAGCTTGTCATCGAGATGAAAGCGTTTCTAGAGACGTTAAACTACCCTATTACAGAGCATCGACTTTGTAACGGAGCAGTCGCTAAAGAGGTAGAAAAGACAATAACAAATATCAATGCTGATCTTTTAGTGCTTGGACAACATAAAACTTCATCTTTGTTTCAATTGTTTTTCTCTGCAACAGAGCCATTAATCCATGATATGCCATGTGATATCACATTGATTAAGCTCTAATATTTCAGATGGATAACATTGGAGCCTTTAGCTAATTCGGCTCCAATGGTTATCCCAAACAATCGATGTTACTTTACGTTTCCTCTGCGCCCGCGATTGCCTTTCATCTGCAATAACAATGACACCACTTCCCGAACTAATCGCGAACTGATTTCCATGACTGCAAATACCAGAAGTATCAGAAAGAGAGGCTAACTCTAATAATTCACCACTCTTCTGTGACCAAATTCCATAGCAATTGCCTCTTGGAGATGTCGCAATCACCCACTCATCAGTAGTGGTGATACTCAATCCAGTCTTGCTTTTCCTCACATTAAAAAGCTTATAAATTTTCCCTTTATGCTATATTTTATATATTTATCGTACAATTTTAATCCAGAATAAAAAGGTATAACTCAATGTCCTCTGCGCTTTTTTCTTTATTTACCGATACGTTGAGGTCAATAAAAAACCTTTGTAGCAAGCCTCATAGAATTTTCTTACTTTGTTTACTGCTGTTTATTACTGCCTGTTCGAACAAGGAAGCGCCAGAGTACCAAAGCTCATCTCACCTTCCCTCTTATCAGCAAGCCAACTTTTCAATGTATGTTGAAGATCAGCAAGCTTGGTTATCAGAGAATCGTGCTTTTATTACTGATGACAAGGCTCTGGAAATCACCCTCAACAGTCCTTTTGAATTAAAACCAGAACGACCAAATGGTAAAGCGGTACTATTAGTTCATGGATTAAGTGATTCACCTTATTCGTTCCATGATGTTGCCAATCATTTAGTCCAGCGAGGCTATTTAGTTCGTGCGATCCTTCTTCCGGGACATGGCAGTAAAGCAGGTGATTTGACGTTAGCAACTTATCAAGATTGGCAACAAGCCGTAGCGCATCATATTGAATTACTTAAAAAGCAGTATGATCAAATTTGGCTTGGTGGCTATTCAACGGGTACGAACTTAGTGACAGCTTACGCCCTAGAAAAGTCGGATAAAATTGCTGGATTATTACTGTTCTCCCCCGCATTTGAACCTGAGTCATCTCAGGTTAAATATGCACCTCTCGCCAGCTATTTTGTTAAATGGGCAGATAAAGACCCTGAAGACAACTTACTACGCTATAACTCGTTGGCGATGAATGGGGTTGCTGCTTATTATCAGACCGTGAAATCGGTACAAGATGAGTTAGAACAGCATCAGTTTAATAAGCCTGTCGTTATGATTGTCAGTGAAGCAGACAGTGTTATCGATGGAAACTACGCTGCTGAAGCATTTGATAAGCACTTTACTAACCCCAACAATAAAGTGATTTGGTTTGGGGAAGATAAACCAACAAATATAACGGAACAAGGTACAGATCAAGTGACGCTTTTACCTATGCCAATTGAAGGCTCGCATATTTCAAATGCCTCCCATATGGCGATGCTATTTGACCCTCAAAACCCTTATTACGGTACAGAAGGATCTATTCTAGTTTGTAATAATGGACAAACTGAAGCCATGGCCTCTATTTGTCAGGATGGTGGTGATGTTTGGTATTCGGCTTGGGGATATCAAGAGGAAGGAAAGGTACATGCCCGTTTAACATTTAATCCCTATTACAGCGAAATGTTAGCGATTATTGACCATGTCATGTCTCATGATTCTGCTCAGTCTGTTAATACGACAGAAAAATAAAAGTTGAGAAATAAAAGTTGAGAAATAAAAAGAGATAGAGAAGAGGGAGAATAAGACCTCACTCTATCTCTTCTATCCCTTTCGCTTGCTCGTTGATAACGGAAATTCCATGTTCTTTATTCATCATATATACTCCGCTGACTGTTGTTATTACTCATCAGTCTACGCTTCAAAATAAAGCAAAAGTGTGAGAAAAGGCAGGTTTATCATACAAATCTAAATTTAGTTTAATCCACCAGCTCGATGCCTAAACTCTCTAATAGATTCAATGCATCATAGCGAGAAAATTTCGCTCCTTTAATCTCGTTCTCTAACGGATTAATGGCATAATTAGTGGCGTCGGTGAAATCACTGTCTCGCAATTGAGTACGCATAAATTGACTATAAGCGAAGTCAGAACCTGTCATCACAGATTGATTGAAATTGCCTTCTCGAAAATCGACATCATGCAATTTACATTCATTGAGGTGAAGCTCATTTAAGGTTAAGCCAAAGAAAGAGTTGTCATTCATCACACATTGATGAAAACTCAACTCGAAAGCGACATGATAAGAAGCCCATACTGCTTTGGTCCAATCAACACCAACTAATTTACACTCACGAAAGGCAATTTCAAATAACACGCTGTTAGAAAAATCGATTAAGCTCAAATTACAACGAGTAAATTCGCAATCATTAAATTTACAGTTTTTAAATTGAGATGAAGAGAAGTCACACTCTTCAAACTGGCAACCTTCAAATTCAATATTAATAAACTCGCGCTCAATCAGCTCCTCTTTTCTAAAGACAACATCATAGAACTCTTGATTATCAGCAATTATATCCATCAACATCTACCCCTAATAAACGCTTTAATATCAATCACTCTACTTGTTTTCTATTAAAATGTCAGGCTTAGTTAAAGAAATAACAACCAAATTAAGCTTTAACACTCCCGTCTTACACATGAGCAAAAATCAAACAATGATTTTAAGTATAATAATGTGATTATTTATGCGATAAGGAGAACCAATGAAGCAATTTCCAAAGTTAAAAAACTTAAATAAAACCGATATTGAAGCATTCTATAATCAAATAGAAAAAGCGCTCTCTTTGGCGGAGGTTGATGCACCACTCCCTGAAGATGAAAGAAGAAATTTCTGTGATGCGTTTGCAATTATGGAAGGTTCAAAAAATGCTTTAAGTATGAAAGAAAAGAGAATTATTTTAGCCTCTGAGTATGGTTTTATTGGTTTAGATGATTATATGGAGGTGATTGATAACGATTCAAATTCAGTCGATTTTATGGTGCTAGATTCCAAATATATCACTTAATAATTCAACAACTCCAGTGTTGCATCAAGATACTGTTTAACTGCTGCATCACTGGAAATGTCTGGTAACTCGACCGTAATACAAGGAAGTTGTTGTTCAGTACACCAAGTACCAAATGACCCAGGGGTTGGATAACCGACGGAACCTACGACAGGGAGTTGGTACGCTTTTGACATCCAATCAACGAGTGGCGAGCTGATCTCTGTGTCAATACAGGCTAACGGCTCATGAAAGCTCACAACAAATTTAGGCTTTCGTTCTGCGATCAATGACATTAAACCTGATACTTCTGGTTCTAAATTAAGGTTATCACCCGTTTTAATCGTAACCTTGCGCGTAGGGCTTTCAATGCTCCAACGATAAACCGTATCATCAGGTAACCAATTGCGAGTTGGAAATGCTCGATTAAGATCAACACCATTACCGTTAGCTCGCGTTGAAAGTTGATTACCATCAGGATTTAATGAAAGAATTACATCGTGCTTTAATTGATTCGTGTCGAGGGTTCGCAAGGCAGAAGAGATCAACATCATCGAAGCAGTTTCATCACCATGAGTCCCTGCAATAATTAAACCTCTTTCTGGCGTATCGATTTCAGCAGGGAAATAGAATAATGGTGCACCTAACATAGAAGTCCCAAACAACTGTTGTTTAACAATAAAGTTCGCTCTATCTTGTTCTAATCGACATTTCACCATGTAATCACACTTATTCCGTTCGTTATCATCCCATCAATGTTTACAATTGAGCCACTTTTTGTCAACATGAAAATATATTAATTATAATTATTTTGGGATTATTATGAAGAGATGGACCTTAACATTAACTGCTGCACTGCTTGCATCGAGTTTTAATTCAATCGCCGCTCAAATTCCTGAAGGGGTAACATTAGCAAAACAACAACACCTCACTCGCGGAAATGATGCAGAAGTAGCAACCCTAGATCCTGCCAATGCGGAAGGTATGCCTGAAATTCATGTGTTACGCGACCTCTTTGAAGGCTTAGTTATTCAAGACAGTGATGGCAATGTTATCCCAGGTGTCGCCGCCTCTTGGGAAACCCGTGATAATAAAACGTTCACCTTCCATCTTCGTCCGGATTTAAAATGGTCAAATGGCGATCCCCTTACTGCTGATGATTTTGTCTATAGTTTAAAACGCGCAGCATCACCTGACTTTGCTTCGGCTAACGGTTGGTATTTAAAGCTAACAAAAATCAAAAATATGGCTGATATCTTAGAAGGTAAAGCAGATTTAGATAGCCTCGGCATTAAAGCGTTAGATGACCAAACATTACAATACACCTTAGAAACTCAAGTTCCCTATTTTGTCGCAATGATGGCACATACTTCGATGATGCCTATTCATCAAGCCAGTGTTGAAAAGTATGGCGTAAAATGGACGCATCCTGAAAACATGGTTTCAAACGGTGCTTATACTCTTAAAAACTGGGTTGTTAATGAGAGAATCGATCTTGCAAAAAATAACCGATATTGGGATGCTGAAGAGACCGTTATTACTGATGTGACCTATATTCCGTTTGAAAGCCAAACCGCAGCGATGAACCGTTATATGGCAGGTGAAGTCGATATCACTTCGGATGTCCCTACGCAAATGGCTAAAAAGTTACAAAAAGAGTATCGTGATGCTTATACTGTCGTTCCGCTACTTTGTACTTATTACTACACCTTCAACACCACTAAAGCACCTTTTGATGATCCACGAGTAAGAAAAGCGGTCTCTTATTCAATTATGCGTGATGTGATCACCAACGGGATCACTAACACAGGTAACGTTCCAGCTTATACTTTTGCCCATAAATATGTTGCCGGTTTTAAAGCAACGCAACCAGAATATAGTCAATGGACACAAAAACAGCGAGACCAAAAAGCTCAACAACTGTTAGCGGAAGCTGGATACAATCAAGATAACCCACTAAAATTCCACCTGCTTTATAACACCAGCGAAAGCCACAAAGCGATTGCTACTGCCATTGCTGCGATGCTAAAAAATAACCTCAAGGCCGAGGTTGAACTAGAGAACCAAGAGTGGAAATCCTATTTAGTTTCTCGTCGCCAAGGTGCATTTGATGTCTTACGTTCATCATGGTGTGGTGATTATAATGAAGCGTCAACGTTCTTATCATTAATGACATCAGGTAACTCTGGAAATTACGCCCGATTTAGTGACCCAGAGTACGATAACGTGATTGAACAGGCGCTACTATCCACCAACCAGCAACAACGAAATAGCTATTACGATAAAGCAGAACAGATATTGAGTGCCGAAATGCCAATTGCACCGATTTATGACTACATGCAAGCTCGATTAGTACGCCCAACGGTTGGTGGTTTCCCTCTGAATAATGTTGAAGGCCGTATCTACTCTAAAAACCTTTATATTAAGGCAAGTAAATAAAATGAAGCTCTCTATCCGTCAAAAACAGTGGAAAATTAATGGTTCATTTACTATCTCGCGTGGCAGTAAAACCCATGCAGATGTGGTGATTGTCGAGTTAGCCGAACATCTGTTAACGGATAGAGAGGATTCTCAAAATAGCTGGATTATTGGTCGGGGGGAATGTGTCCCCTATGCGCGTTATGGTGAGTCTATTCAGTCCGTGATTGAGCAGATTGAAGCGGTTCGTCCTCAAATAGAAAACGCGTCACTGACTCATCAACAATTACTGTCATTATTGCCTGCAGGTGCTGCTCGTAATGCCATCGATTGTGCGCTATGGGATCTGACTTGCAAACGAAATCAACAATCAATTTGGCAGCAATTAAATATTAATCCTCAACCATTAATCACCGCATTTACTCTCTCTATTGGCTCGATTGAGGAGATGCAACAAACCGCAAAAATTAACGCCTCTCGTCCCTTATTAAAACTCAAACTTGCTGGTGATAGTTTGGATCTCGCACGAGTTAGAGCCGTACGAGATGCAGCCCCCAAAAGCAAAATTATTCTTGATGCTAACGAAGCTTGGACAGAAGAGATCTATCGTAATCTGATTCCTCAACTACTCCCTCTTGATATCACGATGATTGAACAACCATTTGCTGCTGATAATGACGATATTCTTACAACACTTCCCCAGCCTATTCCTATCTGTGCTGATGAATCGTGTCATGGCCAAGAATCCTTACCAAGCCTCGCCACCAAATATCAAATGATCAATATTAAACTAGATAAAACAGGCGGATTAACCGAAGCATTCGCGGTAAAGCAACAAGCTCAAGATTTAGGATTAAAGATTATGATTGGCTGCATGGTAGGTTCTTCTTTAAGTATGGCTCCCGCTTCTGTTATTGCTCAAGATGCTGATATTGTCGATTTAGACGGACCGTTATTACTCGCCGAAGACATAGATTCAGGGATTGAATTTGAAGGCAGTATCATGATGCCATTTAGTGATGAGTTGTGGGGATAAGTACCTTTATTAATTTCAGGTCTACACTTAAGTTTATTCAATAAGTTTAGTCAGTTGAGGTTTATCCATGCCACACCTTTTTGTTAACCGAGAACGAGTCCATGATGTCGTTAATCAAAAGCCAGAGTTAAAGCAACAATTCCTTTGGGAAACGATTAACGCCATTGTCTATAAAATCGGTGGCATTATATTTATTGCAGGGAGTGTCTGCTTTCTTCCTCGTTTCGAAGCTCATGTTGACCTTGGGGCTATTTTATTTGTTATCGGATCGATTCTCTATCTGATTGTCTCTCTTCATGACATCATTGAGGTGAATACCTACCGAAAAAAGAATAATGAATACAGCCGAGAACTTCATTTGGAGTATATTGCCTCTTTTTGTTATTTCATTGGTTCTGTATTATTTACAGCAGGTAGTATTTTCTTTTTAAAAGAAGTCGATATGGTTACAGCGGGTGCATGGATGTTTATTATCGGCAGCGGGTTATTTGTTTATGGTGCAGCAACCAATGTTGCTCGAATACTGTATGAAGGATCGACATTAACGTTGCAGCTAATGAATCTGACAGCGTTAACCTTTGTTGTCGGCTCAGTACTTTTCCTTATCGCATCAGTACCCTATTTATGGCATATCGATACAGGTCACGACTCTTATCAATTATTTAGATATCTTGCTTGGCAATACATTATTGGCAGCGCGCTCTTTTTATTAGGCGGTTTTACCAATTATTGGCGTGCCTTTTTAATTATGCGACACCAATTAAATGAAGCAGAGCAATTAATTAAAGACACTAAACAGAATAAGATAGACAAATAAGATAGATAAGGTTTTAGATTTAAAGTTGTATACCTAAAATAATTGGAGTCGCTAGTAGGCGGCAAATGAGTGAGGCCCCATGAGTATAGATGTACTATATGATTGGGGCGAACGAGTGTAGCCAACAACCTAGCGACTTCAAGTATGAAGGGGATAGTTAATATTGCTGCAACCTTAAACTTCTACTTTAAAATCGGTGACGTACACTAACCATGACTACTTACTACTTACTACTTACTACTTAAATTATCATTCATTTTATTGAGTGTACGAATAAAGACTTCCAACTCTTGCTCTGAAATATCAGTCGTCGTTTGCTTTAATACGGTCTGATCTAAATTTTTAATTTTCTCAAGAATTTGCTTCCCTTGTTGTTCAATTATCAAACATTGACTACGTTTATCATTAGGGTTTGGTTGTTTAGAAATCAAATCTTGCTCAATAAGAGTATTAAGTAGTCGAGTCACTTGTCCTTTATCTCGATTAAGTCGGTGAGAAATATCGATCGCCGTACAGTTAGGAAGATGGTTAATCACTTTTAACACTCGAACATGCATTGGAGTTATCGCCAATCCTAAGCTTTCAACATGGTCATGAATGGCTCTTTTTAAAGAGTGAGAGAGTTGGAACAAACTTTCTAAGGTTCGGGATTTAGGCATAACAGTATCATTGTCTTGTCGGGTTATTTTTAGATTATACCTTTCTGACTTGAAGTTGCTAGGTCGTTAGCTCCGATCGTTCGCCTACTCGCAACAGTAATTATTATGGCGACATACAGAACGTGTTGCAAACGCCCCACCAGAAGGAAATGTACAGCAATTTACCTGAGCCCACACAATGTGGTTGACAATATCAACCAAAAGCAATATAGTTGATACCGTCAACCAAGTGAGCCACTATATTTATCCATCAATTTATGAGGTCGTTATGGCAATTATCAAACCTAAAAATAAACGTGTTGAGTCTTTTGAAGGTATTCATCTTTATCATGCTAGCTTTTCAAATTGTGCGATGCGAGTTCGACTAACGCTTGAAGAGAAAGGATTACCTTGGACGAGTCATCTTTTAAACCTGATGAAAGGGGAACACCTAACCGATGAATATATTGGGATTAATCCAAATGCGGTTGTTCCAACCTTAGTCGACAATGGTGTTGTTATTATCGATTCAGCCGACATTATTGATTATCTGGATGATAAATATAACCACTTTTCACTTCGACCAGCAGCTGAAAATCAACAAAAAGAGATGTTTGAATGGATGTATCTTGCAAGGGATAATCATCTATCGATTAAAACCTACATGTATGGAAATATCGACTCTTTTGGCAGTATGAAAAAAAGCAGTGAAGAACTTGCCGAGTATCAAAGTAAACAGACATTTGATGAAGGGTTACTTAAATTCCACCAGCGTTTTAACTCTGACGAAGGCTTTAGTGCAGAGGAGTTGCAGACAGCTACGGCAATTATCGATGACTGTTTTGCCAAGATGAATCAACGTCTAAAAGATCATGATTGGTTAGTTGGAGATGCCTTTTCATTAGCTGATATCGCGTGGATACCTCAGCTAATTATATTAAAAATGGCCAACTACCCTTTCGAAAATTATCCGCATTTAGAAGCATGGAAACAGGCTATTTTTAAACGTCCAAGCTATCAACGCGCGATTTTAGATTGGATTCCACAACAAGATTAAGTGATAGGAGTAAAATGATGACAAAAACCGCCATTAAAGGTCACCGTTATCGAATTACGATAGATGAAGTCGATAGTAATCAACAGTCAGTGAATCAATTGCAGTTTGAATTAGAAGATCGTGAAGATCTATTCAAAGTGGTTGAGAGCTTGAAAAAAGGAAGTGGACTTGCGGAAGATGATGCCACGAAAGTGGGTGTCGCGATTCGTTTATTAGGGCCAGTGATGATGAAAGATCGTAAGCATCCTCTATTTATCGATTTTATGCCGCACTTTAAAAATTTCATGCAAAACTTAAAAGGTAAAGTCAAAGCTGCACTGAGCTAATTTTGCTTTGTTAGCTTCACGTTGATTAAACACTATACCTAAAATAATTGGCGTTGCTAGTAGGCGAACGAGTGTAGCCAACAACCTAGCAACGTTTAGTGACTGAATATCTATTGATAATATAAAGAGATTCGCTGACCATCTATCTCTTGAATATTGAACGGGATATCATAAATGTCGCTTAAAACATCCGCATCGATAACCTCTTCAACAGAACCACTCTTAATCACCTCTCCCATTTTCATCGCAATAATATTATCGGAGTAACAAGAGGCAAAATTAATATCATGAATAACAATCACGACCGCTTTATTATTCTCTTTAGCTAAGCGCTTTAAGGTTCTCATAATATCGACGGAATGTTTAATATCAAGATTATTTAACGGCTCATCTAAGAAAATATAATCGGTGTCTTGAGCAACAATCATCGCAATAAAAGCCATTTGACGTTGACCGCCAGAGAGTTGTTGAATATAACGATCTTGTAGGTTTAGAATATCTAATTGTTGTAATGCACGATCAATGATTTCATTATCTTTTGCTGTTAAACGCCCTTGCGAGTAAGGAAAGCGACCAAACGAGACCAGTTCACGCACGGTAAAACGCATATTAATATTATTCGATTGACGCAACACGGATAGCGTTTTGGCTAATTCTTCTTGATTCCAATCATCCAACATCTTACCAGCGATAATTATTTGACCCGCATCGCAATCAGTTAGTCTTGCTGCCATTGAAAGCAAGGTACTTTTACCAGCACCGTTAGGACCAATGATGCTGGTTACTTTTCCTTGAGGGAATAACACATTCGCATTTTTAACCACATATTTATCGTTATATTTTTTACTTAACCCAGTAATTTTAATCACACGAATGCCTCAATTAATTTTATGTTTTGTTAATAGATATAAGAAATAACCGCCACCTAAGAAATTAATAATGACGCTAATGGTGGTATCAAAATCAAACAGGTTTTCAACAATCCACTGACCTCCTGTCAGAAGAACAACGGATAATAGTGAGCATGCGACAATTAAATAGCGATGACGATAGTGACCAAATATTTGACGAGTTAACGCTACAACAATCAATCCAAAGAACAGGACAGGCCCAACAAGTGCCGTTGAAATTGATACCATGATGGTGGTCACAAACATCACTTGCATGGTGAGTTTATGGGTATCAACACCAAGGCTCTTGGCATTATCTTTCCCTAACCACATCACATCCAATTTATTAGCTAAACTAAACAGATAGATAAAAGCCACTATCATCGGAATAATAGACCAGTAAACCAAGGAAGCATTAATATTGTTAAAGCTGGCAAACATCGCATTTTGAATATAATTAAACTCATCAGGATCGATCACCATGGTAAAGAACCCTGTCACACTGCCAAATAAACTACTTAAAACAATACCAATCAAAAGCAATGTAAATATATCGCGCTCTTTGCCTTTAAAATAGAAGTGAAACAAGGTCATCGCACAGACAATCATGATCCCCGTTGCCACTAAAAAGTTCAGTTGACTATTAATGATCAAAGCGCTAAAACCACCAAAAACAACCACAAGCAATACTTGGATCATCACATACAGCGAATCAAAACCCAATATAGACGGTGTTAAAATGCGATTAGAAGTAATAGTCTGAAAAATTAATGATGACGAAGCTATCGCAATCGCAGCAATAACAATAGCCAGAACTTTAGGTATACGGCGCGAAAGGAAGAACTGATAATTATCAACGGTGAGTCCTTTTCCTAAAAACAGCCCACAAATAGCAATAGCAACCAGAGTTAAAATAATAATTTTTGTATTATCACGCATTCGACTTATCCCTTAAAATGAGATAAATAAAGATAGATCCCCCGAGTAGACTAATGATCATCGAGATAGGGATTTCATAAGGGAAAATGATCAAACGACCTAAAATGTCACAACTTAAAACTAAAATCACTCCAGTATAAGCTGTCCAAGGTAAGTTACGTTTCATATTATCGCCAATAAATAACGAAACAACATTAGGTACAATCAAACCTAAGAATGGAATCATACCAACAATCATCACTACCGATGAAGAGAGTGTTGCCACTAAAACCACACCAATCATCACTATTCGCTGATAATTTAGACCGATATTTTTTGCAAAGCTCTCCCCCACACTGGTCGCACTAAAACGGTTGGCGTATAGATAAGCAATGACCGCAACAGGAAAAGTAATATAAAGAAACTCATAATTACCTTGTAGTACGGAAGCAAAATTAGCGACAGTCCATGAACCGAGTGTCTGTACCAAGTCATATTTATAAGCAATAAATGTTGTCATTGATGAGATAACACTCCCATACATAATTCCGATTAATGGAACCATGACAGTACTCTTAAACTTGAGGCGTTGAAGAAACTGAACGAACAGCATCGTACCAACCATCGAGAAAGCAAAAATAATGATCAGATGTACCCAGTTACTCTGCTGAGAAAACAGGACTAAAGCGACAATATAACCAAGCATTGCGCAATCAATGGTGCCAGTGGTCGACGGAGAAGCAAAGCGGTTTTGCACAATTTGCTGCATAATTAAACCAGCAATACTCAACCCAGCGCCAGCTAACATAATGGCAAAAAGTCGAGCTAATCGACTAGTGAACAAGATATTTAAGGCGTGACCATCCCCAGTTAATAGATCAGAAAAAGAGATATTGGCGACACCAATAAAAACGGAACCGATCGCTAACGCAAAAAAGATAATCGCTGCAATAAAGTGTGTTAGTTTCATAATTTTTAAATGACTAAAAGAGAGGTATCATTTACTTTACGCAAAATTTCATACCTCTTTTAGATTCTCTTTTATTTATACCTCTTATACTTGAAGCTGCTAAGTTTTTGGCGATATTTGTTTGCCTACTAACAGCTCCAATTATTTAAGGTATATATTATTAATGTGCGTGATTAAATACGTGATTAAGATCATCAATCATAACTTTCGTTGATTGATAACCACCACTCGCTAAATACCAAGCTGAGGGATCTAAATATTTAATTTCATTATTTTTCGCGGCTGGCGTTGAATTTACTAATGAATTATCAAATAATTCTTCGGCATGACCATTCGCGGTTCCAATCGCCTGATCTCGATCTAAAATTAATAACACATCGGGTTTTGCATCTGCAATATATTCAAATGAAATCAAATTACCATGAGTTGCAGCTTTTGTTTTCACATTTTCAGACGTTGACGTTTTAAAGCCAGCTTCTTGGTAGATAAAAGAGAAACGACTCACTGCACCAAATTTAGTAATATTGCTGCCATTACTCATCACGGTTAATGTTTTTAATGGCTTATCTTCCGCCTGTTGATGCAATTGATTAATTTTATTATCAATATTCGCAATTAACTCAGCACCCTTTTGCTGCTTACCAAATATTTCACTTAAATTTTCCCAATGCTTTTTGGTGGTATTCCAATAATCTTTGGTGTCGATTTGAAACATATAAGTGGGTGCAATTTCATTTAGATCTTTATAAATACGCGCCATGCGACCTTCAGCAATAATTAGGTCAGGTTTTAACGTAAACAATGTTTCATAGTTAACTTCTTTTAAGCTACCGGTATTTATAAATTGTGCATCTTTATATTTTTCAAGCGTTGCAGGTAATAACTGTTTAGGCATGCCTACAGGCGTAACTCCTAATGCATCAACAAAATCTAAGCTACCATAACCTAAAACAACCACACGCTGTGGAACTTCATCAATATTTACCGAGCCAAGATCATGCACATAGCTTTTGGCATAACTAACGGATGCCGTCATCAGTAAAAGCCCTGTTGCCATGCCTTGTAATAATCGCTTTTGAATATGCTTAACTTGTGGGTGATTTGTAGAACGGAGCATGTAATTTTCCACCTTCGATGTCTTTAGAATGTAGGGTGATACTAATGATCACCCTATTTGTTTAATGATTGAATTAAAATACGTAAGCTAGGCTAACTTTATAATTACGGCCAGGTTCATAATCGGTGTAATCATTAGTCGAGTTATCATAAGAAGCATGAGAGGCGTACTCTTCATCAAAGATGTTTTCTACTCCTGCAGTAACCATGAATCCATCAATGGATTCTGGTGTCCAGCGAGCAGAGATATTATGAACATCATAGCCATCTTTTGCCGTATCTTCAGGGACATCTTTATTTAAATCTAAAGTGACTAAACTTGTCCAACCGAATGTTAGGTTAGCATTCGGGATAACATATCCAAGATTCAAAGAGAAACTATCACCGACTTCGCCCGAAATAGCCTGACCATCAACATAACGACTATCTGCGGTTACTGAGGTAAATTTAGAGTCAGAATGTGAATACGTTAAACGACCAGAGAAATCATTTTTCTGTAAATTAATCGCAGATTCAACACCACGAATTCTGACATCACCTTCATTTTTTAATCCATACTTTCCTGTATAAGTATCATCAATGAAGTCATCGATATTGGTTTGAAACCCATTAACATAGGCACCAACAGCATCAAACCAAGCAATATTGATACTTTCATACGCAATACCAGCTTCGTAGTTAACACCCGTCTCTGCTTTAACATTTTCATCGTGATTGACAGTCTCATTCTCCAAGAAAGAGCCGGGTAATGCAGGGCCTTTAAATAACTCTGTGGCACTGGCTTTTACGGTCCACTCTTGAGTTAAAAGGTATTTTGCTGCTAAACCAAAGCTGGTGTCATCAAAGGATTTATCAATAGAACCATCCACAGAACCGTTCGCATTGAGCTTATAATAATCGTATCGAACACCCGGAGTAATAAAGAGGTCTTGTACGATTTCTATCTCATCTTCGACATAGACTGAATAGCTATCTGAAGTATCTTTCTTACCCACCGTTTCACCGTTACTTTTTTTCTTCGCTGACTGGGTCGTCACTTCAAAGCCATAACGTAACTCATGCCAAACAGAACCGGTTTCTAGATGAGTTTCGGCAAGAGACTTAACACCCCATGTTTGAGTGATACCATGCTCATTGGTCAACTCCTCTCCTGTATTCGGATTATAAAAACCCACTTTGTCCGTATTATAATCCATATTATTACTATAAGCAGTTGAATGAATTTGGGTATGACCTAAATCCAATTCGTGATTTAATGCCCATGACTCGCGAGTATATTTAATTGGATAAATGTTACTGTCATGACCCGCCCAGCCCATTCCCATATTTGATTTCTGGGTATAATCCCCTTTGTCATGATAATATTCATAACTCAGCTCTAAGCGGTTAATTTCATTCGGTTGCCAACCAAACTTGGTTAAAACATCTTGTAACGTCCCATCTTGACCTAACTGTTCATTGCCATCACCATCATCTGGATTATGGCGATCGAGGTAATTATAATAAACTAAGAAATCAAGCTGCTCTGTCGGGCGACCGTAAACCGTTGCCGATCCCCCTTCGTAATCATTGCTACCGTAATCACCATAAATGCGAGCACCGTACTTTTGTCCTGGCTTTAATAGATCGTCAGCATCTTTGGTTTCAAAAGCAACACCACCACCTAAACCGCCATTGATCACTGAGTTTTTCCCGACTTGAAGATCAACCGCTTGCAAAATATCAGGGTTAATCAGTAAATTACCCACGTGGTGGAAAACATTGTTACTTTGATCAACACCATCGATGGTGATATCTAAATCTAACTCACTTAAACCACGAATATTAATACTCTGATTAAGGGCATGCGAACCACCAACATCAACACCGGCTTCATCACGAAGAAGGTCACTTAAATGGTCAGCTTGCTTTAATTCAATATCATTTTTTAATAGGGAGTTATCATTAACAATCTCGGTTCCCCAGACCTGCATGACTTCATCTGTGTCTTTATTTTCTTTTTCTTCAATAATTTCAGCAGAGGCGGTGAAACTCACTGTTGAGCATAAAATAGTGACAAATAAACTTAAAGGTTTCATTGTAAAAATGGGGTTTAAGTGGCGAGGTAACTTCATCTATTTTTCTTCCTGAAATTTTCAATAAATTCAAACAAACTACAATAATGCAAATGATAATTGATATCATTTTCATTAGCAATGTTAACTTGATAATGATTCTTATTATTGAGATCTTTATCGCAATTTTACATAAATGAAAGGAATTTTAATGAAAACAACTTGCTAACAGTGATAAAAGAAGAAATATAAATGGTCAAAAGCTAAACTTAAACGAATGATAAATAACTAATCAGCCATAAATAAAAAGCCAGTTAGAAATTAAACGGATATGTTTAATTCTTAACTGGCCTGATTAAGACAAAAATTGATTGGGAATACAGCTATGGCATTTATTTTGCGACCTTGTCTAAATACTCAAGCCATGAAATAGAGGACTGAGTAGGATATTTTCGATGCAGTTGTTCGGCAATTTTCTGCGCTTTTGTATACTGCTTTAATCCAACATAAGCGCGGAGCTTGAGTCGGTATTTCTGTTCCTCATCAATATTCTTGCCTTTATCAATATAGTTTAAAGCCGCTTGATACTCCCCTTGTAGTAAGGCTAACTCTGAAACTTGACGATAATATTTACTTTCAACTTTAGCGGCAACCAACCAAGCTTGCTGCGCCTTTTGCCACTCTTTTGCTGTCTGCCAACTTTGTGCCTCTTGTACTAAGACTCTCAACTTGGGATCGTCAATTGATTGATAGCGTAACGCCGCTTGCTCGGGTACTTTCTGCTGCCCATAAAGCTGTGCCATCATCTCTTGATATTGCAGATTCAATGTAATGCCGGCCCGCTCAGCAGAGAGAAGCGTCGCCAGAGCAGAACGATTATCTTTCACTTGTAAATAGAGAGCACTCAACTGCTGCCACCACAGTGCTTGAGACGAATCTAATGTTAAGATCTGTTTATTGGTGTTTATTGCATTTTTGTACTGCTTTAGTTGTAACTCGGCATTAAAACGCATTTTTAATACTTGAAGCGGAAATGTTGGTACAAATTTAGCGTAGTTGTTTAGCGACGTTAATACCTGATACCACTGCTCTAACAGATAATAGTTTTTCGCCGTGTTTAAATGCAAACTCGCTAACTGCGCTTCAGTAAGTTCGAGTTCCTGACTTAATTGAATAAGGTGTTTAAAGTGAGGCAGAGATAGCTTTGCCTGATGTTGAGAAAGCAGTAACTCCGCTAACATCTTTTCAGTTTGCCAACTCTGTTGCAGATCAAACCCTTCACTTTCTAAAGAGAGTGTTAATTGTGTAATTGCTTTTTTGGGTTGGTTTGCTTGCCAATAATAGATCCCGGTTAATCTTGCAATATAGGCCTTTTCATAACGACTACGACCATTGAGCTTCTCAAGCAGTATTATCGCTTCAGTTAGCTTATCGGATTGCTCTAACTCAAATGCTTTTGCAACTTGACTAGAAAGACGAGGTGAGAGTTGATCCTGAGCTGTCGCGGGCAATATGACCAATGAGCTAAACAGCAATACGATGGATAGAATGATTTTCTTCATTTATTTATCTTAAATTCTAATTTAACCGTTTGTCCGACACGATCTTGTACTTGGCCATCCACAATCATCGGCTGATATTGCCAACGTCTTAAAGCTGACTTTGCTTCACGATCAAATACACGAGTAGGCTCCGCTTCAATAACCTTAATATCTTTCGGTTTACCTTTAACATCAATCGTAAAAGAGAGAATCACATAACCTTCAATTTTACGTTGTAATGCTCTTCTTGGATAACGAGGATTTTGACGATGGAGGGGCATAATCTGCTGGTTTTGACCAATATTCATCGACGTAGGTGCCGTTAAAGAGACGCCCTCAACATCAGTTGATAACGCAATATTTGCCATTTTAATAGGCGATACGGTACTGATCGACTTTTGCTGCTGACTTTGATTCACCGCGGTTGGTATTTCTGGTGTCTCTGGGACTTCAGGCGGCTCTGGAAGTTGGCGATGACGACGAGCAGTTTCACTTTCTGGCTCGATCATCACCAAATCATAACTCAAACGTCCTTTATCTTCAGGAACAGAATGACCACCAAAATCAACCATCCAACTCATAAAAGAGAAGAGACCAACGGTAAGAACAATGGCTAACGGCAGGCTCAGTAACCAACGAACCATTAGGGTGTCTCCGTCGCAAGCGCTATCTGTTCAATCCCAGCCCCTTTTGCTTGATCCATCACTTCGACAACGGTCCCATTAAAGGCAAGTTTGTCCGCTTGGATCACCATTGACGCTTTTGGCTGTTCAATCAATAATTTTTCTAATGTTGCTTGTACTCGTTCCACATCAACACGGCGTTTATCAATATATATTTCATTATTCGCGGTAATCGCAACGAAAATCCCCGCTCCTTTTTGACTCACAGAGTGACTCGCTGATGGGCGATTTACTTCTACCCCTGACTCTTTAACAAACGAGCTAGTAACGATAAAGAAAATCAACATAATAAAGACAATATCTAACATTGACGTCATATCAATATTAGCCTCTTCGTTATCTCTTCGACGTTGACCTAAGCGCATGCATCACTCCTTAATAATTTTTCTAATTTGAGTAAGCTGATATGACTCCACTTCGTTAAACGGGAGTAAGCTAACATACCTGATAATGCAGCAACCATTCCTGCCATTGTGGGGATAGTCGCCATTGAGATTCCTGCAGCCATGAGCCGTGGTTCCGCATTTCCTTGAGCGGCAAGGGTATCAAACACCGTGATCATTCCCGTGACTGTGCCTAATAACCCCAGCATAGGACAGAGGCTTAAAAGACATTTTAAAAACTTCAGATGCTGGTTCAGTTGATCTTCTGCTTCACTTAACATCCCATCACGCTGCGCTCTTGCATACCAAGAGTGATGATCGGTACGTGCTTGCCATTTAGTTATCCAAACTTTTCTATTTTCTGGAAAAGATTTCGAAAAGAAGATCACACGTTCAAAAATAATTAGCCAGAAAATAATCACCACAGCCCCAAGCCACCAAAGTATTGGCCCACCTTGATACATAAACGGTAACAAGGCATCGCTATTGGGTAACCATTGTAAGAGATCGTTCATCGTTACCTACTTAACTGCTTTTCAGCCTGCTCCGCAACTAAACCGACACTTTGTCGCTCTAAAATATGGCGAATCGCATCAACTTTTGAGCTTAAAACATTATGAAAAAGTAACAGTGGTATTGCGCTGGTTAAACCTAAAACCGTGGTGATTAATGCCATCGAAATTCCCCCTGCCATCACTCGTGGATCGGCATTACCAAACTCGGTGATCACTTGGAAGGTTTGAATCATTCCGGTTACCGTCCCTAGCAGACCTAACATTGGTGCTAAAGCGGCAATCAGTTTAACCATACTCAAGCCTTGTTCTAAGTGTTGTTGCTCATCCATCACGCCTTCAAGTAGACGTAATTCAAGGGCTTCAACATGCAATTGCTTCTCTTTTTGTTTGCTGTCTTGATAAATAGAAAGGATACGTCCCAGTGGGTTGCTCTTATCAGGTTTATCGCTCTGTTTAAGTTGCTTGGTGATCTTTTTCTTGGTTGCCGCAAGTACGACAAAACGGTAAACAGCAATAACCATTCCAATAATAAATAGACCCACAATGATCTTACCGACGATACCACCATGCTCAAAACGCTGTGCTAACGTTGGTTTTGAAGCTTGCTGACGATAAAGGTCGCCACGGCTTGGATCAATGACCATTGCTTGTTGACCAGAAACTAGCGTCTGAACTTGCTGCTGAGTTTGTGTATCCTCTGGTAATTTAGGATAATCAGAGGCCAATTCACCATTCCAACTCACCACACCATGATCAGAAAGCAGTGCAAAATTACCTATTCTCGTCACTGATTGATCGGTAATCTGACCTTGACCATTGACGTAAGGAACCGTTAAATTTTGGTAATTACCACTGCTCTTTATTTGAGCTTCAAACGCCTGCCATAAACCGTAAAGTTGAGGGAGTGAAGGTAAGGTTTTTGCGGCAACAACCTCATCAACCATCATTAATTGCGGTTGTTGAGTTGAACTCGCGACAGACTGACTGATCTCATGTTGCAAGGATTTAGCGGATTGTCGAACCACACCAAATAGTTCGCCTAAACTTCCCGTCTCTAAATGAAGTTGTTTCTCTTTATCTGCTAAAGTCTCTTCATTTTGACTAAATTGACGACTCAATTCGGCAATCGCTTTATCTAATGCTTTTTTCTGCTCTTCTAATCTATCTTTGGTCGATTGAAGTGCTTTTTCTTCAGTTTTAAAGCGGGCAACCCTCTGCTGATCATGCTGTTTCTGTTGCTGTTGAGCCTCTTTTGCTAAAGGTGCGATCTCTGCGTTATCGTTCGCGTATGAAGGCATCGAAAATAATGAAGCCAACAATATCAAAACTAATGAATATAGGCGCATTTATTGAACGTCCTTAATCTGAAAAACAGGCAATGAAACTGGAAGAGAAATTAACGCTGGAGAGGCTTGTTTATTAGCAATCGCAAATGCATTATCAATTTCTGGTGCAAATTGATTATCTAATGGCAACCACTGTTGGCTATCAGTATCCCAGCTCCAATAGTTTTGATGATCTAAACTGCGGGCGACTAACGCTAAACGTCCAACATAAAGTTGCTCGACTTCAATGCCCTCATTAATCGCCACTTCTGAACGATAAGTTCCCATTTTAATGCCGTAATCCAATTCAATTTCATACGCTTCTAAAATACGGCGATACTTCTCAGCATCACTGACATCTGACGCTAACATTAATTGGTTTAATTCATCTAAACGTGCCAAACGAAGTTGAATACGAATCGGCTTATCTTGCTTAATCTCCGTTTCGAGCCCTTCAAGCATTTTATACATCAATGGTACAACGCCCTGCTTTGTTTGGTTAATCTCGACCAATTGTTGATCGATACTGTCCATTTCTTGTTGTTGACTTTCAACAAGTGCAGATAAATGATTTTTATAAATGGTTAAATCGGCAACTTGTTGTTCTAATGCGGTAATTTCTGACTTCAATTCAAACGCTTTATCACTGCTTTTATTAACCTTTTGTTGGCTATTCGCACTATTCTTTATTGTTTGAATCTCAATGCTTTGTGCTTTATCTAAATCAGTTGCGGTAACAGGTGCAACCCATCCCACCAATAACAGTGGAGATAATAAGGTATAAATCGGAAGTTTCTTCATTTTTTATTTCAGCCTACGATTTCTAATCGTCAAAATAGGTATTAAAATTATATACTCACCGAACATTATCACGATTACAGCTTATTGCTACAATACAATTATTTTTGATCTATATTCGATTTGTTTTAAATCCTCGTCAATAATACATGAAAATAAACCAGAAAAGCAATGATAATACAAATAATAATGATTATCATATAGACAAGTAATCAAATTGTCATTAAGATACGATAAAAAGTAACAATATCTCCATCTAATTCAATAATATATTTGAGATAAACCTGACTTACTTGCTATCGATTCAAAAAATGATTGGCATTGTTTTTATACCTTTCATACTTGAATAAATTTAGGTCTACACTGATATCATCGACCCAAATTAATTGGATTGGTTAGTAGGCGTGAATGAATACAGCCAACAACCTAGCAGCTTCAAGTAACAAGGGGATAAATATATCATCAAGCTGAACATATTGGATAATCATTAGCCTTAAGAGGATTTCCTGTGAATCAAAAACGAAAAAAGCCCGCTCCAAAGCACCTAACTGTGACTCACACTGAACAGATCACGCCCAATATGCAAAGGGTTCGATTACAGGGTGATGATTTGACCAAGTTCTCCCTCGATTGTGAGGGCGGTTATATCAAGTTGTTATTTACGTCAGAAGGAAGCACTGATCTTTCAACATTAAGTGAAGGTGATAAACCACTGATGAGAACTTATACTGTCCGCAGATTTGATCCTGACGCATTAATGATTGAACTGGATCTTGTTCGTCATATCACCACTGATGCCCTTTGTGGTTTTGGTGCTCGCTGGGCTGCGGATGTAAAAGTCGGCGATAATGTTAATGTCTTTGGTCCTGGCCTGCGCAGTGAACTAAACAAAGAGGCAGATTGGTTCTTTATGACTGCCGATATGACAGCCCTCCCCGCATTAACCAAAGAATTAATTCACTTACCGGCTGATGCTAAAGGTTATGCCGTTATTAAAGTGCTCGAAGAACAGGATATTCAAACAATTCCAGCACCAGAAGGCGTTCAAGTTATTTGGCTAACCGCTGAACAATCATTAGCAGAAAAAGCGCGTGAACTAGCTTGGTTAGAAGGACAAGTTTCTGTCTGGTCAGCGTGTGAATTTAGCTCAATGAGAGAGCTAAGAACCTACTTTAGAAATGAAAAAGAGGTCGATCGTGAATTTATCTACATTAGCAGTTATTGGAAACAGGGCGTCACAGAAGATGGCCATAAAGTCATTAAGCGACAAGATGCTGAAGAGCAAGAAGCCGAAGAAAATGGTGAATAAGTTAATATATACACAAAATAATTGGAATTGCTAGTAGGCGGCAAGTGAGTGAGGCCCCATGAGTATAGGTGTACTATATGATTGGGGCGAATGAGCGTAGCCAACAACCTAGCAACTTCAAGTAAGAAGGGTATAAAAAGAGCAGCAAATATTAACTCACTTTCTTAATTAAAAGTGAATTAAATCGCTGCTCTTTTATTTACTCAGGTTCAAACCTGTTACATTAGCTTCTATTTAATTAAAAAAGCTGCTCAGGATTAAAGTTAACAACTAGCTTATTCAGAGTAAACTGTCGATTAAAGATCTGCTCACTCACTGCTCGAGATAACTGATAATCAGACTGCTGAGTAACCAGACCCTCATTATCATAAATCTCAACGCCATAAGGCTTCTCCGGATTAAATGTATAAACAATTGGCGTCTGACAGAATGTAAATCCTAACTCATTCTGGTGCAGCGGTAGCTGGTTAAATCCTTTGCTTGGTGCTGCGTAAATAAAAGTTTCATCATCCACTAACAGTTCACTTCTTTGTAGAAGACCAAGGCTAAACTTAATTACCCCCTGTTCAACATAAAGACCAAGCTCAGAAAAACGAGTTAAGATCTCTTCTTTTACCTGCCCTGTCATTCCTGGTTGTTGCGCACCCGCTTGTTTTGGTGTGTGCGAATAAGGGTCGGTTGGGAATGCACCATACTCTAATGGTGTTTTATTAAAGCTAATTCCAGCACGAACACGATAATAGAGATCACGTAAGCGGTTAATTGTTTCTGTTGATTCTTGCTGCTCAACTGCATCGTTATAAGCTTCTTGGCTCGCCAACAATAACTTAGACACCATATGCCAATAGATACAACCTAACCCTTCATAACCAAACATCGTCCCAGAACGACCAGTAAATGACTGATGGTTAAAGATCACTTCATAGAGATCACAAATCTGCTCGCTAACCGGCTCACTGAATTCTGAGTAATCACCCTTCGCTTTCTCTAACGCTTTTTTAAGGTGCTTCGCATTTTCAAATGAGGCATTGAAATAGATATCACCATTGATTGCTTGAGAAATAACTCGTGGATCGTTTTTCTCTAGCATCGCCACCAGCAGTGGATTTTCATTCACTTGCTGCTGAGTCAAACGATTCTTATCTTGGAAGTGAGTTAAATCGCGATCTGGATAGAGCATAAAGCTCTGTTGATCTTGACGATAAATATCACTCGCGAACAAGGTTTCTAATAATTCAATACTCTGTTCAGCATTGAGATAACCAGAACTTAGTACCGAAACCTGACCTTCTAACATAGGATAAAGCTCAGAAACCGAGATCTCTGGTTGTTTAAAGTCCGCGATATTATACGCATTATACATGCCATCTTGACGTTTATTTACCGCAATAGTTTCATCGATTAGCGATAAACTCACATCACACAAAGTAAGGATTTGAGCTGAAGTGACCGTTTTCTTACCACTAAATTGCTCCTGTTGATAAATCGTTTCACGGTACTGCTCGCCCACTTCACCCAATTGATGTAGCAGCTCGGTACGTAGAGGATCAGAAATACCATTAGTCTGCATTTTTTGATCCGCAGCACTCAACGTCTTAATGGTTTCCGTTAACCATTGTGCCACTTCTGACGATAGTGGGTACTCTGACTCACTCTGATAAAGTGCTTTAATAAACTTCAAATAACGACGAATATAGTACAGCGTCACCATCGATAAACCATTACCGACAATCGCGTTATTGGCATCATTCCACTCAGGACGTTGAGTATTTAGCCAAATTCCGCCACCAAGAACAAAGTTGCTCATTTTAGATAAGAGTGGAACTAACAGTTTTTCAGTTAGGTTGACTTGATAGACAGAATTATCCGCATTAAGAAGTAAACGCGCATCACTCCCTAACTCTTTCTCTAATGCCTCGATCTTTAACTGTTTTTGATCATTAAAGTTAACCGTATCTTTTGGATCATCAAGCAACGCTTTAAAGCCTTTGATCTCATAAGGCACGTTCGCATAAGCAAAGATATCTTCTGCCAATAACGTTTGCAGACGCGCAGGGTTAAACTTCTTCGACAACTCTAAAAACTTGAGTAAGTAGATGATCTGGTGATCACCCCAATAACCGATGTTACTCCACGGATCATCAGGTTCAAGCAGTTCCCAATCGATCCCTTCTTTGGTAATACGGTATGGGTTATAACCATCAATGGTTGAGGCGTTAACAAATTTAGCAATAAACGACTCAATAAAGTTTGGATAACTGACGGCTAATGCTTCCCAGTTTTGGAAAATATCACGCCAGTTTCCTTGATAAGAGAGTTTTCTGTCTCCCTGCTCATCTTTGACTTTAATCTCAAAATGGTTCCAAGGGCGACTTGGGTCACCATGTCGACGACCAAAAGTTAACGGCAGATACTCAAATACCACACGAGTTAATTGGTTATCTTGCTGTTGCTGTGCCCACTCAAGTAGCGCCGAATAAGAGAGTGTCTCATCCAGTTGCGATAACGCGTGTTGATAACGTTCGAACAGAGGTTTATTGAGCACATTAATGGTTTTCAGTAGATCCGAACGATCGATCTGATACTGATTTAAGCTTACGCCACCACGTAAGTTATTAAACAGAACATTAGCATAGTGGTGCACCGTGGTCTCTTGATCATTGGTGGTTTGTAGCCCATCGGTTGTTGCCATGAAGCGTAACAGCTCTTCTTGATTCTCGGCTACCGACTTAACAATGCGATCCGTTAATTGTTGCGTCTCTTGCAACTCATTTTCAAGCGCAATAATATCCGAATGAGACTGATTAACATCAGCAACAATCTGCCACTCTTTCTGTTGTTTCGCCGCTAATTCAAAGTTAAAGTTCAATAAAAATGCGCCACGAACACCTTTAGTTAAGGTTTCAGCCGTGACGTCAGCACCACGATTAAAACCTTTCACTTGCTGGCTAGAAAGAAGAATCGCTTGAGCTTCTGTCGACGTAGTGAAAACCGTCGTTGCCAACATAGATTCAGCAGGTTCTGCTTTATCACTTAGCTTGGCATACATGCTATAAATCGCTAATGCACTTTCAGCGCGACGCTCATTCCACTTATAAGCATCCACCAGCGCACTGCGGTCATTCATTGCGCTTAATGGTGCATCTGTCGGCAGTAAATTTTGTAAACCATCAAGAATATCGATAGTTGTGGTTTCAGTTCCTTCATTAATTAGCGTCGATGTGCGAACAAAACCATACTTTTCACTGCTCGCCCACTGATAACGGAACGTCACCGCTAAATCATGGTTTTTCTCTTCATAAATAATCTTATCACCTGCGCTATTTTTATATAAATTGCGCTCCAGTGAGTAGATACCATCATGATGATGATTAAAAGGTTGCCACTTCTTAACACCGTGTTGCTGGGTAACCTTCAGTGTGGTGTAACTGCCGGTATTGTTGCTGCTTTCATGGATATAATCCACAGACTTATAAGGAAACAGTGCGAACTCAGGCTTTACACGTCCTGCTGTTAAAGAACCTGATGATGAAAGAAACATCCAGTGATCATCTGATGATACTAAACTAATAAAAAATGGAGGCATCTCATCATAATTTTTGATGATATAGAAACGCTCGTCATTTAATTGAATAAAACTTCCTGAAACCGATCTATTTTCAATGGTCATATATAAACCTAAATACAATATTCTTATACCCTGCTAACTTTATGTTGCTAGCTTGTTGGCTCTGTTCATTTCCCGCCTACCAGCAACGCTATTTACTTTGGGCATATTTATAATTAATTTTTTAAACAATGAGTTAAGTAAAGGAGAGCTCTCCCCCTCCTTTAATTATTTACACTGCCAGTGATTTTTCGCTTAATGCATCAAAAAGATGAATGGCATCTAAATCAAAATATAGGGTTAACTCTTGCTCACTAACTTCTGTGGCTTGAGTTTCAACCATCAACTGTTGACCGGCGATTTCTGTTTTTAACAGGATGCTGGCACCCAATAGTTCTTTATCTTTAATGGCCACCGGCACCGCTAATACACGATCATGGTCAATCTGTTCAGCACGAAGGTGGATATCGGTTGGTCGAACACCAAAGTTCAATGGAATATTTTTCGATGCATAAGATTTAAAACGTTCAGGTAATGGAATATTAATCCCACCTAATTGAACGAAGTATTCACCATTATCTTGAATTAACTCTGCATCCAACATATTCATTGAAGGGTTACCAATGAATTGAGCAACAAACTTATTCGCTGGACGTTGGAAAACTTCTGTTGGCGTGCCAACTTGTGCGACGTAACCATCTTTGAGAATCACGATACGATCCGCTAATGTCATCGCTTCGATCTGATCATGGGTCACATAGATAGTCGTGGTCTTTAAATTACGGTGTAGTTGCTTGATCTCTTCACGCATCACACCACGTAATTTCGCATCAAGGTTCGACAACGGTTCATCAAATAGGAACACTTTTGGCGTTCGTACCATCGCACGCCCCATTGCTACACGTTGACGCTGACCACCAGAAAGCTCTTTTGGCTTACGATCTAAAAGTGGTTCAAGTTCTAACATTTTAGCCGCACGACGTACTTCTTGGTCGATTTCCGCTTTTGGCATTTTTTTCAGTTTTAATGCAAAGGCGATATTTTCATAAACCGACATGTGTGGGTAAAGAGCATAGCTTTGAAACACCATCGCTAAATCACGATCTTTTGCATCAACCTGATTAACGCAACGGTCACCAACATAAATTTCACCGCCAGTAATCGATTCGAGTCCTGCTAACATACGAAGTGTCGTTGATTTACCACAGCCTGAAGGGCCAAGGAAAACCACAAACTCACCATCTTCTACTGTGAAATTAAACTCTTTAACGACTTCAACATCACCAAAGGATTTTTGAATATTTCTAAATTCGACCTTCGCCATTACTTGTTCTCCTTCGTGTTATTTTGCTGCATCGCTGTTTGGTTATTTATTACGTCAGTACTGTTCGTTGTGCAACCATTGGTAAATTGAATATCAACCAACTGATGCAAGGTGAGAGTTATTATTTTTGATTTTGTCATCGTTTTTCTTTTAACCTTTAACCGCACCCGACGTCAATCCACTGATCATCTGCTTCGATGCAAATAGATAAGCCGTGACAAGAGGTAAGATAGAGATTGTGGTTCCTAACATCACCGCGCCCCAAGGAGTATTTGGAATTCCTTGAACTGAACGCAATGCCTGAGTAATCACATAATTTTCTGGTGATGTTAATACCACTAACGGGTTCATAAAGCTGTTCCAGAAGAAAACAAACTGAACAATCGCTACCGTTGCTAATGCTGGCTTCATTAAAGGAAGCACCACACTCCAATAAGTTCTAAACTCACCTGCACCATCGAGTTTCGCCGCTTCTAAAAGCTCTTTTGGTATCGATGCTACAACGTGCTGACGCATTAAAAAGATACCAAACGGTGTCGCTGTAAACGGCAGCCAAACCGCCATATGGTTATCCATTAATCCAACGAACTTAACGATCATAAAGTAAGGAATTAAGCCTAATACTGGTGGAATCATCATTGAACCGACCAGTAACCCAAACAGTAAACTCTTGCCACGGAATTTAAATACCGCAAAGGCATAGCCGCCCATACTACAAAACAGTAGAGAAACTGCAGTTCCTAAAAATGCGATATAGACACTGTTAAACATCGCCTGCCAAAATGGCATAATTTCTAACAATTTTTCGTAGTTAAAGCCTAAGCTGTCACCAATCGCAAAGCTGATCCCAGTACCAAAAATCTCAGATCGATCTCGAGTAGATAAAAGTGCTGACCAAAGAAACGGAAATACCGTCATTAATGCAGAAACAATTAACACTGTAATAAGCACGACTAACATCGCTTTAGTAAATAATTCTGCTAGTCGATTTGAGACTAAACGTTGTTGATGTGACATGTTAATTATCCCCTAACCCTTTTTTACCGAAGAATACAAACTGGATCAGCGTACAGAAGCCAATTAATAAAAACAGTAACCATGAAATTGCAGACGCTGTACCCATCTCTAACCATTCCCAACCGACTTTATATAAGTACATCGAGATAGTTAAACCAGCTTGACCAACACCACCTGTACCTTTAGTTAAAACAAATGGTTCTTCAAATAACTGTAAGTTACCAATAATTGTCATCGTAATTGCAAAAAACATAAATGGACGAATCATCGGCAGTGAAATACGCCAGAAACGTTGGAATGCATTGGCGCCATCAATTCTTGCCGCTTCTAAAATATCTTTTGGGATTGTCATTAAGCCGGTTGTATAAAGCACAATGTTAAAGCCGGTATATTTCCAAAAAACCATAATCGCAATAGAAGGTTTAATCAATGTTGCATCATCCAACCAACGAATTGGCTGATAATCATTCACCCATCCAAACGCCCAACCAAATAAAGAGCTGTTTGCTAACTCGATTAATGCTTGGTTAATAATCCCAGAGTGTGGTGAATACATATTGAAGAAAATTAACGATGCAGCCACGGTAGAAGTAATAAATGGTAGAAAATAAGCTGACGTTAACCAGTGACGAATTCGATCCCCCATTGAAACTAAAATGTATGCAACAGGAATGGCCACCAAATGCTGAGCAAATCCAGATGTTAAGGCTAGCCATAATGTATTATTTAAGGAACGCCATAACCAAGGGTCAGTCAGTGCTAACTCATAGTTATCAACACCTACAAACTCCATTGCTGCTAACCCTTCAACTGGATTCCATTCATGGAAAGAGAGAAAGATTGAAAACAGCAGTGGGAAAATACCAAATACCGAGAAGATCAAAATAAATGGTAGTAAAAAACCATACGGTGTAAGCGCTTTCAAATTTTTGGATAAAAAAGAGTTACCAGCCTGACTGTTCTCTATTATTCCAGTTGATTGTGTCATGTTTTAAATCCTATTAAATATACTCTTCATATTTGAAACTAATCAGCCTATATAGATAAACGTAAAGACGACGAGTAACTTCAATTATTTTAGGTATATATACCCTTCATACTTGAAGTTGCTAGGTTGTTGGCTGTGCAGCCTACTAGCAACTCCAATTATTTTGAGTATAAGGAGGCGGTTTCCCCCCTTATACTCTTCTTACTTAAAGTAGAAACTAATCATTGAAGATTGATTTACATATTGCGAGTACGACGTTTGATCATACGTTCCGCTTCAGAAAGCGCTTCTTTGATATCTTTGTCTTCATTAAGTACTTGCATAACTGCATTTTCAAAGACGATTGCACGAGCAACATGGTCACCTTTAGCAGGTTTCACTGGCTTGATTTTCTTCGCGATATCAGCAAACAGTAGACGCGCTTTTTGTCCACCTAAGTAAGCAATCTCTTCGTTGAACATTGGATCGTCATAGGTCGATACGTTTGCAGGGAAAGCAGCAATAGTGCTAAAGCTCTCTAACTGAACTTCACGACGGGTTGTCATGTATTCAATCAATTTCCACGCTTCATCTTGTTTCTTAGATTGGGTAGGAATAGATAAGAAAGAACCACCCCAGCTACCGTATAAACCATCAGGTAGATCAGAAACAGCCCAATCGCCCGCAGCATCTGGTGCGATCCAGTTGTTTAAGTGACCCAATAACCATGCGCCAGAAAGCTGAGTTGCGAAAGTTCCGTTACGGAAGCCTTCGTACCACTCGTTTGACCAAGCACCTATTCTTGCATCGAGCTTTTTATCACGAATCTCTTTTGCGACTTCAAGAGCATGAACAAAACGCTCAGACGTTACCGTTGGCTTGCCATTTGCATCAAAATAGATACTTTCGCCTTCAGGAACTGAAGTAAAGATAATCGCCATCGCCACATCCGCAGCATCAGCAATTAAGTATTTATCTTGTTTTTTTAGTTCTTCACCATAAGCGATATATGATTCCCAATCCTTAATAACCGCACCGGCTGTGGTGTTAGTAGTTTTTAAGATATCAGTACGGTAATACATCACACCTGGACCTAAATCCACCGGCATGGCATAAACATCACCTTTTTCATCTTTTGCTTGCGCCCACGCGTAAGGTGCAAATGTTTCTGCATATTTGTCTGCACCGTATTTATCAGACAGATTCACTAAACCGCCTGAATTTACAAATGGACCTACTTTTTCTACATCAACAACAATCACATCACCCGCACCAGAACCTGTTGCAAGGTTAGTGGTTAATTTAGTGTGGTGATCACCGTGGTTATTCATAATGTAGTTAACACTAATGCCGGTCTCTTCCTGAAAACCAGGAAGTAATACATTTAAGCTACTATCGAAGTCTGGAAAACCATCAAAACGAATATCAGCATCGGCAGCTTGAACTGATGCCACCAAACCTAGTGCAACTCCGGTAGTAATAGCTAACTTTTTAAGTTTCATTAAATTATCCTTAATTAATAATTAGATGTCATTTCAAAGAGTCGTTCTTTAACTGACGCTCTTATGACTAAAGAAGGTAAAAGTTTTTTTCTTACCTCTCTTCTTTTTTTATGTAATTTCTCAATCACAAGCTCCACGGCTTGCTCACTCATATCTCTAATTGGAAAATTAATGGTTGAAAGTTGAGGTGATAAATATTTAGCAATGGTTATATTGTCAAAACCGACAATAGAGATATCATCAGGTATCTTTAATCCTTGCTCTTCCAACTCTTCATAAACTCCCGCAGCCATGTGATCGTTATTTACAAAAATAGCTGAAAAAGATTCTTTCCTTTTTAGTAATTTCCTCATAGCAACTTTTCCAGACTCTTCTGTGAAGCCTCCCTCAACGACTAATGATTCTGAATAACCATGTCCGAAACTTTCTAATGCTTTTCTATATCCTTGTAGCCTTTCCCTTGCATCTGAATGCTTTAAAGGACCTGTAATACACGCAATTTCTTGGTGATGCATTTGTAATAAATGTTCCGTTGCCATAAATGCACCCTCTTCATTATCAATACTGATACAGCTACCTGATAATTCAGGGATAAATCGATTAATAGCAACTAAGGGGACACCTTGTTCTTCAATATCAATCAAGTAATCATCATCAATAAATTGAGTATGAAGAATTAAAGCATCAACACGGCGTCCAATTAAATACTCAATTGACTCACATTGTCCTTCTTCAGTATGCGACCCTGCCGTGACGATGACGTGATAACCATATTTTCGTAACTGCTCCTCAACGGTATGAAGGATTTGAGAATAAAAAGGCCCACCTAGTGATGGAACAATCAACCCAATACAGCCACTACGATTTGATGCAAGTGCTTGCGCTATCAAATTAGGTCTATACCCTAACTCTTTCATCGCCTGCTCAACTCGTCGCTTTTTTTGATGACTAACTGTTGCCGTATTGTTAATTACTCGAGAAACCGTCGCGGCTGAAACCCCTGCATGTCTCGATACATCTGCTATTGTCGTCAAAATTCACATCCCAATGAAAACGCTTTCAAATTATGATATATGATCTAAATACACTTCATATAGCGACACAAATCACACTATTAAACAATGTGTTAATAACAAATGATAAGCATGATGGACAATCAATATAGCGCCTAACCCATGAAACATTTCATAAGAAAAGGCACTAAAAATAAACAAACTAGCAACAACTAATTAACAGTTATACGTGTTATTACCACCACATATCAGCTTGGATACCAACAATAAAGTCATCATCACCATTGTTAGTACCTGAATCAGATAGGTAAGTCGCTAAGAAACGAATTTCTGGAGCAGGCCCCATTCCTGTGTTAATAACAACTGTTGGTGCAACAGTTAGTTTCACTTGACCTTCACCAGTCCAATCGCCATTTTCTTCATTTGAAGAGAATGAGTAACCTGCTTCTGTTTTAATATGGAAGTATTCGTTGATGTTATAAGTCGGTCGAACAACAGCAGACACCCAGTAGTCATCGCCTTGACCTTCACTGGTTTCATTTTCAAACGAGTTATATTGCCCTTGAATAGTAGTGAAATAGTTCCAGTTACTGTCCTCAGGGAAATAGCCACCCCAAGTCATAAGACGATAAGATGAATCACCATCTTGTACTTGTGTCATATATGCTTGACCTTGTCCACGGCTAGTACCCGGCTTAAATGCATTGTATTCCGTCTCCGTACCACCCAATAATTGACCAGATCCTAGACCAACACCTGCTTGAGCAATAACCTGAGAGAAACCATTACCAGGAAGTCCCCATAAGCTATCTAATTTATAGATACCCGTAATCTCAAAACCGTAATCAGTATAATCACCACTTACTACATCACCACCATTGATGTCTTCACCTGTAATATTGCTATTATCTGGTAAGTATTTAGCCATGGTATGGAATTCAAACTTGCCAAGATCGACACCGACATGAAGAGCATGCATAATATTATTTGTATCAGATCCCCAACGACCACCATCATCATCACTCTTATCACTCGCTACATAAGCAAAATCCCACTTATTTTCACCAAGCTCAATGCCTTCAATACCTACACCTGTGCCTGACATATCGGTGTAGAAGAAATCAGTTAAAAATACGTAATTATCTTTACCGTAAAAACGTTTACCTCCCCATAAAACACCGGTATCGGTTAAACCTTCAAACTCAACAAACGTTTCCATAATGCCGATATCACTAGAGTTTACGTTTGCTCCTAGCTGATTATTGGCAGTATTATGGTTATCAGCACCGGCACGGGTTTTTATACGGATCTTTTTGCCTTTATCTGTTTCAAAATTCTTTTGAAGCGCAAGCTCATAATGATTATCAGACTCAATACCCAAGCGCCCTAACGTCTCTTTTGATGCCGGGAATTTAGCTCGTTTAAAGTCATCTTCAACACTTGCTAATACGCCTGCACGAAAATAACCATGAAACTCAAAACCATGAGATGATTGTGATTGCTCAGCTTCAGGAGAAACAATTTCTGCAGGTACATAGCCTTCATTAACTTTATTTTCTAACTCACTAATTCGTTGAGTTAATTCTTCCATAGTCAAATCTGATGTAGCCATTGCTGAGAAGCTCATAGAACTTGCAGCAACCATGATTGAGAGTGGTAATAGTTTGATATTCATTATATTTTCCATAATTTATGTTTTATTGAAATCAAGAGCTATTTTATTTATGAAACAAATGAAAGATGTGAGTCTATTCACATAACATATTCCGATATACATCATGAAAATAGAACAAAAAAAATAAACGACAAATAGATTTAAAAACATACACTTAGAAAACAAAAAAGATGAACTCTTCAAAAACAAGATATCTATTTCATGAATAACTGTTAACGAGAGCACAGAATAAAAATGAGAAATGGAACAATTACCGACCAATCTCTGAAAATTTTTTCATAAATGAAAGGCGTTTCACGCATAAATAAAGAGATAATAAAGATATCGATCATTAATTATCCAATACCCTTAATTGCTTCAATATCTTGTTCAAGCTAATTATGTGATTAGCCTCATAATAAAAACAGATTATAGTGCCAATATTTCAATTATAGGATTACAATACCATTTAATTCACGCATAAAAATAAATGATATTGATAAATTAGAACAGTTGATAACCACAATAGATTGACGTTGTTATACCCAAAGTAATTGGATTTGCTAGTACACGAAAGAGCGATGCAAACAAGTTAGAGACGTCAAGTAAGAAGGGGATAACATTAAAAACCAGAATAAAAGCAAAAGGTATAAAAATGACAAAAACCACATTACAACAAGTGGCAAAACATGCCAGCGTCTCCCCCAGTACTGTTTCTCGATTTTTAAATCAAACAACTTTTGTTTCTGAAGAAAAATCCAACGCAATCCAAGAAGCCATTCAGCTGTTAAAATTTGAGATTAAAAATCCAATCAAAAAGAAAGATAAACAACAAAGAACAATGACTATCGGTGTTTTAGTACAAAATCCAGAAAGCCCTTATACCAGTCGTATATTAGAAGATATGGAATTGGAATTGAGTCGAGAGGGTTATAACTTGGTTATTGTCTCTGGTCATTGGCAAAATAACCTTGAGATCTCAGCATTAAATTATCTAAAAAACACGTATGTTGATGGCATCATCATCATTATGGGAAGTTTGACTAACCAACAAATATTAGCGTTTACTCAACACTGCCCTGTTGTTGCTATTGGATATAACATTGAAGGTGACAATTTATACTCTATTTCTGTCGATAATAACTTAGGTGGTTATATTGCCACTCTTCATTTAATTCAATTAGGGCATGAACACATCGTTCATTTAAAAGGCGTTGAAAGTCAACCTGATGCAATTTCACGATTTGAAGGTTATAAACAATCGTTAACCGACAGCGGAATCACATTCAACCCGAGATTAGTGAGAAATGGCGAATTTAGTTCTGAAGGTGGATACAGAGCAATTCAGACCTTACTGAAATCTAACGTTAAGTTTAGTGCTATTTTTGCTGCAAATGACCAAATGGCATATGGTGCAATGAAAGCACTGTATGATGCGAAGATTAAAGTTCCAGAACAAATTTCAATTATTGGCTTTGATGATTTACCAAGCTCGAGATTTTTTACTCCAGCACTATCTACTTTACGACAACCAGTAGAAGAGATTGGAGTGATGTGTGCAAGTTCAATGTTACAACTTTTAAAGGGTCAAGTTGTCAGAGCAAAGCTACCTCCTATTGAATTAATTACTCGTCAAACAACGATTCAGTTCAAAAGTGACGATAAGCGATCTCCTAACCATTAGAAGAATTATTATATATTCTATCCCCCAAATAATTGAAGTTGCTCGCAGGCGACATGTGAATGAGCGCAACCAACAACCTAGCAACTTCAAATAAGGAGAGAATAAATCTTTATTTTACCGCTAACGAGTCCAGCACTCCCAGACCACTATGAACACCGCCTTCGGTTGTTGTCACTCGTTTGCTTCTGACTAAATAGCCGGCGTAACCTTGTTGAGCCACCGCGGGTTCACCTGCGATATGTACGGTAAAAATACCAATTTCACTAATCAAATCATTGACTGAGGTGAGTTCGCCATCTCTCACTAACAGTGTCGGATGTGTTCTTGGTGCTGGATGCAGACGTCGCATTAATGCCCAGCTATCATATTCACTTTTTGACATGGCTTGTAATGCGGGCAAAATATCTTGATTGAAGACACAATGACCTCCCCCTTCGCCTTGATTCTTTAAAACCCAATCATCTGCCGACTGCTGTTTAATAAATTCGACACTATTTTGATCAATTTGACGCATTTCGCCGATAAGTGGCTGAATTTTTATTGCTTCTTCTTCGGTTAAACCAATCGTAACTAATTGTTCCATCTTCATCGATGAAAGCAACAGTTGGATTCGTTTACTGGTGGCTAATTGCTGTCCAACCGTCGCATTAACCGCCACTTGATGCTGTTCGATAAAGACTCGGGTTTTCATCAAAGTTTCACAACACTTTTGCTCTTCAATATCTTCTGAAAAATAATCAGAATATTGGTAACCCGCACGGAGGTAAACCGTATCAATCGAACCGACACCTTCTAATAGCAGACGATCTTGCTTCCCCGTTGATAGTTTATGGTAAAGCTCTTTAAAGGTCCGTCGATGCGTTTCAATGCCTCGCTGTTGCAGCGCCTCTTCTAATAAGAATTGATCGAAAATATTATCTTCATTCTCTTGGGTCACCATTAAAAAACGCGGCGGTTGTGACTCATTAAATCCATGTTTAATCGCTAGGGTCGCCTTTTGTATCCCATCGGCCAATCTTTCTATTGCAATATTATCGACTAACTCACTTTGTGGTGCATCTGTCCATTGCTGATAAACAGAAGAACATTGCTGTTGTAACTCGTGATGCAACTGATGAATGCGTTGACCAAAAGGCCCCATCCCTGCAGCAATTCCATTAAATTCGATTAATTGCGGTCCATTATTGATATCATCCATAAAGTCGGTACGCATGATTAACAAGGGAGTTCGGCGAGCTGATTTTCCTTGAAAATGAATCTGTTCATGCATTTCTAATAGCGCACTAAAAAAGTCATCACTTTCTGCAACGGGTAAAATCGCCTCGCGTATCAACTTGTGATCGTCTGAAATCAGGTTAATTAATTTACCAAATAACGGTGAGGCATCAATTAACTGTTGGTAACGATCTTTTTCTATTAACAGTGGCGTAAAACTAAATGGCGCATGACGACTGGTAAAATTTGAGGCTTTTAACATTACATTATGTAACATTGCCCAGTCTATCGCATGTTGTACGGCTTTTTTATTATTATCATCAAACATCATTAAAGATCCTATATTCGCCAAAATTTATAGTTTAATTAAACTCACAACTCATACAACGCCCCTCTTTAAAGAGCGCATATTCATTGGGACTCATTCGTTGCCAGTTCTCATCAGTTAGCGGCTCTGTGGCGATTAAATTTACCTGATCACCATCTTGATAAAGTTGCGCTAAATCATGCTCACCTTTCCCTTCTGAATAATTAACCATGCCAAAAGGCGCCTCTCGCTTGACCCAAGCTAATTTGCTGCCACAGAACGCCATAAGATAACGTCCGTCTGTTAGTAGCATATTAAAAACACCATGCTGATTAAGATACCGTGCTTTTTCTGCGATAAATTCATAAAGGTCAAATGCCGATTCTGGTCGGGTGATAAAATGAGTCTTAATTTGATCAAGCAGCCAACAAAAAGCGAGTTCGCTATCTGTTTCTCCCATTGGTGTAAAGTCACCCGTGTTTAATTTTAGAGTAGCATTCAATTGACCATTATGTGCAAATGTCCAACACTCTCCCCATAGTTCACGAGTAAAAGGATGGGTGTTTTCACTTCTGACTTCACCACAATTAGCCTGTCTGATATGTGCAATAATTAATGGGCTAACGATACGATGTTGCTGCACAAATGCTGAAATTTCTGAGCAACAACTTGGATTAGTATCTTTAAAATTACGGCATCCCTTCACGCTATCATAAAAGGTCACCCCCCAACCATCGCGATGAGGACCTGAGTTTCCTCCACGTTCTGCTAGTGAAGAAAAGCTTCTATTCATTGTTGTCGGTTTATTACTACTCAGGCCTAATAGCTCACACATAAATCACCTCTTATAAGTTTTTAAATCAACTTCACTTTAATTCGATTATACCGCAATAGTGGAATAATAAAGTACAGATAAAGTAAGTCAAGAGTAATCCCGAGAGCATAGAATTAATCACTTTTTATTTATCAATTTTGCGCACAAGATCAAAGCTCTCATGATCAAGTAACATAGATTCGACTACATTATCGTTACACAACAGAGCTAAAATTAAACGTTACTCTTGTTTTTTTAGGATATGAATTAGTCGAGTATTACAACATAATAACTTTGGCAACTGATCGAGGAACTTTAAACTATGAATCATTAAAAAGAATAGAGGAATTAAGGCAATCAATAGAAGATTATCCCAACCAAACAATGAAAATATAATACCAGATGCAAAGACAGAAGAGGTTTGAGCGAGACTAATCATTAAATCAAACCGTCCTTGAGCTTTAAATCTCGTCGCATTTGAATACGTTTGAGAAAGTAACGTTGTGCCACTTAAAAATAGAACATTCCAACCTAACCCAAGGAAAATAAGCGAGAATATAAAGTGACTAAATGTTCGCGATATTAATGCAATCATTAAGCTTAAAACCATAAGCAGTAACCCAGCTATCAACATCTTATGTATTCCCATCGATTTAACCATTTTGGCCGTAAATAAAGAAGGAATATACATCGCAAGAATATGGGCTTGAATAACCCACTTAATTTGCTCAATTGAAAATAACGATGCTTTCATTGCCAGTGGTGTTGCTGTCATTATCATTGCCATGATTGCATAAGCGATGACACCAATAATTACCGCCAATCTAAATAATGAACGGATTTCACTGTCACTTAATGAAGGAGATAACAGCTCTTGCTTCTTGGCATCCTTTTTAGAGATCGGTTCAAAAAAGATCAGTAATAATCCAGCCGCAATAAGATGAAAAATAGAAATAAATAGGTAGGCATTCGCATATAAAGAGTCAAAAACAGTTAAATATTTAGCAAAATCGACCAACTCAGGCCCAATGATTGCAGATGAAATTCCCCCATCAAAATTAAACTCAATGCTTTAGTAATATCTTGCTGATCTTGACAGCTCTCAATCGCAGCATAACGATACTGTACAATAACGGCCATTTGTGTTCCAAAAGCAAAACAACTGGAGACAAATCCCCAAAAAAAGGCTTGTTCTATACTAATAGCAGCCATCAAACCAATTATGGCACTTAACAGTGAGGCGACGATGAATAGTGGTTTTCGTCCAAATCTCTCTTGTAATTTAGAACCTGGGACAACGAACAGTGCTAAACCTGTCATAAAAGCAGCAATAGGCAGCGTCGCTAAGTTCGGATTTTGACTCAAATCATTACCAATAATACTCGCAACAACAGAGTTTAATCCTCCCGTTGATACGACTAAAGGTTGCATTAAAGCCAATAACCAAATATTACGAGGTAATTTCAACATACCAATTCCTTTGTTAAATCAATGGGAATTCAGACAAACTGAGCTGAATACAAAAAAACCGTACCAATATTTCACTGATACGGTTTAATTTTAAAGAACCAGGTTGATTCTAAATCTCTAGCCGTTTTTAAATAGCTAGTCAGTTCCAACTAGACCCTTGGGTCTGCATAGCAACTTAGCCAAAGATAAAGCCATACAGATAGCCCGCACTAATTGCCATTGATAGGATGACAAACAAGAATGCAGCAATCATTTGGTTTTTGAAGATCGCTTTTAACAAAATAACTTCTGTTAAACTTGCACCTGCACTACCAATAATCAACGCCATCACTGAACCTAATGCCATGCCTTTTTTAACTAACGCCATACTTAGAGGAATAACCGCTTCAGCACGAATGTATAGTGGAATACCAATTACCGCTGCAATTGGAACCGCATACCAAACGTTCTCACCTGCATACTCGGCAATTAAATCTGTTGGAATAAAGCCATAGATTAATGAACCAATCGCCACACCGATTAATAGGTATGGAAGCACTTGCAGAAAATCCGCCCAAGTGCTGTGCCAGATACGTACCCAGCGACTAGGTTCTTTTACTGCTGGATTTTTAGTTGTTGTACCGCAGCAAGTTTCAGTTTCAACTGCAGGCGCTGATGTACAACAAGATGTTGCAGCAACTGGCTCTGACGTACAGCAAGATGTTGCCATTGCTGGTTCTGGTGTACAACAAGAAGTCTCAGCCACAGGCTCAGGCGTACAGCATGAAGCCGATTCTTCTTTAGCTGGCTCAGTTCCACAACATGACGTTTCTTTAATTGCTGAATCATAAGCTTCTGGTTTTACGTATCGTTCAAAACCTAACTTCTCAAGTACATAACCCGCTGTTACTGACACTGTCATTGCAATAACAAAGTAGAAAAGTGCCACTTTCCAACCAAATGTTACGACAAATAGGCCAATAATAATTGGGTTAAGTAATGGACTTGCGAATAAGAACACCATCATCGGACCGAAACCAGCACGCGCTCTTAATAATCCTTTTAAAAATGGGATTGTTGAACAAGAACAAAATGGTGTAATAGAACCAAGTAACGCGGAGATAATGTACCCTTTGCCTTTTTTTGAACTTAATATATTTTGTACTTTTTCTGGTGTCATATATTCTTGAAGAATACCAACAACATAACTGATAGCTAAGAATAAAATCACTAACTCTGTCGCAAGGAATGCAAACATACCTAGTGCTTCTTTTGCCATATCCATAAATTCAGGACTCATTTCAATCTCCATTAATTAACAATTATTTTGCACTTATTTCCAATGTTCTGGAATTATAGTTACAATGACTTAATTGTCAATTTATATTTCCTAGATTCCAGAAATATAGTGCAGAGGGTGATTTAATGGTAGAATTGATGACTTCCCTATAGTGATGAGGATCGATTTTATGAAACTGGATATGGTAGCAAAAGCGTTGAAAACGCTCGGACATCCGACACGATTAAGTATCTACAAGGAAATTGTAAAAAAAGGGAAAAACGGGTTAGTTGTCGGAGATATACAAGAAAAGTTAAATATTCCCAACTCGACACTCTCCCATCATATTTCAACACTATGCTCTGCGGGTCTATTATCTCAGCAGCGTAACGGACGGTCGTTATACTGTGTGGTAGAGTTTAATGCCCTCAATGACGTGATGTCATACCTCCATCAAGAGTGTTGTATTAAAGAGTAAAATAGAACGATTAACTTAAATACAGAAAAGTTTAATCGTCCATGAGTGAATACGTCGTATTTGACGTAGCCTCTTTAGCTCATTATTGTATCTGACTGTAAATACTAAATTAAAATATTGACGAAAATAACGACAAGGTACTTATCATTATGAACAATCGTATCATCACGACTACCGCTCAGATACCCGATCATTTACGCATAGAATCGGTAGAAGGTATTATTACTACCTCTATTGTTTCAGGTACTAACTTTTTCCGAGATTTTTTTGCCGGTTTCACTGACTTTTTTGGCGGTAAATCCAATAGCTATATGAGTAAATTGGACGATATAAAACAAGAAGCAATTGAAGATTTAAAAAATAAAGCCGAAAAGATGGGATGTAACGCTGTGATTGGCATCGCGATTGATGTAGAAGAAATTTCCGGTGGTGATAAAGAGATGCTGATGGTGACGATAACAGGCACTGCCGCCGTGGTTCGTTAAATGTATATCCTCTTCATACTTGAAGCGGCTAATAACTCCAACTATTTTAGGTGTATCCTTACTGCTTATACCCAAAGTAATTGGAGTTGCTAGTAGGCGCCAAGCGAATGAGGCCTCATGAGTATAGGAGTACTATATTATTGGGGCGAATGAGTGCAGCCAACAACCTAGCAACTTCAAGAATGAAGGGTATAAATGTCATTCCCCTCAATCAAATCGTGATTTAAGAATTAATCGCTAATAACGATATTGGTCGAGGGGGGAAACAAGTTATCTAATTAGAATAACGGATCCATTTTAACGTTTACAACTGGAATAATATTGATTTTCAGGTTCCAGTCTTGACCGTACTCGTCATTCTTAATCACCGACTTCTCTAGTCCAACTTGAACTTTTGCTGGTGTGCTACCAAACCGATGCATAAATGAATAGGTTAATCCTAGTGGTACATTCCATTTGCCACCACCATTATTAATTTTATTATCATAAGTGATCGTTGGTGTAATACCAATCTCTTGAGCGCCACCTAATGACTTAATTAAAAACAGATTAATTTGACCGTGATCTTGCTCATTCTCTTTATCTTCACTAGAGATATTTCGCCAGTACTGGTTTAGTGTACCAAGTACATACCCTTTTGGTTTCCAAACCATTAATGCTGCTGCACCGCCTTGCCATACATGCCCTTTCTCTAAATCACCGGTATTAGTTGGTAAGATAAACGATGGACCAAATGCCCAAGAGAAATCTGTATCGCTTTTAGGAGAAACCATCAAAGGCAATTGTAAGTCACTTAAACCGTAATGACGTTCAGTATGCCCTTCTGACACCAATGCAGGTTGGCTATTAAAAGAGATAACTGGACGAGTGATCAATTTAACATCTTCAGTAAGATGAAATGGCATAATAGGTTGGAAGACAATATTTTGACCATATTTGTCACCGGTAACATCTGAACCGCTATAACCAGTAAAGTTTACCGAAGTAAATAACGCCCAAACATTCGATGTTGGATCACTTAGTTTCTTAGAAACTTGTGCAAGTGTTTCAGTTTTATGGTGATTATCAATTTTTGTTTCTGCGAAAGTATTGCTAGCTATAAAAGTTAAAATTAAAAGTGAGCTAGTGATTAATTTTTTCATTAAGTATTTCCAGTTTATTCACTTATATACATAAAATAATTGACGTTATTAATTGACAAACAAATTCCGCCAACAGAAAATATCTTCAATTAAGAAGATGTAGATAAGTCATGTTTATTACAAACCCGTAAGGATTAGAGTGTTTTTTTTATTACATTGTCGTGGTTAATTTAAATTATCGTCTATGCCTCCTTATAAAAAGAGATAAATAAAACATGAAGTTCCTAGTAATATTCACTTATTACTAGAAAACAAGATTTATTATTAATGACAACTTATTTAAGGAGTGACTTTATTTGATAACCTTCAAATATTTTGTCCATTGAGGCTTCGTAAGAGGCATTTAACTTCTTAATCTCTTCGCCAATCACGGTTGTATCAACTTCAACCCGGAAAGGGGCATCAAGAGGATTTAATGCCACATCTGCAATCGCTTTCCCTACTTGTGCTGGATCTTGTTCAGTATGCTCTTTCATTACAGATGATAATGTTTTGAAGAATTCAACTTCTAAACTATCATATTCATCATAGTGACGATTTGTCGCCTCTTCAGCGTCAGGAAGCATCGCATTGACACCAAAATTTGTACTTTGTGCACCTGGCTCAACAACAAAAACACCGATACCCATTTTTTTTAACTCATGTCGGTATGATTCTAAAAGCCCTTCAAGTGCCCATTTCGATGATGTATAAGGCCCTAAAAACGGAACACAAAAGCGACCAAGCAAAGCTGTGACTGTGATGATACTGCCAAATCGTTGTTTTTTCATCTGCGGTAGAATCGCTCTAAAAAGTCGCTGCGTTCCAAAAATATTAATATCAAAAACTTTTTTCATCTGATCTGTTGTGAACTTTTCGCTATAACCTCGTGTACCCATACCGATACAATTAATGACAGCATCAACTTTATCATCGAGCATTGAAATCGCATTATTCATCGCATCTTCAACTGATTCATCGTTGGTAATATCCATACTCAGAAAGCCGATAACACGTTCATCATGACTATAACGATTGACGCCTCGCCCCGTTCCTACAATTTTCGTATCCGCAGGTAAGTTATTTAAAATAGAATTACTGAATCCACTGTTTAAACCAAGAATAATTACGTTCATTCACTTTTCCAGAGTTGGCTAATATGTGATGCATTATCCATTAAGTGGTGGCAGGAATAACTGGTAAATCCTCTAGTTCGAGTTTGCAAAAATGAGAATGCCTTTTTCAATTTTGTTAAAAATAACCAAAAAAACATTAAATTAAACACTTAAAATTCTTATTGAATCATAAGCATTCATACTCTCGCCTCGATAGCATTTAATTTTGAGTCAATATATAGATTAAAATCCTGATATATTTGATGTAGTGTTAAGGCATCATCTAGTTCTTTAGCCTTCAATGGGGATCGTGGATCATCCTTATGATGAGGGTAATCGGCTAGTTGATCTAATTTTTCACAATACAGCTCTACTTCTTTGAAAGCTGAGTAGAAACTAAAACTCTTATATAACTCAACATGTTTAGTTAATAACTCTTGTTTAGTGATCAATTGAATCTTATTTTTATCAATAGTGGTTAATTCTCTTCCATTCTTTGAGGAGAACTTATGTTCATTCCCTTCAGCATCAACAACCAAGAAATAAGTAATCGTAATCTTTGTGATCACAAACCCTAGAATAAATGCACGCTGATAGTAATTTTCATTCTTACCCCAACTCGTACTACTTCTTTTCTCAAGAGCACACACTTTATATTGGTATACAATATCGCCCTCTGTAAAGCTATTAATAAATGACATAACTTATATCCTTCTATATCGATAAGTAAAAAACTAAAGGTACTAATCAGGAATAGTCTATATAAGTACAATTTAACTATGTCAGATAAATATTAAGATTTAAAATTAAAAAAATAACAGAATTAATATAGCCATTTGAAATATAAATATCCATCGTAAAATATCAATAAATTCATGTGGATAATAGATAAGCTGCCTATCTAATTAGTGGTGAGGTATTAAATTATACCATCTATTACGCCTTTACTTCATTAACCACATAAAAACAGGGTCTTCCGCTCAGTCCAGCAAGTACAAACGGTATAGTTTATTAAGGAAAAAGAGAATCTAAAAAGTAGTTAAGCTTTTAATTTATAATTTAATGTTGCCATATACAGTGTTGCAATAAACGATACTAAAATCGCAGGTATCAACATGACCAGTGGTCCATATATTGTCAATAATTCTGAAGCTAACAGTGCGCCAACTGAAAATGCAACTAGGATAAAAAGTTGCATCGCTACTTGGTTAGATTTTACTTCTTTCCTTGAAAGCCATTGTCCTAATGCTGTCCCTAAATCCGATATAATGCCAGTCAAATGTGTAGTACGAAGAATTGAACCACTGTAAGTTGCCAACATCGCATTTTGTAACCCACAGGCAAAAGACGCCAACATTTCACCAGACACTAGCCCCTTATAAAAGCAGTACGTTGCCCCAAACAGAATAAAGGCTTCTAAGTATAATGCAATACTATACCGATGATCCAAATAAAGCACTTTGTTGCGAATGATAAGCCCCGATGTTGCAGCACCTAAAAAGAACATCCCAACAATGCTTAACACATGACTATTCACTAAATGGCCAGGTTTTACAATACTGCTCATCGCTTGAGTAATTGAGCCCGTCACATGAGAGACGGTATGATGCTGGAAAGATAATAGCGCAACAGAATTAATAAAACCTGCCGTAAATGCTAATAAGACAGAGCCAAATAATAACCAGTTAGGAATGCGTTTTATCATGAATATAAAGATTAAATAAAAGAGATTAATATTATACTCACAGAGATTGAACATGACATTGACTGCAATCAAACTCATACCTTATTCAACAAGAATAATTTGACGTTCACATTATCAGCGTCACGTATGGAGGATATAACCTTCCATTCAATTATCCTCTATTTTGCTAATACAACAAGGTTGTGTTTTTAAGTTATTTGAACCCGAAATTGAGTCAGCTAATTGATGATTTAAAATAGCATTAAGGTTGTTCTCACCTGTCCATCCATAATCAATGCAAATCGTATCTGTTTGAATATTATGATTGAGTTTAACTATGGCTTTAATACTTCCAATCGCTGTTTTTATCTCAATTAATTCTTTATTTTCGATACTTTTATCGTTAGCTAATTGAGTTGACATTTCCACGATTGGATATGCTTTAGATGATTTTAACCGATTAATCTCAGTATGTTGGCTATGACAGCGAGAGGGGTATTTTGCGGTTGTTAATAACAAAGGATATTCAACATCTGTCTGTACCATAGAAAAAGTCGGCACCGGTGAAATACCGTCTTTTAATAATGCTTCAGAATAGAACTCAAACTTTTTTGTTGAGGTTGCAAAACCTTGTTTAAGATATTTTTGATATTCAGTATTTAACGCTAAATCAATACCGGCTGGATTGTCTTTCAACGCTTGCAAGGTAACGCCACTCGGTGCTAACACTGCGTTTAGTGCTTGCGGCACTTTCCCCTCAAAAAAGTGTTGTTGAAGATCTAAATGGCAGGCTAACTCAAACACAATATCGGTATCTGATTTAGATTCACCTATCGTTGAAATAACAGGTCGTCTTAGCTGAATATAAGACTCAGCCTCTTGGTTAACTTGAAAATTAGCATAAAGACCAGATCGCTCCCAAGCAGAAGAAACGGGTAAAATAATATCAGCATAATTGGCAGATTCATTAATGAAAAGATCACAATGAACATAATATTCTAAATTTTCTAATGTTTGGCTGATCATCTCTTTATTAGGTTTTGTCGCTATTGGGTTACCACCAAATGAGACCATTGCTCGCGTTAAATATGGCGCCCCATTGACCACACTTTGAAATAGATCTGCCGAATTAATCCATCCTTTTGCTTGTGGTGACAATGTATGCATTAATCCTAAGGTTTTCTCTTGCTGCTCTAAAGGAAGTAAGTCATAACCAATAAAGTTATTCAGTTTTACTTTATTAAAATAGACATTGCCGCCTTTTTTATCTAAACATCCTGTTAATCCATACAAGCAGCTTATTGCACGTGCCGTTTGTGTCGACTCACTTTGTTGCCCAGTCCCTGTCCATGTGAAATAACTAATACTTTTTTGTTGTTTCATTAAATCAGCAAGCAAAATAGTTAATTGTTGTAATAGTTCAGTAGATAATGTTGTTAACTCTGCCGTTTTTTCAATTGTAAATTCTTTTACTGACTGATAGAAAAAATCAAATGCTGGTCGACATTGAATTCCATTAACCATATATTCACCCAATAACGCTAACTGACTCTCAGGACAAGAAAAATGCGGCATTGCTGCACGATTTTCTGAAATAAAAGACGTCACATAAGATTGAGTAGAACTGTTCCAAGCTAGAAAAGAGTCACGCTCTGTCGATGATAAACAGTGGATATCTGATCGTTTTAAGAATTCACCATTATCTTCACGCACCAATAAGGGCGCATTACTCCAAGATTGAATAAACTCATGATTAAACACATTTTGTTCAATTAAATAACATGAAAGAAACTGCGCTAAAACTCCGTCAGTCGATGGCTTTATCGGTAACCAGATATCAGCATGCTGTGCAATTTGAGTCTTACGTGGATCAATAACAATTAATTTTGCCCCACGTTTTTTCGCTTTTAATATTTGCTCTGCATGGCTAGGCCAGCTTGCTATCGGGTTAACACCCCATAATATAATGCAATCGGTATGTTGGTAATCTGGCATTCCAATTCCCTGACCAGATGTAATGGTCGGGGAAAAATCTTTATGCCAATTACAATTCTCTGTCGCAAATAACACATTAGGAGAACCAAAGGCACGAGCTAAACGATTTACCCACATAAAACTGTCACACATCGCCGTCGCACTTGGGGTTGTCACTCCCCAGCAAACACTTTCAGCACCTGATTCTGACTTTATAGTGGCGAGCTTAGTGGTTATTTCATCATAAGCTTGTTGCCACGATATCGGCTGCCATTTTGCTGGCAACTCTCTCTTAGTGTTTGTTCGTTTTAAAGGCGTTAATACTCGATTAGGATGATAAACCATCTCTGGTGCCGCTTTACCCTTAACACAAATCACGTTTCCTGTCGGGTGGCCTTCTAGCTTTTCTATTGTTTTTAACTGACCATTTTCTACAATCGCAGTGCAACCACAACGTGAGATACATTGAGTACAATAAGAAGGAATATGTTCTACAGAGTTGCTACGCGATTCTTGCATGGAAGGGCTCAGTGACTAAATTAAATATAATCAATAATAGCATAAGGAGAGATAAACAGATCTTAATCATGGAAGCTACAAATTATAGATCAAAGACTGAGGCTAGTTGCTTGTTAAAGTTAAACGATACACCATAAAAGATAATATCTTGCATCAAAGCCCAAATTCATTAGAAATAAAAAAGCATCTCAGTTTGAGATGCTTTTGATGGTTATCACTCGCGTCATAATGAATAATAAAAACTGACTATTACTCAGACTGAAGCTGTACTTTTACTTTTTTATTATCAGGATTACGTCTTAGTAAGACAGTTTTTACCAAATGATATAAAACATAAAAAACCAGCATACTCCCCGTTAATGCAATGATTACTTTTGCAGTAGAACCGGTATCTGATGTGACACCAAGTGGCGAGAATACTATATATAATGCCATAAAACAGAAGATCAAAATCCAACTCGCTAAACGAGCATGTTTCCATTCAACAATATCAACAGCACTATTATCTGGTTGAACATAAGGCTTATCCATTGGCTTCCAATATCGAATTACCGTCATGACCGCTAACATTAGAATTAAATTCATTCCAACAAGATTTAACCAATGAACAGTAAATAATCCAAAATTCCCTTTTAAAATAAAGTTACTGATAAAGAAAAAGACCATTCCAGTCACTAAACCTACATAACCGGCTAATGCAGGGGCTCGTTTAGATAGAACACCCATCAAAATCACAGCAAAAATAGGGACATTAATCACCGCCATAATTGTTCGCATTAATGTATATAAACTTTCAGCGGTAGAAATAAATGGTGCAATAACAATACAAATCACAATTGTCGCAATACCAAAGATTTTACCAATACGAACTGTTTCTGCATCGCTCGCCGCGGGACGAATCAACTGTTTATAAATATCAAGACTTATCAATGTTGATAAACTATTTACCCCACTATTAAATGAACTTAATACAGCACCAAATAAGGCCGCGCCAAAGAAACCGGTTAACCAAGTAGGAAGCACTTCACGAACTAAAATCGGATAAGACATATCTGAGTTTAAGATATCAGATCCCGCTTTCATTGGAATCGCTAACATTCCTCGTTGGTGCATATGCCATGCGATAATTCCAGGCAGAACCAGCATCACAACACCTAATATCTTTAGGGCGGCAGCAGCTAAAATACCTTTTTGTCCTTCAGCCAGATTCTTTGCCGCTAAAGTTCGTTGAACAATCGCTTGATTTGTACACCAATAGAATAAGTTAATGATTAATACACCCGAGATAAGGCCATGCCAAGGGATATTACTGCTCTCTGTTAATCCAGCCGCTTGCATTCGTTCAGGGGCATCAGTGAGAAGAATATTAAATCCATCACTAATATCTCCAGTGCCTAACTGATATAACCCTACAATAGGGATCAATAACCCGGCAATTAATAATCCAACACCATTAATCGTATCCGAAACAGCAACAGCTTTTAAGCCACCAAATACAGCATATAAACCACCAATCACTCCAATAGCAATTACCATTAACCATGTCGTTGCGTAATCAGAGATACCTAATATTGCGCTAACATCAAACAGCTTTCCTAAGGTAATCGCGCCGGCATAAAGCACAAAAGGTAGAAATCCAATGACGATTGCATAGATAAAGATCGCAGAAGAGATAATACGCATTCTTTTACCATAACGACGCTCTAGAAATTGTGGAATAGTCGTAATACCTGATCGCAAAAATCGAGGTAAAAATATAAATGCTAATACGATTAACGTTAAGGCGGAAGTCGCTTCCCATGCCATTACATTCGCACCATTACGAAAAGCATTCGCATTTAAGCCTGTTAATTGTTCTGCTGAAATATTGGTTAAAAAAAGTGAACCAGCAATAACATACCAAGGTAAACTTCGTCCAGCTAAAAAATATCCTGTCACATTGGACAGATTTTCTTTCCTTGTTTTCTGATATGAAATAATAGCAACTAGTGCGGTAAAAAATAGAAATGAAATAATAGTCAGCATCAATGTTCTCCCTTTACGATGTCTGATTTACTTACTCTCTTAAATATCTATAAACATGCAGATACCCCAGACTCTATCATTACTTACCATTTTGCATTTTCACATGTAATAAATAAATTGATAATGAATTAAACGAAACAATTAATAAGAATAATGGTTATTTATTTCTATTAACTGAAGGGGATCACATAAGAAGGATGAGAAAACGCGCAAATAAAACACAGGTAACGATTAATTTAACATCATAAAATAAATGGAAATTTCGTTTTTTACATCAAATAAGCGTTGATAAGATTTTATTACTCCATAAGAATCATCTCAAATAATAACAAAGCGTACTGCACCCAAATGAAACTATACCCAAAGTAATTGGTGTTGCTAGTAGGCGGCAAGTGAATGAGGCCCCATGAGTATAGATGTACTATATGATTGGGGCGAATGAGTGACGCCAACAACATAGCAACTTCAAGTATGAAAGGTATAGATACATTATTAAAAATATAAGAGATTAATAATCAAACAATAAATATAACTAAAATCAATGATATTTTTCGCTCTGCTTATTCAATATAAATTTTTAATACATTGCGCCAAATCAATACCACTTTAGTAGTATTGGTTCATAATCATTTCTTGGTCGCTTGTTACATTTATTGCATAACAAGTACAGTAGAAAATACCATAGGATAAAATATGTCAAAGCTTCCGTTTCTTAATATAGAAACATCCAGAAGAAAGCTGTTAGATTATTCTAGCAAAGCTGCGGCAGCCACTACGCTAGCTGCTTCTCTAGGATCATTACCTTTAAGTAAAAAAGCTCACGCCCAGTCCGTCCCTACCGATAAAACAGAATTTAAACATAGTGCTTGCCTTGTTAATTGTGGCAGTCGTTGTGCATTAAAAGTTAAAGTTCAAAATGATAGAATTATTGAGGTAGAGCCAGAAGACACCTCGGATGATGCCGTTTTTGGTCAGCATCAAATCAGACCTTGTTTACGTGGTCGATCTAACCGTTATCGTGTTTATAATCCAGATCGTTTGAAATATCCAATGAAACGTATTGGCAAACGTGGTGAAGGTAAATTTGAACGCATTACATGGGAAGAAGCAACAAAGACCATTGCTGAAGAGTTAACACGGATTCGTAAAGAGTACGGCTCAGAAGCCATTTATAATCAATATGGCACAGGTGCTTACTACCATACACAGGGACGTAATGCTTGGGTTCGTTTATTAGCACTAGCCGGTGGTTATCTTAACTATTATAACTCCTACTCTACTGCTCAAATTAACGGTGTCACTCCCTATACCTATGGTAAATATGTCGGCACTCATTTCAGTGAAATTGAAGATTCTGATCTCGTGGTTCTTTTTGGTCTAAACCTGTCAGAAACTCGTATGTCTGGTGGCGGTCAAGTTGAAGAACTACGTCGAGCTCTTGAAAAATCAGGCGCTAAAGTAGTCATTATCGATCCACGTTATACCGACTCAGCCATTGTTGACGATGCAGAATGGTTAGCAATTCGACCAACATCAGATGCTGCCTTCGTTGCAGGCCTTATTCATACCATGGTCAAAGAAGAGCTGATTAATCACGATGAAATCCGTAAATATGCGGTAGGATTTACCCGTGATACTTTACCAGCTTCAGCTAAAACGAATGCAAGCTATAAAGACTACATTATGGGTAGCGGTGATGACGGTATTGAAAAAACACCGGAATGGGCAGCTCGAATCACAGGTATTCCAGCCAAACGCATCAAGCAACTTGCTCGTCAAATTGCGACCGCTAAATCTGCTTATATTGCTCAAGGTTGGGGACCACAACGCCATCATAATGGTGAACAAAGTGTTCGTGCTATTCAGTCTTTATGTATTATCTCAGGTCAATTTGGTCGTGCAGGTACTAACTCTGGTAACTGGCCATACTCAACAAAATATGGTGTTCCTGGATTACCTGTAGCAACAAATTCAGTGAAAACGGCAATTCCGGTCTTCTCTTGGACAGATGCCGTTGCTCATCCAGAGAAGTTTACCCAAAATGGCTTTGGTCTTCGCAATGCAGAAAAGCTATCGACTGGCATTAAGTTTATGCTGCAACAAGCTGGTAATGTATTAGCAAACCAACATGGTGATTTAAACCGAACTCGTGAGATATTAGCAGACGAATCGTTATTAGAGATGATAGTGGTCGTCGATAACCATATGACACCAACGGCTAAATTTGCAGATATTTTACTGCCTGAGACTACGTATTTAGAAGCCGATGATCTGGTTGATAATTCTTATGCATCCGGCTCTAACCACTATATGATCTCAATGGAAAAAACCATTACTCCTATGTGGGAAGTGAGAAGTACTTATGATGTTTGCGCTGATATTGCTAAACATTTAGGTATCGAAGAAGAGTTTACATTAGGAAAAACGCAAGCTCAGTGGATTGAAACCAACTACCAGACGATTCGAGAAAAGCGTACTTATCTTCCAGAATTTAAGGACGTGAAAGGGTCGGGTATTATTGATCAACAACGTGCACCAAAGTCTAAGAGTGTTGCTCATAGTGATTTCTATCAAGATCCTATTGCAAATCCATTGACCACGCCATCAGGAAAGATCGAGATCTACTCTGAAAACCTTCAAAAATTGGCAGATAAATGGACACTTCCGACGGGTGATAAGATCACGCCAATTCCAGAGTTTTTAGAAGTACCGAACTCATTCATGGATAAACCACAAAAATCCAAGTATCCACTACAAATGACAGGGTTCCACACTAAGGGGCACACCCATTCCACTTACGCTAGTGTCAGTGTACTTGCCGAAGCCGTGCCAGATGAAATTTGGATCAACCCCATTGATGCTGGATTACGCCATATTAAACCAGGTGAAATGGTTCAAGTATTCAACGATTATGGCAAAATTCTCGTTCCCGCTAAGGTAACCAATCGTGTCATGCCGGGTGTAACAGCAATGCCACAAGGTGCTTGGTCTGTTGTCAAAAATGGAGTCGACATTGGAAGTTGTATCAATAGTTTAACCAGCCATAATTTCTCGCCGATTGCTAAAGGTAATCCACAACACACTAATCTTGTCGAAATCATGAGGGCTTAATAGATGAAACAGCTAGGATTTTATATTGATTCATCTCGCTGCTCAGGCTGCAAAACTTGCCAAGTCAGCTGTAAAGATAAAAACCATATCGATGTCGGTCGTAAATATCGTCGTGTCTACGAATATGGTGGTGGTAACTGGAGTGAAATTGAACCTGGTGTTTGGGAAAATCAAACATTTGCTTACTATCTTTCAATTTCTTGCAACCATTGTAGCCATCCAACTTGTGTACAGGGTTGTCCAACAGGTGCCATGCACAAACGTACAGACAACGGTTTAGTGCTGGTCGATCAAGAGAAATGCATTGGGTGTAAATATTGTGCAATGCGTTGTCCTTACGGTGCTCCTCAATTTGATACTGATAAAAATGTCATGTCTAAGTGTGATGGTTGTATCGATAGATTAGAGCAAGGACTAAACCCAGTTTGTGTTGACTCATGTCCACAACGTGCCATTGAGTTTGGTGATATTAATGAGTTACGTGAAAAGTACGGTGAGCAACGTGACATTGCTCCTCTACCCGATTCACGTTTAACCAGTCCAAACCTAATTGTTAGAGGCCACACTAACGCGGTTTCAAACAAGAATAAGGGTGTCGGCTCACTACAAAATAAAGAAGAGGTGAAATAATGCATGAATTACCATTGGTCTTTTTGACCGTTTTGGCACAATCTGCCGTAGGTATTGCGCTATTTGCCACCCTTGCTCTTTTTATTGGTAAAGTAAATGATAAGCAATATAAAACATTAACGATTATCGCTTTAGTGGTCATGGCTTTTGGTGGTATCGCATCCCTATTTCATTTAGGTCAACCATTACGTGCGATTAATGCCTTGTCGCGCATCGGCAGTTCACCGATGAGTAATGAAATCATTATGGTGATCGTCTTTGGTTCGGCTCTATTTTTAACTTGTGTCAGTACTGTGCTCAATAAGTCTGCATCATTAGTTAAGCTATTAGGGTTAATTACCTCTATTGTCGGGTTTGCTCTATTACTTGTGATCCCAAGTATTTATGAGCTCAGCACCATCCCGCAGTGGAATAGTCCATTGACGCCTATCCAAATGATCTTAACCGCATTTACAGTCGGTCCTGTTGTTGTCTATTTAGTCTGTAAGAGTCGCGTATTTTCGCTTCTCACTATTCTGGGCTTATTAGTGGGCTTTATTGTTTTGCCGACCTACTTAGCTCATTTAGCCAATGTTGATGCGGCTTTATTGATCAATAATATTCAATTAATCAATGCCAAAGTTTTATTGTCAGCATTAGCTATATTGAGTCTGGCATTACAGCGTAAAGAGGTTTCATTAATTAGTTTAGCGGCGATCTTTATTATTGTGGCTGAGTTTTGTGGGCGAATTGGCTTTTATGACCTCTGGCAAATCGGAATGTAATCCTATTTTCTTTTAATATTATAAAAGGGAATATTTAAAATCTTAATAATTAAAGGAGTTCTACTTTTACTCTTTATACCTAAAATAATTGGCGTTGCTAGTAGGCGAACAAGTACAGCCAACAACCTAGCGACGTCAAGTATGAAAGGGATAGTTAAAAGCGGACTCCTTATTTAATGCTCAATTTAAGAGTTAAGGTTCATCAATGAATAATCTAGCTTTACTCCCTCGTGCACTGGGGGTGCTATATTTTTACTCACCAGAGCATCCAACATTTAAAGATGTGACGTCTGATTTAAGCTTTTTAAGTCATCGTTTTGCATGGCAAGATAGCATTATGGCCAATACATTTGTCACTCAAATGCAAAAGAGCCTTGATCAGCTAACACGTTATGAATATTCAGTGCTATTTGAAGGACAAGGCGAAATGCTGGCACCACCTTGGGGGTCAGTATACCTAAATAAAGATAATATTGTGATGGGTGACACAACCGCAGAGTTTATAAAATTCATCAATAAAAATAGGATTGAATTTAACATCCATAATCAGCCGTTGGATCACTTTGCTTTAATGTTGTGGACCCTTGCCGCATTATGTGAAGAAGAGATCGATGATAACCAGCAGGCGATTATTGAACTCCTTAAAGAACATTTACTACCATGGGGTTATCGTTATCTTGAGTTGCTCAGCAACAATCCATACAGCCCGTTTTATGCAGCATTGGCTCAGTACTCACAACTTTGCTTAAATGGTCTGCAACAAGATTTTGGTATTTCTGACACTGAGATAAAAGTGAGATTGTTCAAATAGTGACCACATTTAATCCAAAAAGAAGAGCTCTTTTCTCTCGTTTTGCTCCTCCTATTGAACAGGAAAATAAAGGCGCTTTACGGCCGCCTTTTGCTCAGAGTGAAGTGTCATTCTTAAGCTTATGTAACCAATGTAATGATTGCATCAAAGCTTGCCCAATGAACATTATCAAACTGGAACACGACTACCCCACTCTGACAGATAAAAATAGATGCGATGACTGTTTAGCATGTGTCAAAAGTTGTAAATCTGGCGCACTTCAAAAGTCTAATTTAATCATAAAAATTGGTTCTCAATGCTCACCAAAAATGGCTATTTATTGTCAATCTTGTCTCGAAGTGTGTCCAAATAAGGCATTAATTATTGAGCAAGGGAAACAACCAGCTATTGATATTGAAAGGTGTAACGGTTGTGGAGAGTGTATTAATGAGTGTGAGTTTAACGCAATAAGGCTTGTTGCAAGGTAATATCCATCAAGGCGTTCTATACCTAAAATAATTAGAACTCTTATCTCAACCGTTAAAAGAGAATACAACAGAAAAAGAGAAGAATAAAAAACCGAAGCTGGTTCTTAATTCTTAGCGTCTCCATTTTTAATTAAATAAATTATCTATATATAAAAAAAGTGAACATCAAAAATGTTCACTTTTTTATTACAACTAAAATTTTAATTCAGAATAGAATTATTTAGTACCTAGTTGATTAGCTGTTAACATTGCAGCAAGAACCGCTTCAGGTGTCACAACGAATGGCATATTGTGAATTGTTTCACCGTCAGCACAAGATGCTTCAGCAACCGCCATCATTGCATCCATGTTGATCTCTTTCACGCCCATTTCTGCTAAGTTTGTTGGTAGACCCACTGAGCGACAGAAATCAATCACTTCATTAATTTCTGCTAATGGAGCATTCTCAAGTACTAATTGAGTTAATGTACCAAACGCAACTTTTTCACCATGATATAAATGATGACATTCTTCAAGCTTAGTTAGACCATTATGAATCGCATGCGCCGCAGCAAGACCTGATGACTCAAAACCAATACCAGATAAGTAAGTATTCGCTTCAATAATATTTTCAACTGCAGTAGTTGAAAGGTTGTGTTCACATGCAATTTTGGCTTTTAAACCATCTTCAAGCAGTGTTTCATAACAAAGTTTAGCTAATGCTTGAGCTGAACGAGTGGGTGCACCACCTGCCATGGTTGCTTTACCTGAAATTCCATTCGCTCTAGCTTCGAAATACGTTGATAGTGCATCACCCATACCAGCAACAAGAAGGCGAACAGGTGCTCCTGCGATAATGGCCGTATCCATAATAACCATGTTTGGATTTGTTGGGTAGATTAGGTATTCAGCAAACTCACCTTCAGGTGTATAGATAACTGAAAGTGCACTTGTTGGTGCATCAGTTGAAGCAATTGTTGGTACAACAACGACTGAGATATCATTATAGTAAGCAATCGCTTTTGCTGTATCTAATGTTTTACCACCACCAATACCAACAACAGCTTCAGCGCCCATTTCCTTTGCAATTGACATTAGGCGATCAATTTCAGGACGGCTACATTCACCGTTAAATTCTTCCATTTTAAAATCGATTTGAGCTGTATCAAAACTTTTAGCAACGGTTGTGCCTACCAATCCAGTTACAAAATTATCGGCAATAGTTAAGACTTTTTTACCTAATGGAGAAACATATTCTCCAATATTTTCTAATACATTTTTGCCTTGAACATACTTGCTTGGACTAATAATGATTTTATCCATGATCCTAACCTTTTATTTATGAATTAATTTTAAATTTAAATACAACTAAAAACTTTAGAAATTCATCTTATTTATTTATTCATATTTATAGAAACTTTTTAATGATTATTCCTTTGCAGTTGTGATCAATAAAACAAATCACCTTATTCACCCCTGTTACTATCAATTTAAATTAGATACCTATCACAAAAGCAAGTTATCCCACGTATTCATGTTCCATATTGAAACATATGAAACAGCTCATTATGTTTCATTTTGAAATAGTTCAATTAATTTTGTTCTTAAAAATTCCTATATTAGGATGAGGTCATTCTAATCACTCTATAAGAGAGCTTAATGATGAAAAAGTTAATCAATGACGTTGAAAATGTAGTTGCTGAGCAAGCTAAAGGGCTAGTTTTAGCCAATAAAAACCTAATTTTAAATGAAGACCCTTGTTATATTTACCACGAACAGAGTCAAGGCAAAGTGGCATTAGTTTCTGGCGGTGGTTCTGGTCATGAGCCTCTACACGCGGGATTTGTTGGTAAAGGTATGTTAACCGGTGCATGTCTTGGTGCTGTATTTACATCTCCAACTCCAGACCAAATGATTGAGTGTGGTCAGAAATTAGCAAGTGATGCTGGTGTACTCTACTTTATTAAAAATTACACCGGAGATATTTTAAACTTCGAGATGGCAGTAGAAATGCTGCATATGGAAGGTGTAAAAGTCGGTTCAGTTGTTATTGATGATGATGTTGCCGTAAAAGATTCAGCCTTTACTGCTGGTCGTCGTGGTGTAGCAGCAACGGTTCTAATTGAAAAAATTGTTGGTGCCGCTGCAGAAAATGGTTATAGCATTGATGAGTGTGAAGCACTTGCGATGAAATTAAATAACCGAGCTCGCTCATTCGGTATTGCATTATCTGCATGTGTTGTTCCTGCAAATGGCAAGCCATCATTTGTATTAGCAGATGATGAAATTGAATTTGGTGTTGGTATTCATGGTGAAGCTGGTATTGAGCGCCGTAGCTACAAAGATGTTGATTCAGTAACATCTCAAATGCTAGAAGAATTACTGGGTTCTCAGCCTTATACTCGTACCCTTAAGACTTGGGATCGTAATGACGGTTTGTGGATTGAAAATGAGATCACAACGGAAGAATTAAGTACCAGTGATGACATCATTGTTCTTGTTAATGGTCTTGGTGGTACACCAGAATCAGAACTTCAAGGCGCATACCGTAAAGTTCATACTGAGCTTGAAAGTGCAGGTTTCAACATTGCTGCATCATTAGTTGGTAATTATTGTACTTCTTTAAATATGGAAGGTTTCTCTATCACGATTTTAAAAGCGGATGAAGAGACGATGAAGCTTTGGAATGAACCTGTAAATACAACTTCTATGCGTTGGGGATGCTAATATGTCGACAATTACTAAAGAACAAATCATCACTTGGTTAACAGACTGTAGCCAACTATATACAGAAAACCAATTAATGCTAACTGAGTTAGATGCTGCCATTGGTGACGCTGACCACGGATTAAACATGGATCGTGGTTTTAAAGATGTCGCATTAAAGTTACCAACTGTTGCTGATAAAGATATCGGCATGATATTCAAAACAACAGGTATGTCTCTGCTCTCTAAAGTCGGCGGCGCATCTGGCCCTTTATATGGTACTTTCTTTATCCGTGCAGCAACAAAAACAATGGGTAAACAAGAACTAACGTTAGCAGAATTCACAGAAGCACTTCAAGCTGGTGTTGATGGTGTCGTTGCACGCGGTAAAGCTGAATTAAATGATAAAACCATGTGTGATGTTTGGTGGGATGTCATTGGTGCAGCTAATAAAGCGAATGAATCTAATCTATCCGTAAATGAAGCATTAACTTCAATGAATGAAGCAGCGAATCATGCCGTTGAACGCACTATACCACTACGCGCTAAAAAAGGGCGTGCTAGCTATTTAGGTGAGCGTTGTATTGGTCATAAAGATCCAGGTTCAGTTTCAACCATGCTAATGATTGAAACGTTATCTAAAGTCGTTAGTAAGGGTTAATCATGGCTGGCATTGTTGTTGTATCACATAGTGAATTATTAGCTAATGGTGTTGTACAACTGGCGTCTCAAATGACCCAAGGTCGCTGCAACATCGCAGCGGCTGGCGGTGTTGATGACCCAGAAAACCCAATTGGCACAGATACGATTAAAATCATGATGGCGATTGAAGAAGTCTATGATGATAGTGGTGTTCTTGTATTAATGGATATGGGCTCTGCGCTATTAAGTACAGAAACTGCACTCGAACTTCTTGATCCTAGTATGGTAGATAATATCACGCTATGTTCAGCACCTATCGTAGAAGGCACGATGGCAGCATCTGTTGCAGCGATGTCAGGTCTACCGATGGAAACGATTCTTGAAGAGACTCGAAACTGTTTAGAAGCGAAGCAGACTCATCTCGGTGATGTTGTTGAAACAGTACAAGAGACACCGGTTTTAACTCTTGGTGCAGATTCGTTAGCGTTTAGTTGGAAAGTACATAACCCTCATGGCCTACATGCAAGGCCAACTGCAAATTTAGTTGGCGTTACAGCCGGTTTTGAATCTGATATTGTGATTAAACGTGGCGAAGACCAAGCCAACGCGAAAAGCTTAAATTCAATTGCTAAAATGGGTGTTAAATGTTGCGATGAAATAACCTTCATGGCTTCAGGCAATGATGCAAAAGACGTAATATCAAGTATTACAGAGCTTGCAAATAATCACTTTGGTGAAGACATCAATCAACCGGCAGTTGAATCAGTCAAAGTCGAAGATAAACCATTAGTTAAAGTCAATGGTGCCTTATCGGGTATCCCAGTGTGTGACGGCTATGCTATTGGTCAAGTTGTACGCTTAGAAAATATGATGCCTCGTTTACCAGAATCATCATTTACATCAATCGATAATGAAAAATCAATCTTCCTTGATGCATTACAGAATGTCGTTGCACGAATAACAACAAATGAAAAAGAAGCAATAACGACATTAGGAAAAGAACACGCTGCAATCTTCATGGCACACAAAGCTTTAATCTCAGATCCTGAGATCAAAGAACTTGTTATTGAGAAGATTGAAAGTGAAACCCCTGCGATTGATGCGTTTTATGCCGTTATGTCGGACATGGCAAATAGCTATGGTCAAATTGACAATGAGTATATGCGTGAACGAGAAGCTGATGTATGGGATGTCACCAAGCAAGCACTACTCTGCTTTGACGGAATTGAAGAATCAAAACTTGAGATTGGTGATAACTCCATCATTGTTGCTAAAGACCTATCTCCAACAGAAACGTCTCAACTTGATCCGACAAAAGTCGTTGGCATTTGCTTAGAAGCGGGCGGCAAAACATCGCATAGTGCAATTATTGCCAAAGCATTAGGTATTCCTGCGGTGGTTAAAGTCACAGGATGTTTATCTGAAATCGAAAATGAGAAGACCATTATTATTGATGGTGGACAAGGTCTTGTTTATATTGATTTTGATGAACAATTCAGTCTGTCTATTCAAGAGCAAAGAGAACAATGGTTAGCTGATCGTAATCAAGATAAAGAAAGCGCTCATCAGCCAGCGATCACAAAAGATGGTCAACAAGTCGATATTCACGCCAATATTGGTAATTTACAAGACGCGATTAAAGCCGTTGAATTTGGTGCGGAAGGTGTTGGATTATTAAGAACTGAGTTCATTTTCCAAAACTCGAAAACGTTACCAACCGAAGATGAGCAGTATCAGATCTATCGTGATATCGCAGATGCATTAGACGGTCGTCCTTTAACCATTCGAAGCCTTGATGTTGGTGGTGATAAGCCGCTTGAGTCTTATCCGATGGCATCAGAAGAAAATCCATTCTTAGGGCTGCGTGGCGTTAGACTTTGTTTAACCGATACTGATTTATTTATACCTCAACTCAAAGCGGTTTTACGTGTTGCTAAAGACTACCCAAATGTTCAGTTGATGATCCCAATGATCTCAGAAACATCAGAACTCATTACTGTTAAAGCATTGATTCAAGAGTGTAGAGAAGCATTAGCTCTTCCTGAAAGTGACTACCCAATGAATGTGGGTATCATGATTGAGGTTCCAGCTGCAGTGCTTAATGCAGATGCGTTAGCCAAAGAAGCCGACTTCTTTAGTATTGGTACTAATGATTTAACCCAATACGTTATGGCGGCTGATAGAGGCAATACCAGTGTCAGTAACCTTGTTGATTATAACAAGAGTGCCGTTATCGAAGCGATTAGTATGACCTGTCGAGCAGCTAAAGCTAACAATATTCCCGTTAGCATGTGTGGTGAAATGGCGGGTGATACAGACGTTTCTCAGCTATTGATTGAAACAGGTGTACTTAAATTAAGTGCCAGTTCATCCCTGATACCAAGTATGAAAGCTAAGATTAGAACGTTAAGCTTAGCGTAATATTAAGGCTCATGTTTTTACATGGGCCTTTTTTTTGATCCTTAACTATACCCTTCTTACTTGAAGTTGCTAGGTTGTTGGCTACACTCGCTCGCCCAATCATAGAGTACACCTATACTCATGGGGCCTCACTTGCTTGCCGCCTACTAGCAACGCCAATTACTTTGGGTATAAAATTAGTTGAATTACATTATGAAAATTGTTATTGCACCTGATTCTTTTAAAGATTGTTTAACCGCGATAGAAGTTGCCTCGGCAATAGAAAAAGGATTTAAACGTATTCTTCCAAATGAAGAATATATTAAACTTCCTATTTCTACTCATCGTTCAGACATAATACAGTCGCTAGTTTTTGCAACCAATGGACAGAATATTTCACACCAAGTTGTCGATTTAGTCGGAGATAAAATTCAAGGTACCTATGGCCTTTCTGAAGATGATCATATTGCGTTTATTGATACCACCTTATCTAATCTGAATAAACTAACACCCCATAAATCAACTACCAGCATGGGTGTCGGCCAGCAAATTAAGGATGCACTTGATAAAGGAGTTAAACGCATTGTTTTAATCATTAATGAAGACATCGTTAATGACGGAGGAATTGGGGCTCTTCAAGCCTTAGGAATGCAGCTTATTGACCATCAAGGGATGAATATACCGTTTGAAAACCAAGAGCTGATTAACTTATGCAGAATCGATACCCGATTTATGCATCCTCACTTAAAGAATGTGACATTTGATCTCGTTGTAAACGATGACGCCGCGGTAAACATGAATGAAAACCCCTTTCAATCTCAAAATATTCCAGATGAAAAAGAGATTGAAAGCAGTATTAATAATAACTTAGTCAATTTCTCTCATATTATTAAAAAGCAATTCGGAAATCCAATAATAGTAAAAGAAAATTCTGCAGAAAATTTCATGGCTGGATTAGCATCAATTCTAAATACCAACCAATCATCAATCATTGATATTTTCTCAGAAATGTTCAAATTAGATAAACACATTAAAACTGCAAGTCTTGTTATCACTGGTCAAGGTGAACTATCACCGTTTACTGAGCATGAACTAATACACAATGTCGTCAATTTATCAAAGAAATATGACACTTCAATTGTCGCAATCACAGGTTGTATACCTGCTAATGACAATGTAATTGATGACAGCGGCATCGAAGCGATCTTTAGTATTACACCAAGGCCGGTTGAGTTATCTGTAGCCTTAGATGAAGCAAAAATAAATATTGAACAAACATCAAAAAGTATTGCCAGCTTAATAACAATGTTATAAACATAAAAAAGAGTAACAAATAAATTTTATTACTCTTTTCCTATTTAATCATTAAAATAAAGTATTACCAGCAAACAAATGAGCAAGTGAAATGAATAGCCTGTTCAGGGCAATACCATGAATATTTTCCGTACAAATGCACGATCGATTTGACGATCATATCTAGATGTGAACATATACTCTCTTTTTAGGGAGAAGCCATATGTATATTGGCTATTTCAAAGAACATTTTCAATGGCTAACAGATCAAAGACAAGGTGAAAAAGGTTAGTTTGTATTCGAGGATACATCATTTAGCTCCACAACACCCCGTAACAACCTGTTTTTAAACGGTACCCCTATTGGTGACAACATTACTCGTATTGTCTCAACTATTGAACCGAAGGAATTTCATGAATGTTTCGTTAGCTGGATGTCATCGATTCATACATTAACTAACGAGCAAGTCATTCCCATTGATGGTAAGACACTTCGCAGTTCATATGACCATAAGATGAAGCCAAGCACCATCCATATGGTGAGTCCTTATACATCATCAAATAAGCTATCTTCGAAAGTTTATTCACTTCTACTTAGTAACATAACATCCTTTAAGAATAGGAGTGCATGTTCACTTTCTATAATAGATGGTTGTTTTATTATCGTTAGGAAACGCTAATAGAATGATTGTTGGGATAGCAGTAAAATAACCTAATTATAATTAGGCGTATTAATTACGCCTAATTACTTGGAATTTATAATAATATCTTATCGTTGTGACTCTTTATTAGCAATGATATAAAGTATAGCTTGAGCACCTAAATAATAAATAAAGCTAGCCTTGCTTGAAAAGTCGTTCGCGAAGCTGGTACCCATTGCCATAACTGCTAATGCAACCATACCAACTGAAATTGCAGCTTTAATATAAATAGCGTTATTCTCACCAATAAATTCAAGTTTTATAATACTTATAATTATCAATACTAAAACTAATAATTCTAAAATACCGATAATGAACCAACCTAAACTTGTCATTGAAGCTAATGGTGAATTTCCTAACATGTCTGTTAACCATTGGGGTGCGCCGGAAAACTTCTCAAATGCAGTCCAAAATAGTGCTACTTGCGCAATATATAAGCTAATAAAAACTGCGCTTTTTGTTAGTGTTTTAATTAAGTTGTCCATTATATTCTCTTAGTTATATTTTGAAATTAACTCTTTATGTATTGAGTAATTAGATTAAATATTGCTTAAATATCAATCATAATTAAGTAAGTAGATAAAAGTATCTAAGCATGGATTATAGCATTTTATAAATAATTTTTTGTGATAGTTATCATACCATTATGGATATTTTTATTGTTATTATCAGATAAAGTTGGCTGATTAACTAAATCTCAACGAGTAACTTAATCGCTATAGTTCTACTTTATAGATAACGAGGGCGATCGAACAAGTTAAATTAATATTAAATCCTGATTTTATTAATCTAATATTGTTCATATTTGAATGATCTCCATCTAAAATCGCTCATTATTTGAGAACTTATACTAAGGTTAATACAGGTATATTTTTGTGTATCAACAAATCACACGCTTTTTTATAAAAAACCACTCATGCGGTTGCCCTGAAAACCTTATACCTTCAAATAACTGGAGAATATTTTGTGAATTTGAACGACCAAATTAGTGCCAACTTTAACCAGACTTAAACATAATCAACTCATGTGTCATTTTAAATAAATATTAAACCAACGCTTTATTTAATGATAAAAATAGAATGTTTGCAGAGGTTGCCCCTGGATCTTGAAAACCAACACTACGTTTACCTAAATAACTTGCACGTCCTTTCTTTGCTATCATTTCAATTGTATTCATCGCTTTAACATCTGCCTGAACAACCATATTTTGCATGACTTGATGAGCTGACATTCCACTCTGAATATCAGTCAATGTTCCCGTCACCACCGGCGTTAAAACATCACACATGGTTTTATCTCCAAGGTTTGCTTTCCCTCTTTGTACAACCCCTTCACACCCCTGATTTAAACCATTAAATAACTCTTCTAATGAAAAAGTATCTCTATTGCCAATATAATTTGATAATTGATTAAAGAAAGTACCATAAAGACATCCGCTTGCACCACCAACACTATTATATAAAAGCTGACCTATATTTTTTAATAACGTATTTGTATTCTGATTTGATAAAAGTTCTACTTCAGTTTTTATTCGTAAAGCCCCACGAGACATATTTGTGCCGTGGTCACCATCACCAATATCTCGGTCAAGTGCATTAAGGTTGTCTTTATTATCAATAATATTGTCGACAAAAATCAACAACCAATTAACGATATTATCTTTTGTTATTATCATTATGACATTTACCATCAAAAAATGAATTCAATCTATTTAAACTCTTCTAGCTTAAAATTACCAGAATATAAATGCTCTTTATTAAGGTATTCTCAATATAAGTTATCTTAGATCAAGTAATCAAAACTAAATTTTTCAAACAAAAAAAGGGATCGAATTTAATCAGATCCCTTCTTTAATTTACAAACTAATATTAATTCGTTGTGGTATCTAGTAAGCCACTCGCCAACGCAGGTGCAAGTCCAGGAGTTAGCGGTAAACGAGGAATAACTAAACAGTGCATGAGGTGGTAGATATCCTGCTTACCATCCCATACCTTGCTTGTTCCCGCTTGGTTATTTGCATCAAGCTCTTGCCACCAAGAACAACCTTCATAGTCAATTAAGTAAGTACGGCAGTAATCCCACCAAGTACGGTAATACTCTTCATACTTCTTATCACCGGTAACCGTAAATAACGCATAAGCAGTACCAATCGCTTCTACTGGTGCCCAACGAATACGCTCACGTACAACAGGCTGACCATCCCAATCGACAGAGTAAACAAAACCAGGTGCGCCATCAACAGACCATGCATCACGTACCGTCGCATCAAATAGACCAATCGCATCTTCAAGTAACCATGCTGGCGTTTCTGCACCAATTGACGTTAGTGTTTCACGTAGGTGACAGATCAGACGCGCCCACTCGATCCAGTGACCGGGTGTACCGCCGTATGCACGGAAATGGCTCGCTGGTGTCTCTTTATTATAATCGGGTAATGTATTCCAATCTGCATCAAAATGTTCGTTAACGCGGTAGTTAAGACCTTTTGCTGTTTTATGGATCATGAAGTCAGTGATATGCAACGCACGATCTAACCATTTTTTATCTTTCGTCACATCATAAACGATAAGGAATGCTTCAACTGAGTGCATGGCTGCGTTGCCGCCACGGTAGTCTTCTGTTTCTGAGAATGTTTCATCCCAAGACTCGTAACACATCTGCTTTTCTGCATCCCAGAAGTGATTCTCATAAACATTGATTGCTTCATCTAATAAAGCTTGAGCACGTGGGTGACCCGTCGTGACCGCACTTGCCGCACCAAGAAGCGCAAAACAGTGTTGGTAACCTTGCTTAGAAGCATCGATAATGCCTTCGCCTTCATTATCGATAGTCGCATACCAACCACCATGTTTATTATCTTTTAGTGGACCTTCTAATGCAGCAATACCATGCTCTACAAGATCATAAGCACCAGGGCGTCCCATTAATGCGGCTAAAGAGTAACAATGCAGCATACGTGCCGTGATCCAAAGACGAGTTCCCATCTCTTCACGTACATTGCCATTGTTACCAATCCAACCGAAACCATTAGGAACAACAGAATTACGGCCAAATTCAAAAATACGGTCTGTTTCAACATCTAGCCAAGCGTTATGAGATTTGGTATTGATCCACTTCATAGATAAGTTCCTATTTTTATTAGGTATCAAGTCACTTAAAAAGTCATTAAATAGGACATGCTCTTTTATTAAAAAATTAAAGAAATAAAAAGTCATGCTGTATTTAATATTAAAAACTATGTCACTTGATGAATGATTAAAAATTTAAAAAGAGAGTTAAATAAAAATTAAGTTGAAATATAAAGCCCCAATTCAGAATATTTTCAGGAGCTTTATATTAAAATTAAAAGATTAAGCTTTATCAGAAGAACCAAATAAACGAATCTTCTCTTTCACTGTTTCTTTCATTGTTTCTAGACCAGCACCTAAAGAGTCAGCAAGAACAAAATCTTCTGAATTTTCAGCCCAATGAGCTTGAACACCATGGGTGAAAGCTTGACGTAATTCAGTATCAACATTGATTTTCGCCACACCACACGTTACAGCTTCCATGATTTGATCATCAGGAACACCTGAACCGCCATGTAAAACGATTGGTTTTTTAACTGCTTCACGGATCTCTTTTAAACGTTGAAAGTTTAATTGAGGCGTTGTTTTATATACGCCATGTGCTGTACCAATAGATACCGCTAGATAGTCAACAGTCGTACGGTTAGAGAAGTCCAGTGCTTCTTCTACTGTTGTAATCATTGCATCAGCTTCATCAACGGTGATGTCATCTTCAGTTCCACCAATTTTACCAATTTCGCCTTCACAACCAATTTCTAGTGCATGTGCAACATCACACACGGTTCTGGTGATTTTTACATTTTCATCAAAAGGAAGACCTGAACCATCAAACATAACTGAATCAAAGCCAGCTCGTACTGCTTCCATTGTTTGGTCAAAATTACGGCTATGATCAAGATGAATACATACAGGCACCGTGATATTTTCTTGAGCCATGAAAGTATCAATCATATCTTTCATTGGTTTCAAACCCATAGTTTGAATAACTTTTTGCCCAACTTGAATCATAATTGGAGAATTTTCCGCTTGCCCAGCAAGAAGAATGGCTTTAATAGACTCAGCATTATGTGCACTAAATGCGCCAATAGCATAGTTATTAGTCCATGCTGTTTGAATCATTGTCTTACCAGAAACGTATGGCATTGGTTTATTCCTTTCTAAATTAAATAACTAACTTGTCGATATGTGTAAATTATACAACACCAGATGCTCACTTCTGTCGGTTTTGTCACATAATCATAAATAATATCTAAATTAATCACATAGAAGTTATAAAAAGCACCAAAACAACTCTAAAGTGGACAAAAAACATTCAAAGTGGCATTGTTAAAATATGAAAAAAAAGAGACTTAACAAACTAGAAACTTAACGACTCATTAACTCTTTATTTCTTGCAATGTATTTGCAATATATACCCCAAGTAATTGGCGTTGCTAGTAGGCGGCAAGTGAGTGAGGCCCTATGAGTATAGGCGCTCTATATGATTGGGACGAATGAGCACAGCCAACAACCTAGCAACGGGTATATATACCCAAAGTAATTGGAGTGGATAGTAGGCGGCAAGTGAATGAGGCGCCATGAGTATAGGTTTTCTATATGATTGAGGGGAACGAGCGACGCCAACGACCTAGCAGCTTCAAGTAAGAAGATATATTAATTCTGATTAACATATCTTCTTATACCTAAAATAATTGGCGTTGCTAGTAGGCGGCAAGCAAGTGAGGCCTCATGAACATAGGTGTACTCTATGATTGGGGCGAGCGAGTGTAGCCAACAACCTAGCGACTTCAAGTATGACGGGGATATATTATTAAGCTGGTTCAGGGTTTCTATTCATTTTAGTACCAACCGTACAATGAATCCCTCGACGATTAAAATAATCCGCAATAGCATTAACACGATCTTGGAACTCATGACGGTCGAACTCAAGATCTTTCATCTTATAAGGTAAACCAAGAGAACGATACTTCTCTTCCCCTAATCGCATAAAACTCAGTAATTGTAAGACTTTGACTCGCCCTTTTAGCTCAGTTTCAATAAAGTCAGCCGTAGCCTGAATATTCTCATCATCATCATTAATATTTGGAATGACCGGAATACGAAGAATAAGATCTTTATTTGATAGTGCAACTTGCTTAATATTTTTTAAAATCTTCCGATTATCGACACCGGTATATTTTTTATGCGCATGGCTATCCATTAATTTAATATCAGAAATAAACAGATCAGTATAAGGAAGTACCTTTTCAATTCGATTCCAATTGGCATAAAAACTAGATTCTAAACACGTGTGAATTCCTTCCTTGTTACACTTATCAAAAAGAGTAGCAACAAAGTGGCTCTGTAGTAGTGGCTCACCTCCAGAGACCGTCACTCCGCCTCCTGATCTCTCATAAAAGCCTTTATCTTTTAAAATAAGTGCCATGCATTCATCGACAGTCATCTCTTCGCCCCACTGTTTTATTGCATCAGAGGGACATTCATCCACACAATTTAGGCAATTGCTGCATTGAGAGTAATCAATTTCTTTAAGCATACTATCGGAGTAGATTAACATATTGCTATCTGGGCAAATCTCTTTACATGAGCCACAGTTATCAACAGCAATACAATTACTATGGTACACCCCAACCTCAATTTTTCTCTTGAAGCTTTCAGGATTCCCACACCAATCACAGCGTAAAGGGCATCCTTTTAAAAATAACTCAGTGCGAATACCGGGACCATCATCCAATGTAAATCGTTGAACGTTAAATATAGTTCCTAGTTCTGACATAAATAGTTTCTACTGTAATAACTCTCCAAGCCTTAAGTTACTTGATAATTTAAGACTTGGAGGAAGGTAAGATATACCTAAAATAATTGGCGTTGCGAGTAGGCGGAAAATGAGTGCAGCCAACAACCTAGCAACGTCAAGTATGATGGGTATAAAGTAATTAGAATCTAAGTTCTGTTCGTTGAATTAAGTCATCTTGAAGCGGTTTCCCTAACTCAATAAAGTAAGCACTATACCCCGCAACACGCACCAACATGTCTTTATAAAGTTCTGGATTTTCTTGAGCAGCCCTCATTTTATCAGAACTCATAATATTAAATTGGACATGCATACCTTGCTTATTGATATATTCCTCAATAAAGCTGGCTAAAATATCGCGTCCTGCATCACCTGAAACGGCATCTTCAGGAAACCTTAAGTTAAGCAATGTTCCATTTGTCGCAAGGCTATGATCAACCTTCGTTACGGAGTTGATAACGGCAGTGGGTCCATTAATATCATGTGAGCCACCTTGAGTATGTACAGGCCCCATATTATCTGAGATAGGCTCGCCATTTTTACGTCCATCTAATGAAGCATTGGTATATAGCCCCATTCCAACATTCGCATTAACGGTATAAACGCCCGGACTGAACTTCCCGCCTCTTGGATTTTGACGTCCTTTAATATGTCGGCAGTAACTTTCAAACATAAAGGAGAAGAGTTCATCAGCTTCATCAATATCATTACCATAATGAGGGATCTTTGAGCTATTCACTAACGCATACAACTTTTTATGCCCTTCCCAATTCTCTTTTAGTGCATCAAGAAGTTCTTTACCGGTATATTTCTTATCATCAAAAACCAGCTTTTTAATCGTTGATAATGAATCTGCACAGGTAGCAATGCCCGCTGCCTGCGGTGCAGTTCCATTATATTTTACGCCACCGGCTGTCATGTCTTTACCAGACTCAATACATCCTTCAAAAAATGCTGAGATGTACGGTGTTGGCTTAATTTGGCGATGAATTTTATCTGTTATATTTAGGCAACTACAGAGCTGATCACACCAGTAAGAAAATTGTTTATCTATACTCTCTAATACTTCATCAAAAGTACGATAAGTTTCCAAGCTTCCAGTATCTGGGCCCAATTGCATTCCTGCATTCGGGCCAGATAATACACGTCCACCATTGATGACCATCTCCATCACTTTAACCGTATTCACATAGCCGGCATCTAGCCAACCATGTTCTTTACCTGGAATGGTTGGCTCTACACAACCAACAACAGCATAATTACGTGCCTCTTCTACAGTTACACCTTTCCCGATCATGGCTTTAATTGCTGGCCCATCATTAAATAACTTCGGATGACCATAACCCGCACGAATACATTCAACCGTTTTAATCTTTAGTTCGTAAGGTGTATTTTCATGAATTCTAAGACATACCCATGGATTCATCATACGAGTATGTGCAGAAGCTTCTAACAACAACATGGTTAGATCATTTGTGGCGTCATTTCCTTGTTCATCAACCCCGCCAATGGTTAAACTTTCCCCGCCAAATCCGCGACCATTACGAACTTTAACCGTACCTTTATCTTTTAATTTTGTCGGATTATTCATCTTCACATATAGCACCTCAAGGATCTCAAGGACCTCTTCTTTTGTTGTGCTATTACTTTGAATATCTTTCTCATAGAAAGGATACAACCACTGATCCATTCGACCATAAGAAATAGAGTGTCCGTTACCCTCAATTTGAGTCATTGTTACTGCAAAATTAAATAATTGTGCGGCTTGCCAAAACGTTTGTGGTATTCCCGATGCGATTTGATAACAGTTCGTGGATATTTTCTGTAGTTCAAGTTTTCTAATCTCATCTTGCTCTGCAAAAGCCAGATCTTCTGCAAGTAGGGCATAACGCGTAATATATTTTACTGCCGCTTCAAGTGAAATGAGGGTCGCTTTATAATAATCTCGTTTCTCACTATAATCGGGATCTTGTTTAGAAAGCTGGCTAAATGCACCTTTGGCTTGGTCAATAACCCCTTTATAACCTAAAGACATTAACTTACTGAAATCCATCGCAAAGTGGCCAATACCCGCGAAATGATAATTATTGGTCTGAAAAACCTTTTCTCCCATATGAGAACCTTTCTTTTGGTCCTCATCTAGGTGGGCAGTAATGAACTCATTTGCGCTCTTACCTTTCCAGTACTCACACAGCTGTAGTATTTCTTCTCTATCTTGATCACTTTTTATATAAAACTGATCATTAGATCGCTCTTCAAATGGTGAGTTTAAAATTTCATCAATGATCCAATCCACTGAGAATTCTGGATAAATTGGTGATGCTTTCGCTGGTGCTGCAATTTCGCCTAAGATTAAATCTTCAGGATAAATATGAAGTGACGAATTTAACAATATATTTTCGAATGCATAAGCACATTGTAATATTTTTGGTAAAGACTCATTTTGTTCATAAGACTCAGTGATCAATCGTAAACGCTCAACATCAATATCATAAGAGCGATCTAAAAAGGTTTGTCTTAAATAGTTCACCCTTGGAAACGGCGACCAATCTTCATGACCCACTTCATAACCTAAACCATAGACTTTATCAAAAGGTTCTGTTCCTCTTGCATCTGTATGTTTTCCAGTTTTATCCTTTTCTAGGTATTCATTACCTACTTGAAAGTTATCCATCCTACCCTCGCAAATTTACAAAAACAAACATAATTCAACATAAACATAAAATACAAATACCAACTAAAAACAGTTGTTTATTAGTATTTCATACCTAATTACGCACAACCTTACTATACTAAAGTGGTACCCAGAGGGATAGGGTAAACATCACAAAAAAGAACTATAAAATACTAAAAACCACAAAAAACGACAAAATGTGACGTATGTTGTGGTAATTAATTATCATTGGAATATAGTACCCCTACAAAAAGTCAACTATAAAAATTTGATATGGATACCACAATAATTTTAATTTCGATGATCATCGCCCTTGCAGGATTTACTCAAGGGTTAACGGGATTTGGTTCTGCTCTAGTTTCAGTGCCTCTTCTTTCTATTCTTGTTGGCGCTCAAACCGCTGTACCTATTGCAGGTATATTTGGTTGGTTAGTCACACTACCTATCGTATGGAAAATGCGAGCTTCAATTGAGATAAAAACAGGCTTAATCCTTTTTGCCGGCTCAATTCCAGCCTCTTTTGTTGGCGCCAAGCTACTCGCTAGCATGCCTTCACAATATATTTTATTAACCATGGGCGGTGTATTAGTTGCATCAAGCATCCATTCTATGCGCTCAACTAAGCCTTTATTTCAAAAAGCATCAATGCCAATTACAGTCGGTGCAGGTTTTACATCTGGTGTATTAGGAGCCAGTGTCGGTGAATCAGGTCCACCAGTCATTGCTTATACTTCAATGCAACCATGGAGTGCTGATCAGACAAAATCGACATTAGCCTTTTTCTTTATGTTACAAATGATTGGCGCTAACATTGGTTTTTGGAATGAAGGGTTAATTACAGAGGAAGTTATCTCTCATGTTACTTCGGCACTCCCTGCATTTGCAGTTGGATTAGCACTTGGTATGATCGGATATCACCTTTTACAAAAATATAAGATTGATTATCATAAAATTGTTCATCTATTCTTATTATTCTTAGGCTGCATGTTAATATATAAAAATATTAGCTTTTAATTTAATACTGATTAAAAGTTGATAACAAAACACCTTGTTAACCTTCCATAGTTAACAAGGTGTTATTATATTAACAATACAGTTTAACCAACCGGATTAAGCTAACTTATACCTAAAATAATTGGAGTTGCTAGTCGGCGGCGAGTAAGTGCAGCCAACAGCCTAGCGACTTCAAGTATGAAAGGTATAGCAACTTAATCTCTCTTATCAAAGAGTAATTATGTCAGTAAGGAAAAAATAATTATATAATAAGTCATAAATGTGAAATGACGAAGTAAGAATCCATATGATAAAAAGTACCACTTTAGATGAAACTCATACACGTTGGGACTTTTTCCAAAAGCATCATTGGGTCTCTCCTGACTTTTCTTTTACTGCGATTGTCTCATCATGGGAACGTTGCCACCAACAGTCCAATGCCTATAAATGGACAAAACCTCAGTCGGCAAGTGGTTATACTTTAAGTTCAATTCAAAGAAAAAATGATTTAATTACCTCCATTGTATCCCCCATTATTGATAATACGTTAGATACACTTTCATCCGAAATCGCTATTGGTATGACTGATGCTTATGGTTGTATTATGCACCTATCTGGAAATGGAAATATCACAACAGAGCTAGAGCAACTGGGCTTTAAAATTGGAACATTTTTTAATGAAGGACAAGTAGGAACGAATAGTATTAACCTGGCAATTCAATCACATGAATCAGAAAAAGTATTTGCTGCAGAGCATTACAAAAAAGCACTGCACCCCTACTCGTCTTGTGCATCACCTTTTTTTCCCAAACTGGAAAAAATGAAGGTATTATCTTCCTCTTTTCGAGAAATGAACATTTTAACCAAGAAAATATCACTATTATCTCTTCCTGTGCAAAAGAGGTATCACTATCTCTTGATTTGGAATTTGAAAGAGTATCGAGTAATAAGTTTTCTAGTGAATACAATTCTATCCTAGAATATATCGATGATGGTCTCATCACTTGGGATAATAATGGTAAAATCATTTCAATAAATAAGCAAGCTGAAGGTTTAATACAAGTAGAAAAGAACGAAATCATCAATAAAAACTATCAAGATATAATTAAATTTCCACCTAATATCTCCCATCATATAGCAGAAAAAATAACAGTCCATAGAGTACAAACGACAGTTGAAGTAGGTAATCGTTTTATTGAATTACTCATTACTATCCATACACTATCGCATGATGCAGTATTAATGTTCATTCATCCCATGGAAAAGATCCGTCAATTAGCACAGAGACAAATAGGTAACTCAGCCAATTTCACTTTTGACAATATTGTTTCTCAGTCCAAATCGATTAAACGCATTATTACGATAGCAAAGCGCAGTGTAAAAACAGGGTTACCTATCTTTATTAATGGTGAAGAAGGGGTTGGCAAACTTGATTTCACGATGGCCATTCACAATGAAAGCCCATTTAAAAGTGGCCCTTTTATTATTGTAAACTGCAAAAATTATGATCCTGAAGTGCTTATAGAGAATATATTAGGCAGCGATGAGAGTCATGGCTCGACGTCTAAGTTAGAACTGGCGCATACTGGCACTTTATATCTCGAAAACATCGAATTTATTTCCCAAGAGCTTCAAATCGCACTTTTAAATTACCTAAAAACAGGTTTAATCTCACGCAGAAACAGCAAACGCTTAATTCCTGTGAAGTTAAATTTAATCACCAGTACAACCATCGATCTTTACTCTTACGTCGAAAAAGGAATTTTTGGCCGACAACTATATTATGAGCTGACTTCAAATGATATCGAAATCCTACCATTAAGAGAACGAAGAGAAGATATCCAATATCTCGTTGATAATCATATCAATGAGTATAACCGAAAGCACAATACTTCTATTCATATTGATTACCATGCAATGGAGAGTTTAAAGGGTTTCACATGGTACGGAAATTCATCTGAACTCAAAAATAAAGTTGAGAAACTCTTACTCAATAGAAAAGAGGATATTATTACGATGAAAGATATCCCTCAAGAACTCAGTGATAACATTGAAGATAATGCTAATTTCAGTAAAAAAATTCAATCTTTGGAAGAAATTGAAAAAGATGCCATTAAGCATGCTTGGGAAGTATTCGACGGGAAAATAAATGAGATATCTAATGCGCTCAATGTAAGCCGCACAACGCTCTGGCGGAAAATTAAAAAATATAATATAGGTAATTAATTAAAATTAAGTAATAAAAAAGACCAACGAGATCACTTCTCGCTGGTCTTTTTTAACTCTTAGGTTTTAGGTTTTACATCTGTTGATAGTGTAACAATTAGATATTGTTCAACGCTTTAAACAACTCAACATGCTCACTGTCTTTACGGTAGAATACCGCAGGCTGACCAATTGGGGCATCAACCGTGATGTGACCACCGGTGTAAGTATCGCCAGTCCAAACATGAACCCACTCATCGTCAGGCAGGTAAACCGCTTTTTCCACTTCACCTTGGTTATAAACCGGGGCAACCAGTAGATCACGGCCGAATAGGTACTCAAACTTAATGTCGTACGCTTCACTATCTTGCTCATAATGCATGAACAGTGGTCGCTGAACCGGAATACCTTTGGCTGCATTTTCTTCAACGGCAGCTTTAATGTAAGGCTTAAGGTGCTTATACATTTTACTCATGCGTGACGTGTGCGCCAACGTCTCTGCATCGGTATCATACTGGTGGTTATCACCCGGACGGTTACCTTCATGGGTACGCATGATCGGGGTAAATGCCGCCATCTCGAACCAACGTTGCAACAACTCTTTATCACGCTTCATGCCGTGCAGTGTGGTATAACCACCGATGTCACTGTGGTGAATACCATTCCCCATTAGGCCTGAAGAGAGCGCAGCTGGGATCACTGACGCTAACCCATCATCAATGCACCAGTCAACAGACTGATCGCCCGCCCATAACGTGTGACAGTAACCTTGAATGCCCGCACCGCCTGCACGCATGAAGAACAGAATATCGTCGGTTTTACCTGACTCTTCAATCGCTTCGTGCTGTACTTTTGCCCAACGGTATGGCCATTTATTATGTTCAATTTCTGCACTCACGCCGTTGCTTAATGAACAATCTGTTGGCAGATATTCCCCAAAATCACCCATCCAACCGTCTAGGCCGAAATCGATCATGTTGGTTTTTATCACCCCTTTATACCACTCACATGCATCCGGGTTGGTAAAATCAACCACGCCACAGTAGAACTCACCAAAATCGACCACATATTTCGAGCCATCTTCTTTGGTCGCTAAATACCCTAAGGCTTTGGCTTCGTTATAAAGTGGGAAATCTTCCAGTACATACGGGTTGATGTAACCTAAGAAACGGACACCGTCTTCTTTAAGTTGGTGGATCTTCGTATCAAGCTCAGGGTACAACGCTTTGTTCCACTGCCAATCCCACTGAAGACGCTTACCGAACGACGTCATCTTGATCCCTTGCCAGTCTTGGTTCCACACTGCAGCTAGCTCAATATCCGCGTCTTTTGCTTGTTGGATCTTTTCAAAGGTCAGGTCAGTGCCCCCTTGAATACCAAGGATGACGCCATTATAGACCCAATCCGGCAATGCAGGCTGGCGACCAAAGTGGTCAGTAATATTGGTCATTAATTCAACAAAGGTCTCTTCACTGCCAAGCAATAAGTATTGTGGAATGTCCCAACACTGCAGCTCATGGAAGCCGTCATTGGTAAAGTTAAAGTCGGCATAGGCGGTGGTTTCTAAATGACAGAAATACTTCTTATCGGACACAAAGGTCGGCTGTGGGTAGTTAGTATTGTAGTAATCACCGCCCGCTTTATCATGAACGTCCGCTTGCCATGTCACATAGCTATTTTTATTACGACCCACACCCGGCTCAGAAGACCACAGTGGGAAGTTTTTACCGCGCAGGTTGAAATACGTTAACTGCTCACCACAACCGAAGACTTTTTCCTCTTCTGTTGCAGCAACACGGAACCAAAAACGGTTAAAGGTCTTATCAGCCGCTTCAAACGCCACTTTTAGGCGCTCTTCTTTGGTTTCAGACACCAGAAGATTCAACGCAACGTTTGAGTTTGCAAAAAATGAAATGCTGTAGCTTACTTTGCCATCATTCTCAATTTCTTCCACTTTAAATTGACGCAAAGCGGTACGCTCAACCACGTAGTCTGTGATGTCAAAGTTACCACGATACATATCGAAGTTACCTTCACCGACACCCAAGAAGATCGCTGGCGCGTCAGTTGAGTGGCTAAATACGGTGTTATTTTTATGGGTGATGGTGAGGTGGTTGTCGCTATAAGATAGTTTCACTGTTTATTCCTTAGTCACTCTACTCGTTTAACCTGAGTATAAAGTGGGCACCCTCGCTGTGTGATGGCGCCCTATTGCTTATTATTTTTATTGTTACAGGACGAATAACACGTCGCTATTTTGTTTGGATATCGTATGAGGTTTGGATTTTCGCTTCACACAAGCCAATTTGATCTTCAACGCGTTGTAACCATGCCGCGCCTTCAGCACCCGACTCTTCTAAGAAGAAATCACGAACCGGTTTTGCCGCCGTTTTAAAGGCTTCACGCTCTTCGGCTGTTGGGTTATAGACTTTACCCCCGGCTTTACGGAACTCTTCGTAAGCTTCAAATTCTTGGTGTTTAGGGTAAGCACGCAGGTACTGGTTCTGTGCCGCTGCGCCGTCGATAACCACTTTTTTCAACTCATCCGGGAAAGCGTTAAATTTCGCGTTATTGAAGACCCATGCCCCGCCCATGTAGGCATGACCATCAAGCACGATGTAGTTTAAGCTCTCTTGGAAACGGTTCATCACGATGTCTGTAATGCCATTTTTGGTGCCATCCACGACACCCGTTGACAATGCGGTATACACTTCTGGCCACGCGATAGGGGTTGGTGCGCCGCCCAACTGCTTCACAAGCTCTTGTTGGATGGGTGCCGGCACGGTACGTAACTTCAGGCCTTCAACATCCGCAGGAGAGTGGATCTCTTTTTTGGTGGTGGCAATGTTACGCCAGCCGCCTGAGTTAGAGACCATCATTAAACGAACATTCGGCATTTTTTGCAGTAACTTGCCACGCATTTCACCGACAAACTCATCGTTGTTATAAACACACTCAGCAACGCGATCGTTGGGTAAAATATAAGGTAAATCCAATGCACTCATTGGCTCCCAGTAATACGCGAGCTCTGGCACCGTGGTTTGGAAGTAATCAAACATCCCCGCTTGCACACCCGCTAAACACTCTTTGGCGGTACCACAAAGCTGGCCTGATGGGTAAATATCCACTTGGATCTGACCGTTTGAGCGGTTTTCTACATAATTTTTAAACACAAGCAGCGACTGGTGGTTATACCCGTCTAAGTTGGTCACGTGGGGAACCGTTAGCTTATATTTGGCTGCATTGGCCGCGCCTGCCATTAACAGGGTGGTGGCTGCAACGGCTAATAATGTCTTTTTCATTTTTATTGTCCTTTAAAAAAAATCCGTATCACGATTGAAAATTAAATTGATTACATCACACCTAACAACTTCGGCAGCCCAATCACTAATTGAGGGAAGAATGAAAGTAGGAAGATAATTAAAAACTCGACAATTAAGAACGGGATAATCGCTTTCGATATCTTCTGCAGTGAGACACCGGAGACCCCCGAGGCAACAAACAACACCAAGCCCATCGGGGGGGTTGCTAAACCGATTGATAAGTTAGAGACCATCACCACACCAAAGTGCACAGGGTCAATCCCGGCATTGATCATGATTGGGGCAATGATTGGGGCGAAGATTAAGATCGCTGGGCCCGCATCCAAGAACATGCCCACCACAAACAAGAAGATGTTGATGATGAAGAACAGTAAGTAAGGGTTATCAGTAATGCCATTAAAGAAGTCAGCCACGTCTTTCGAGATACCCGAGAAACTAATCGCCGATGCAAACCCACTCGCCGCCGCCACGATAATCAGTACCGCGGCCGCATTGACCGCCACTTTTGCAAATAGGGCGTACGTTGCTTTTAAGTTGGTCACTTTTAAAACAAAAACAGACAAGAAGATGGCGTACAGCACGGCAACCGCGGCAGCTTCTGTTGGCGTAAAGATCCCCCCGTAAATGCCACCCAAAATAATCACTGGGGTCATTAAGGGTAAAATAGCCATCTGCAAACTCTGCTTACGTTCAAGCTTGGTTGCACGCTCAATCGGCTGAACATCCGGGAATTTGGTAATTTGAATCCGGTTCACCACCATCAGACCAAGACAGAAAATCAGTCCCGGGACGATACCGGCCATGAACATCGCCGCCACCGAGGTGTTCATCACAAAGGCATAAATCAGCATGATACCCGATGGAGGAATAATCGTTCCCAGTACCGTTGCCGCCGCCGTTAATGCCGCAGAGTAAGCCGTGTCATACTTATACTTTGTCATCTCTGGGATCAACATATTACCAATCGCTGACGTTGCGGCCACCGCGGAGCCTGTCAGTGCACCAAACAGGGTCGATGCCAAGATAACCACATGACCCAATCCCCCTTTCATGTGTTGAACACGGGTCTGGGCAAAACTAATGATACGAGGCGTAATACCGCCGCTTGACATGCACTCACCCGCCAACATAAAGAACGGCAATGCAAGTAATAAGAAGTTATCTAAACCAGAATATAAACGCTGGTAAAGCATGTTAATAAAGAGCACTTGGTCATTCTGGAAAAAGGTAATAATCGGGGATAAACCCAGTGCAAAAATAACCGGCACACCGACAAGTAAAAAGAATAAAAAATAAAGAATGAAAATTGGAGAAACCATAATAAAACCCTACTTAGCGACGTTAGCAACAAATTGTTCTTTTGATTTATTAAAATGAATAAATAAATCGAGAGAAATACACAGTTTTTGGACTGCGTACAGGCATGACACCCCTAACATCACCGGTGGAATGATATACACCACGTACATTGGGATAGGTAAACTGTTGGCACTCACCGCACCGGTTTCAAAAAACACCATGCCAAATTTAATCCAAACAAAGAATAAGATTAAGCTAAGCACATGGGTAAAGATCATCATCAAGTGATAAACGCGAGAGCCTTTCACTTTGTCAGTAATAAAGGTCATGGCGATATTTTTATCTTGAAGATAGATAATCGGCAGACAGAGATACGTCATGTAGATCATTAAAAAACGGGAGGCTTCATCGGTCCAACTCAATGGTAAGTTGAAGATATAACGACACCCCACCTGAAGAAGTACGATAACCGTCATAATTAAAAGCAAAACACCACTAATTTTAGAGGTAAGTTTAGCAAGGGGCGCATTGATTATATTTAGCGTATCTGCAATTTTGTTAAACATGATAGTTCCCTTATCTTACTAATGAAGATATATCAGCATTAAGATGTTTATATGTAATTTTACCGTTACAACACATTAGTAAAAAACACATAGAAACCTCTTATTTGAGCCATTTATTTGAATTTGTTATTATGTGGCTTGAATATTACCAATCTATCTTTATATATTCTGTGACAAACCCCTCCATTCTGTCCACTTTTGTCGTTTTTAGTACTAACTTAAACAGAATTGTGATCTATGTTTGATTTAATTGTGATTAAAGATCAGAATTCCTTACAAAACAAAATATAAAACACCAAAAAATTTAAATAAAACACAGAAATAGAAAACAAAATGGGAAAAAAGTCAATTGTAATCGCTATCACCTGCATAACGATCAATAAGGAAGAACTATACCCAACCTTAACAAATAGACAATAAACAACAAAAATAAACATTATGTGACATTCGTCATCATTACAATTTTAAATTTAGGTATAATTAGCCACAAGTTTTGAATCATATAAAAATAAAGGAATAAATCATGTCTTCAGTAGGTTTTATCGGTCTAGGTCAAATGGGTACACCAATGGCAACTACCCTAATTAAGGCTGGCCATAGTGTTAAAGTATTTGATATTAATAAAAACGCCGTAGAACAGTTAGTGGCACTAGGTGCAATTGCAGCAGCATCACCAGCAGAAGCGACTCTTGACTCTGAGTTTATTATTACAATGTTGCCGAACGGAACACTGGTTAAGAACATTATTAATAATGAAGATGGTATTCTTTCTACAATGAGTAAATCATCTCTACTTATTGATATGTCAACTATTCACCCGTTTGAAACTGATGAGTTGATTAACGACCTAACAACAAAAGGCTTCTCTATGATGGAAGCACCAGTAGGGCGTACATCAGATCACGCGGTTCGTGGTGAACTTCTGATTCTTGCAGGTGGTACAAAAGAACAAATCAAACGTGCGCAACCTCTATTTGATTGTATGGGTTCTGAAACGATTGATGCTGGCGGCCCAGGTAAAGGTATTCGTGTAAAAATCATCAATAACTACATGAGTATTGCACTGAATGCATTATCGGCTGAAGCAGCAACACTATCAGAAGCGATTGGCCTAGACTTTGAAACATCGTTAAGTGTAATGAAAGGTACGCCTGCGAACAATGGTCACTTTACGACAACATGGCCTAATAAAGTGCTTGCTGGTGATTTAACACCTGCATTTATGGTTGACCTAGCACACAAAGATTTAGGTATCGCATTAGATTTAGCTAACCAAGTAAAAGTACCAATGCCATGTGGTGCGGCTTCTCGCGAACTTTATAGCATGACATCTGCAGCAGGTCGTGGCCGTCAAGATTGGAGTTCTGTATTTGAACAATTGCGTGTTCTTTCTGGTCTAGAAGCAAAAATCAAATAATATAAACAGAATAAATACAGGTTACCCATAAAGTAACAAAATAGTATTAAGGCATTGCTCTTGAGTCTAGAACTTTAGAACAATGCCTTTTTAACCTCTTGTTAATACTCCCCTAGATTAATAAGCTCATCGTTCTCGTCACTAAACGGCTAATATCGACATTTTCAATCTAGTTGTTACCCGTTAAACTTTAGCTATACCCTTCTTACTTGAAGTTGCTATTAGGTGGAAATGAATAATTCCTCAACTATTATTTGATCGTAAATACTTATCAACAACAAAGTAGCCATTCAATTCTGCGACATTTTCAGCATATATAGTAAATAATACCGATTAAATACTCTTAGTTTCAATAATTAATGCAACTTGAACTAAATTTATATTCATTAGGGAATATTAAGAGATTAGCAGATTGGATATCACCAACTTAAAGAATCATGGTGTCATCAAAAAATATCATAAAGGTGATGAGGTTATTATAAAAGGAAGAGAATTAAACTCTTTATCTATTATCTTAAGCGGAAATGTAATATTTTTTACCGGTGAATTTAAAGAAAAAGATAGTATTATCCTTGATATACTCTCTCGTTATGAGCTTTTTGGAGAAGAATCATTAATTGATGATAATCGACATATCGCAAACGCCAGAGCTCTGGATGAATGTATTATATTAGAAATTCAAGCAGCTACTATATTAAATAACCTAAGTCTATTAAAAGCCTTATTACCTTCTTTTATTCATAAAAAACAACGTTTATGTCATCGTGTGTCAATGCTTCAAACTCAATCAACAAAACAGCAGATATTAGAGATACTATTGTACTTAGCAAGAAAATCATTTTCTACAACACACCCTGAAGGGCGAATAATCAGAATATCAAGAAAACTATTAGCGGCTATTTTATTGAAAAACAGAGAAACTGTCGGCCGAACTCTTCATGAACTAGAGCTAGATAATATAATTAAAATCAATGGTATGGATATATTACTTTTACACAATATCATTGAAGAATCTATTGAGAGTAATTCATCACGATTCCCTATATGAAGAACAAAATATTAAACAAGGAGTACCCCTCATTATAAATCCGTCACCATATAAACATCATAATAAATTAAAAATTTTTACGGTGTAAATACCAAAGACCACTGGCAATAATAACAACACTACATTGAAGTATTAAGAATGTCACATTAACAGTTGCATACTCAAAAGGTGGCAGAAATAGAAATGAATAACCGAAATTAATCACTCTACCATTAAGTACGCCTTGAAATGGTGGAAATATCACCATAGAAAAAATCGAGAGTGTTGCAATAATCGTTATATTTAACATTTTCTTTATCTTTAAGGTGCTTTACTCATAGTCTAGTTTAAAAATACTTTCGCTTAAAAATAATTTAGTTAAAAAGTTTTTATGTATGAGCGCTGTAAAAATCAACAAATAATATAGCCATTAAACAAAAATGCAGATAAACCCCTCAAAACTTCAAGTAATAAGATGATAGAACACTCATAACTCACACTCTGTTGGAAACTTAATTCTCTTAACTGGTTACAATACTCTACACTAACATCAATGAATAATAAAAAACACCGTGAAATAAAGAGTATAATAAGTACATAACAAAGATAAGGATTTAATATCTATGACGGCACTGATAACTCTTCCAAACAACATCCATCAAGTTTCATCTAAGTGGCTCCACCAGCACCTTAATAATCCTAACGTTATCATTCTTGATGCGACAACTGAAGATCCAACAGTAGACGCAGAAAAGCAATTAAAAGGCGTGATCCCTGGTTCGAAACGATTTGATTTTAACAAGGAAATTGTAGATACAGAGGCAACAAGCCCAAATATGATGCCCTCTCCCACTATTTTTGAAGCGAAAGTCAAAGCACTGGGCATTAATCAAGATTCAATTGTTATCGTTTATGACAAACAAGGACTATTTTCAGCTGCTCGGCCTTGGTGGATGTTCAAAACATTAGGGTTTAATCAAGTCGCTATTCTACAAGGTGGATTACCTGCTTGGATAAATGCAGGGTTTTCTGTTGAGCCAGATTACGCCCAAACAACAATAACGGGTGATTTCACAGCATCAAAAGATAAAGGTTTATTCGTTGATAAACAGTATGTCTTAAATTCTCTCTCAAATAGTGAGACTCAAATTGTCGATGCTAGAGGTTATGGACGTTTTAGTGGCCAAATGAAAGAACCAAGAGAAAATATGCGAAGTGGACATATCCCAAATTCATTGAATCTTCATTATGCAACTTTAATCAATGATGGGCAATTACTAGAAACTGAAAAACTCAAAGAGATATTTCATCAACTCGTCCCGACGCCAGGCGAGTTTGTTTTTAGTTGTGGTTCAGGTGTAACGGCTTGCATTTTGGCTTTAGCGGCAGATATCGCGGGTTTTGATAACATCAAAGTCTATGATGGAAGTTGGAGTGAATGGGGAGCAGATAAATTATTACCTATTGATACGGTATCAAAATAAACGATAATAACCAGTAATACTAGGTCTTAGCCCTTATCTCGCTAAGACCATTTATTTATCTCCTAACCTCATCGATTTAATTCAATCCCTGCTATGCCTATTCGTTAGATATCTCGACCATTTCTCAATTAATTGAGAAATAATTCACCAATAACTGTAAAACTAGAATAATTACCAGCATCATAAATAAAGCAAATAGCTATAATTCACTTATCAGATAGATGTCTGCCTTCCCAATGGATTGAGTTGTTCATTTATTAATTATTCCTGTTTGTTGAGAGCCATTATGCTACTTAAAAAATCACTACTTGCTATCTCTATTACGACTCTTCTTTCTACCTCTGCGTTTGCAACTAGTCTCTCTTCAAATAATGAAAATGATGAAACACCAAACTTTGAACCTATCTTAGAGATCATTAAAAACCGTCCAATGACAGTTAAAGATGAAGAGAAAGAGATCTCTAAGCATCGAACTATTGATGTCAATAATGATAATGGCGTGGGTGTTCAAGCTGTATCAAGTACAAATAGCACATTATTAACTTCAGCTGATGGTACTCAATATATTCTAACTGCGCCAAAATTCTCAACCGCTCAAGCTAAAAGCTTCAAACTACTAATCAATCAATTCATTGATAATGAGAGCCTATCTGAAAAATTAAAATCTATTATTGATAATAATGCTGGTGAATTAGAACTGCATTCAACTACGACTGATGGCTCTACTCCTACTGAAATTCATATTGATAAAAATGGTATTATTACAAAAACGGTAGTAACTCAAAATGAACGATTGCCAATGTCACCAGAAACCACCACTGTTGAGTTAGGTACAATTTCACAAGATGGTGTTATTACAGATACAAACGGTGATGTTGTTTCTATCGATAGCATCTCGAATGTCACAAATTATGGAACCATTAATGCCAATGGTGATGACTCAATTGCCATGCTTTCAACCGATACAGCAATGAATCAAACAAATGGTTATATCTCAACCCCAACAAAAGTGATTAACGATGGAGAAATCAATGCAAACGGTACTGGCTCTATTGGCATGCAGGCTGGTGTACAAAGCAGAGATTATGCATCCATTATTGCTAACAATCACGGTGATAATATCAAAGAGCTAATTTCTACGCTTGAAGAAATATCCTCTGATGATCACATCACAATGATTGAAAAGCAGAACTATTTAAGCCAGCTACGAGAGCTTGTTAATTCTATCCAAAATTCACCGATGACTATTACACACGGCACTGTAGAAAATAGCGGTGTCATCAATGCTTCGGGTCGTCAATCTGTAGCGATTAATATCAATAATGGTACAGCAACGAACACTACAGATGGTGTAATTAACGTGACAGGCTCACATGCGACTGCGGTTAATTATAACAGTCAGGCTGATGGTGAATTTATTAATGACGGTGCAATCAATATTGGTGTAACTGGAAATCTGGTTACTATTGATAATGAAGCCGTTGAAGTAAATAGTAATGAAAATTCAGAAATTGATACCGACCAATTCATCTATGGCAGCCAAGAAGGGGTTTCTTATACATCAAATGGTGTGACCCATTCATTTACCAATAATGGCATTATCCGTAAAGAGGTCGGCGCAAATGATTATGGTGTCGCTTCTGTAACAAATGTCAGTGCGGGAAACTATTTAGGTTATTCAGTTCAACAAGACGCAGTGATTGTTAATGATGGTCAAGGCAATATTACCGTAATGAGTGAAGAGGATGCTGTTATGGCCGCAGAAAATCAGTCGCTTGCTGGTACTCAATCTGCATCAATCAATACGGCACGTACAGAACTTCAAACCAACGCTTACATGCTTGATATGATCAATAGTAATATCAGCGAACGCAACAGTGCAATTGTAGAAGGTGACAAAACCTCAGCTTGGGTTAGGCTTAACTACCGTAAAGGCGGACAAAGCGGTGATACTCAACACACCGATTTTTATACCTCTGGTGTGACTGTTGGCGCAGATATGAACATGGGATTATCAGGCAAAGTCGGTGCAGCATTTACTTATGCTTACAATAGCACAGACTATAACAACAGTATTACAACAGACTCAAGCTCGGATAACTATGCCTTTACCGTGTATTTGCAGCAGGATTTAGTTAAGTCATTTTTCGTCGAAGCGAATGCGACTTATGCTTATACTAATTATGATATTGATTCAGCGGGTTCAACCGATGGTAACAGCTTCAATGTTCGCACCGCGGTTGGGTATAACGTCGATATGAATAACGCGGGCAATATGATTGTAAAAGGGATCTATAACTACTCATTGAGTACTATGGACAATTTTGCCACTTACGGTGTTTATGAGCATGAGATGAATGACTACTCAAAATCAGAAGTAGGTGCAGAATTACGCTATAAAAAAGATTTCCTATTAAGTAACCAAGCCGTAATATCACCGGTATTGAACGCAACATATATGTATAACTTAGCAAATAACAATAATTATTATACTTCAGTAGCCGGTAACCAAATTTCCGCTGAAGATAATGATAGCACCGTTATTTCTGACTTAGGTGTTGCTTATAAAACCGGCCAATTAACCAGCCAGTTATCTTGGAAGCATCTAAATAATGGCGATTATAATGATGATTCTGCGTACCTTTCATTAAACTATGTTTATTAATTAGTCATTCCAATAAAAACGAGTTAGGTCTCTCCCCTTCCATTTTTAAAACAAGATAAAATGGAAGGGAGAATACTAACATACCAGCTAAAGCCCACTAACATCAGTAACGAGAAAGTATTCGTTAATATCACCTATGCCGCCGCTTTCATCCTGACTTCTAGTTTACTAATCCCTTCATCAGTTAATTGACCGCAATATTCTATCAAAGTAATTGCATCTGATTCAGATAGGTTAGAATTCATAGATTTAATTAATTGAAAATTTCCAGATGCGTGATGCATATAAGAAAAGCAAGTTTTGGTTACTTGAGTATGACCAATCAACACACTTAATTGTAAATTACGTACAATTCCGCGTCCTGTCACATTAAAGTCCACAATAACAGAACAATCACCGACATTGGTTAAAAGTAAACGATCTAAAATCCCTGACATAATCTCAGTCGATTGCTCAATTAATAATTTCTTTCTCTTATTACCTACAAACATAACAAACCCTCATCACTGTTTATTTATACAGTATTGAGGGGTTTATGGTTTTTTGCAAGTATAAAAATAAAGTTAATTTCTCATTCTTGGTATTATTCTGAGTAAATTGTCTTCTTTACACCTTAGATTTTAGTAACGCTTTAATTTCGCGTAACTCTTGTTGTAATGACTCAACTTGTTGATGTGTTGCAAATATTTGTCTTGGAGCTTCATCTGGAGCCATAATCGGATGTTCAGACTCTTTATCTTCTTCCGCCAATGCATGTTCAGCAGTCATGGTTTCAATGACGACACCAATCATCATATTTAAAAATACAAATGCGGTTAAAAAGATAAATGTCAGATAGTAGATCCAACTAATCGGATAGACCACCATGGTTTCATACATCACATCCGTCCAATCTTCAAATGTTGATACACGAAATAGCGTCAACATTGAGATAGAAACATCCCCCACAATACAGGATTAATATCAGAGAAAAATAAACTGCCAATAACAGCATAAATATAAAAGATAATAAACATTAAGACCGCGATATACCCCATCTTTGGTATCGCTTTAAATAATGCATTAATCAATAATTTAAGCTGTGGAATGGCTGATACGAGCCGTAGAACTCTAAATACACGTAAAAGACGTGCAATTAATATCCCTTGTCCACCCGTTGGAATCAAACTACCAATCACAATAATCGTATCGAACCAGTTCCAACCACTCTTGAAAAAATCAATTTTATTCTGGTATGAGAAAAACTTGATAATAATCTCAATTAAGAAAAAAAACAGAATGAACTGATCTAACCAATAAATGGCTAAATTTAGACCATTTGGTAACTCAAATGTATTTGCACCAATGGAGACGGCTGCAAGAATTATAACGATAACGCTAAATGCCTGAAAGTACCTATTATTATTTATCGCCGTTAACGAGACATGCAGTGAAGAAAACATTTTTATTAAACCCTTTGAAATTACTTAATACTAAATAAGAAAAGTGCGTAATTTAAAACGTTATCTGGTTAATAAAAAGTGTTTTATAGTCAGATTATTGTAAGAAAAAGTAACGACTTTAAAAACAAATCAACATCCAATCAATTTGATCCAATAAAGAGAGCTAATATTTTAGACTTGCGAGTAGATGGCAAACTAGTGCCCCCATGAATATAAATGTTTATGTGATTAGGTCGAACAAACAACACCAACAGGCTAGCGACTTAAAGCAATAAGAAGATATATGCTTCAAGTTAGATGTAGATATCACCAGTAATTTTGATAAAAGTGGATATACTAATGAAACTATTTGCTTATATCATGTATAAGATCAAAGAGCCCTTTATCGATAAGGTAGAATATGCAACAGATGTAAAGCGTGTTGTTACCTATACTCTTCACACTTGAAGTCGCTAGGTTGTTGGCGCATTCGTTCGCCGACTAGCAACTACAATTATTTTAGGTATATAAAAATGATAAAGCATACTCTACAAAAATAAAACAGTGATATGAAAGCACTAATCAAATATAAAACAATTAATTAACTAGGTTATTCATAATGAAAAAAATCTCAGCCTTATTATTTTGCAGTGCGCTTTTTGCTGGCGGTGTTCAAGCCCAAGATCAATATACATTAACTCAATATGATGCGAATGTGGTAGCGATTGTTATTTATGACAATATTGCACATTCAAGTGATTCAAAGGCAGAGATTACTAACGTAATATTTACATTAAATGGTGATACGTTAGACATGAGCTATATTTATTATGTTGATACTGAAAAACCAAAAGACGTACCCCATTTTGATTTAAGTAGCTTATGCCACCCGATTACAACGGATACCGGATTAGCCATCAATAAATTTAAAAACGTCAACCATTATAGTATTACTGAAGTTTATGATTATAAAAGCGGAGAAAAGGTCGTTTACTCAACACCTTGTGCTTAAATATAATCGATAATTATCAGGTGAATTTAACGTTATCAATAAAACAAGCTAGAAATTCCCATGTAGTCTCGTGTAGAGTATAAAAAATGATGACAAATAAATTAATTTTTATGGGAAAGACGAACAATGATAAATGATGACATTATTATCAGCACACTTAATGAACTGGAAGAATTTTTAACTGCTATCGAAAATGGTGCTCTCGGGTTAAATAATGTTGCAGGTATTGCATTAGCAACGAGCAATAAAGATGGTCGTCGTTTTGTGGCAGTACTCGATGATAAACACCAACTGTTATTAGGTCGCTGGGTTACGGAAGAAATCTTTCAGACTGGTCAAGATTTAGTTCGTAAAGGTACGCAAAAGCTTCACTAACTAACAATTACACACTAATTATAATAATATATACCCAAAGTAATTGACGTTGCGAGTAGGCGGCAAGCAAGTGAGACCAACAAACTAGCGACTTCAAGTATGAAGGGTATAATTAAATTCAATATTAAAGTAGAGTGACCATTTATGATTCAAAGATGGTGAAAAGTCACTTTACCATTACCTCAATTCAACGCTTCATTTTAACTTTCTTCTGCGTTTAAACAATTCATCCACGTTGATAACTGCTCTTCTGTCGAGGTAATTAACCCTTGTCGTCGATAACGTACCTTACCGTCAATAACAATAAGTGTTGCAGGAAGCGCATTAAATAGCCAACGATCTAAGAGGCTATAATCAGGCTCGGAATACTCCGGTAACGTTTCAATATTAAGCTTGATAAAGCGTGGGGTTACTTTCTCTGAGTTACCACCTAGATGAATGGTTTCCACATTAATATGGGAATGTTTGTTCAATTGATCCAACATAGGTAACTCTTTAATACAAGGTGGACACCATACCGCCCATAAATTAACCAACGTTATTGAATTATTTTTGTTCTCATGAGTACTCTTTGAATACTCCCAATTCATCGGGATCTGTTTTTTAAACTCTAATGGTGTTGTGCATGTCTCTGCTGTTGCGTGCGAAATAATCCCGACACTCAAGCAGACAAAGGTTAATAATCGTTTCCATGACTTATTGTATAACTTCATTTTTATTTAACTATCCAATTATATATCAACTTTATTATGTTGAAGGGAAAGACAATCGAGCTTATTAGACTAGATATTATCTCAATTCATCTCACTCTTATTGATGCTGATTTTATCTCCTCACCCTTACCTATAAACCTTATCATATTGAGTTTAAAGGGATTCACGTATTGATCAAGGTTTTACCCGATCTTGAATAAAATTGTATTTAACTATCTTAGTCAATAACGTACTTCCTCTTCTAAAGCTAAAGTAATTTGAGTAACGAATAGGCGGTAAATGAGTAAGGCCAATGAATATAAGCTGACTATATGATTGATGCGAACGAACGTAGCCAACAACCTAGCAGCTTCAAGTAAGAAGGGGATATCATTATTTTTTTTGATAATGCTATAGTATCGACTCTAGACAACACAAAAGGAGATAAAAAATAATGGATAAGTTTCTAGCGTTACTGGCAACGACGCCCAATAAAGTCATGTTTGAACAGACGATGAAAGTGATTGATGAACAATTTGAATTTACACCCACTAGATTTGTCAATGGTGAGACTGAAAACCAAGCAGGGCAAAACAACGGTTCTTGTAAGATCTTTGCATTTGCTCAAATCCAAAGGTTAGACGAAGCATCGACTCTTGCTTGTTTTGGTCAATATTACCGTGATGATGTTTTAAAAAATCCAGATGGTCACGATCATGCGAATATTCGTAACTTCATTCAGCAAGGTTGGACGGGTATCCATTTCGATGCCCCTGCATTAAAAGCAAAGTAACATCTTTGAAATATAACGGTGAGATGACTGAATTATTTCCAGATTTAATTAACTTCCCACAAAAAAGCCTCGATTTTATATATTCGTAAATCATATTGTGCAGCGTAAAAGCTGCTCTTTTTGCCGGATAGAGCTAATTAATCGACTTTTCCACCGGGCAACCGGCATTACGACAGACACCTTCATTACATAAACGACAGGTACGACGTGCCTCCTCGGTGTTATTGGTCATTTTTTCAAGTACTGATTCTAGAATTGAAGTTAGTGAAGATTTTTGCTCATCATCGAGCATATCAATTACTGCTTTTGTGACTTCATCCCTTTTACTTAATACTTGAACTGCCCGAGATCTACCTGTATCTGTTAATTGCAACGTCATATTACGACCATCATTTTGCGATTTAACACGGAGAAGATAACCTAACCCCTCAAGCTTATTAATTAACCGAACGGTGCCAGAGTGTGTTAAACCCAATACCTTGCTCAAGGTATTAATGTTGTCATCAGGGTGATTATAAATCGTCACAAGGGCAGACTCATGATTAATCCCATGACTATTAAGAGAGTCAATATTCTCTCGTATTTGGCTATCAACGTTAGTCGAAAATGTGCCTATAAGATTCATTAAGTAATGACTATTTTTCATCTTGTACGATTTCCTCACTAGATTGACCCTATTGTATGACTAAGTCATATATTAATCTAGACATAATATAAAAATAGCGATATTGTATGACTCAATCATATAAAAGGAGTTTGAAAATGACGAATCATAGCGAAGTGTTGGATTATCAGAAGAAATTTAAAGACGTTCTTGGCAAAAAGATGGCGTATATTGATGAAGGTGAAGGTGACCCGATTCTATTTTTACACGGCAATCCAACCTCTTCTTACCTTTGGCGCAATGTCATGCCTTATCTTGAAGGAAAAGGCCGCTTAATCGCCATTGATATGATTGGTATGGGAGACAGTGATAAGCTCGATAATACCTGTGATGGCAACTATTCATTAGCAGAGAATACGAAATATACTTCCGCACTTTTAGCCAGTTTAGGTATTAATAAGAATGTCACACTCGTGCTGCATGATTGGGGATCAGGCGTTGGTTTCAACTGGGCAAACCATAATCAAGAGGCTATCAAAGGTATTGCATTTATGGAAGCCATTGTCTGCTCATTCCCTACATGGGATCACTTTCCCAAAGATCTGCATGAACCAATAAAAATGCTACGTTCTGAGGCTGGAGATAAAGCGGCTTTAGAAGATAACTTCTTTATCGAAACATTATTGCCAAGTGCCATTTTACGCCCTCTCACCGACACTGAACATCAAGCTTATCGAAAACCTTTTGCCAATGCAGGTGAAGATCGTCGAGCTACATTAGCAGGCCCAAGACAGTTACCAATCGCAGGTCAGCCTGAGGATACTGTCGCTTTAGTTGTTGCCTATGCCAACTATTTAGCAAACTCAACGGACGTACCAAAGTTATTTATTAACGCACAACCTGGCGCATTTCTTGTTGGCTATGCTCGAGAATTTGTTCGCACTTGGCCGAACTTACAAGAAGTTACCGTATCTGGTGCTCACTTTATCCAAGAAGACAGTGCAGATGAAATTGGACAAGCAATCGTAGACTGGTTGCCTGAATAAGTCTTATTAATTTAAAGTTTGTGGTGGTCGGTTAAATGCTTTATTAGGTTGCAACCGATCCCTTTCTTTATTTCATATCTGATTGAGCATTACTCGTATAAAATGTCTCGTCCTAAATGTGCTTACACATTTAGGACTAATTTATGATCATATTATTGTCAATGTTGCCGAAAAAAGGAATTACGCTCGGATTCATTAGACGTTAAATCATCACTGTATCGATGTCGTCTAAACCGGATATTTAGAGATAAACCTGTATTTTAAGAGTAAACAGAACTTAACGCATGATTCGGTAACAAAAGTAAAACTAAATCACCAGATCAAAAATAAAGACACTATATTGTCACTTATCTATACACGGCTCGCAGATTTATTATACTTTATGGTACTTTCGAAGAAGAGCAATACGTACTTTCATGTTGGCAACACTTCTCTTATTTGCCTTAATAAAGTCATTAGTTAGATACTCACTTGGAACCAGTGTTTGAATAAAACCTTCAGTTCTAGTGATCTTTTCCTCTAATTCTGTAATCTGTAACTCTATCTCAACATCCATCTCTATTCCTTTACTTTTCAAACTAAAAAATACGTTAAAATCAGTACTAATATGATCACTATCATCAACTCCATATTATGTTTTCTTAATCTCTTATATGGCATTGAGAGTAGTCTTAATTTTTGTTTTCAAATAAATATATATATACTGCAACGCTATTCATCTTTAATTTGAATACATTCTATTAAATCAACTATTTCTCACCGCTTCATCAATCATAGAATTAAAACAAACACTACTTACATATGATACAACATATATGAAATTTATCGCTCTGATTAAGAGAGAATTCACTATAAAAAATACCATTTATATCCATTATATTTTCCATAGTAAATAATGATAGGAAATTACACTTTGATTTAATAAAACAAAATGAATACATCTATTTAGAAATAAGTTTCCACATCAATATCTTAACAAGAATAATTGAATGGCTAATAAATTAATCAATGTCTACAACACCCAAGACGAGAGAAGTATAAGAGATATAAATACATAAAAAATAAAGAAATAAATACCAATCTCTATCCATAATGCGAATTTAATTACATCTTAACAATAAATGGCTTAGTCATTAAAGTAAGGGAGTTGATAAACTTCACAAATTAGAGCGCGAATCTTGGTTATAAAGTGTTGTTGATTCGTATCGTCTAATTCGTCAAAAGTATCATGAATAGTGACAGATGAAATAAACTTTCCTTTATATGAGAGAGTAAAGTCAACATAATGAGAATAGAGGATATAATTAATTTGAATTTTTATCGTTTTTCTCAATGGATGAAATAACTCAAGCTCAAAATAGTTAACATCTGCATGTGAAGGGTGCTCGACACAACTTACTGTTTGTATTTGATTTATTGCTGTTATCATCTCATTTTTGAATTTTTTTGTAATTTCATTCATCTCATACTCCAGTCATTAACCTTACGATTATTTCTACCTATTAAATCTAAGTATAGACTCTCTAAAGTATTCAACAATTAGGCATTCACAACACTAGGACGGGAAGCACTTTGTTCAATTTATACCTGATACAAAACTTGCACTCGAAATTGATTACAAACAGCTTAAGTAATGTATTATTTTCAATAAAAGATTCCCTTGATAAATAAAGTATGGGTTTAATTTATATGAATACAATATCACTGCCATAAAAATAAAACAAAAAAATGACACAAAACTGACAATTTAATAAAAAAATCAAGAATAAAATATTAAAGTAAGGTATCGTAATTCTACGATGTAAATTACGTTTGAGATAAATTATGGATAATAGAAAATTTTGCAGTGAAGATGAGGATTGTATAGTCATTAATGGTGAATGTTTTTTGCCTACCAATGATTATACAATCCTTAATGGTAAATTATTAAAAAAAGTAACATTAAAACCTAATGATAACGTGGATAATTTAATCTCAGATATTAAGATGTCAAAAAAGAAAATAAGATAGCAATTAGTGAAACATTAAGTCTATATACGCTGAAAAATGTCGTTGTAGAATGATGATAGCTCTATCTTATCGTTCTAACACCTTTCTGAATAAATATACTCTACCCTGCATATATAGAGCTAGTTTGAGTGATATATGCTCCCCCTTTGCAGAACTCTATGCAGGAAGAGGTGTAATTGGATGCGTTTATTTCTGGGTTAAGCCATTTTTATAGCATATTTTGTGCTAATCAAGAAAAAATGGTCAGCTAAGCTTAAATCAGCCTTTAGATTGGTCTACTCATATGATCTCGCATGAATTAACCGCTCTCTGGGGTGTTGATCATGCCGCTTCTTTAACGATGGTTCACACTCACCTGCTTCGTGAAATGATTGATGAAAAGCGTGAGAAACTAGAACAAATGGGAAAAAATGTTTTTTCTTTAAACCCAAGTAAAGATCTTGCAGAAAGAACTATTAATGCTATTGGGCTGTTTTATCAAACGATGCAATCACCAATAACATTCCCAGTTGAAGATAAAGCAAAAGCAATTAACACGGTCATTTCGATGCTTGAAGATAACGGTTTCACTAAACTTGGTGAAAACCAGAGTATCACACCCAAACGAGTCAAATCTATTTTAAACAACACGTTCTCTTAATAGATAAGATTAACAAACATCCACTAACATCGATAGTGGATGTTTTAGCTATTAAATTTGAAGTAAATTACTAATAATCTCAAATCGATGAAGGTAGAACTACAAAGAAATCAACATTAATACATACAAAAGAAGATTACCCTTCAAACATACCTTTTACTGTAGCGACACCTGCTTCAACCATTAATTTGCCTTTACACCAGGTATAATCAATGGTCATCGCCTCTTTATCAATCAAAAGCATATCCGCATCAAAACCTGTCTTTATCTCACCTTTAAAATCAGACAGGCCTAGTTGTTTAGAAGCATTGACGGTAATCGGCTTCAACATCTGATCTAATGTTAGACCTAGTTCATTCATGCCGCGCTTTACTTCTATTAATAAATTATTTGGTTTCCCTACTCCCATACTTAACACTTTAGTCCGCTCTTGATTCCATTTAGGAAGGGAGCCACCAGCATCAGAGCTAAAAGTAAAGTTATTCTCAAAGCCTAACTCAATCGAAATTTGAGTGGCTTTTGCACAAGAGATTGCCCCTGTTCTTTGCATCATATCATCAGAGAGTGCTGTCCCATCAATAACTGAGCCTAGTTTAGCCAACTGCACCGCTTGCTCCCAGACATCTGCACGGTTAATATGCGTTGGAACAAAAATACCAGCATGGTAATCCGTCTCTTCAACCACTTTTAATATCTGAGATAATCCAGCTTTACCTGCACCAGTATGAACCGTGATAATACCGGCTTTATTGGAAACTAAGGCGGCATTTCTAACTTCAGCTGTTAAATCTCGAACTTTTTCATCCGTAATGTAAGGTCCTCGATGATCGGATACAGCGAGCTTGACACCAACAACTGGTTCGATATAAGCAATATCACTCATCACCCCACCTGTAATCGTCGGTGAAGGTAAAAAATAAGAACCTGTAATCATATAAGCAGATAAACCTTCATCTCGAAAACCCATCGTTTTAGCAAAAAGTGTTTCTACATGTCGAGATAAATGATCTGTTCCTAATAAACCTAATGCTGTCGTTACGCCATTAAGCGTTTGGTCACTCAGGACAAGTTCTGGTGTTCGAGTTGAAAATCCACCTTCCCCTCCGCCACCAATAAAATGCTGATGTGTATCAATGAAGCCAGGTGTTAAGTATTTCCCTTCTCCATTAATAATGTTTACATCTCCATAAAGTTGATCACCATTTATTGAGGCTTCAATAGCGATTATTTTCCCGCCAGCGACTAATACATCTTGTTTTCCCTGATAGCTTGGCGCATATACTTCAGCATTTTTTATTAACGTTTGCATACTTTTCCCTCTAATTTTTTGGATCTAATGCTGAACGAATTCCATCGCCTAATACATTACAAGATAATACGGTCAAAAAGATGCACAGACCGGGATACAGAGTTAAATAAGCAAATCCTTCAACAGCCATAAAGTCTCGACTAGAGGCCAACATCGCCCCCCACTCAGGAGAAGGTGGTTGGGCACCTAGGCCTAAGAAACTCAAACTTGCAGCAGTTAATACGGATGTCCCTACTCTCATTGTAAAATAAACAAGAATGCTACTGATGGTCGAAGGGATAATATGCTTAAACATGATTCGAGTATGGCTCGCACCCATCGTTTTTGCTGCTCTCACATATTGCGAATTAAGAACAGAAAGTGTTTGGGAACGAACAATTCGGGCAAACATTGGAGTACTAAAAATAGCGATAGCGATGATCACATTAATAATACCGCCACCTAATACCGCCACAATACCAATGGCTAATAAGAAACTTGGAAAAGCAAATAAAATGTCGGCAACGCGCATAACTATCGCATCTAAAATACCGCCATAATAACCACTCATAACACCTAAAATAGAACCAACAATAACGCCAATCGTTACCGATAAAAAGCCCACAGATAATGAGATTCTTGCACCATAAATCAGACGTGAAAAGTTATCTCGACCATAGAGATCAGTCCCAGCCCAATGCTCCCAAGATGGTGGCGAAAGGATATTATTATAATCAACATCTGTCGCTGAATATGTCAAAAACAACGGTGCAAAAATTGCCATTAATAACATAATGACCAAAATAACTAATGCGGCAATCGCTGTTTTTTCACGTTTAAAACGAATTAAAAACATCGCAAAAGGAGAAAGTGTTTTGGTTACTATATTCTCTTGCTGGGGATGCAGCGTCCCCATCGAAAGGGTTTTCATACATTATCTCCCTATTTAATTCTTATTTGTGGATTGACCACGGTATACAACATATCAACCACAAAGTTGATAACGACAAAATGAAGTGAATAGAGAATCAATAATGCTTGAACAACAGGATAGTCACGCGCATTAACGCTATCTATCAAAAATGAACCCAAAGCAGGCAATCCGAAAATACTTTCAACAACGATTGAGCCACTTAATACAAAACCTATTTGCAGACCAATTACAGTAATAATCGGTAACATCGCATTTCTAAAGGCATGACGGAATAGTACTCTAAATTCACTTAACCCTTTAGCTCGAGCCGTTTGAATATAATTCTCATTGAGTACATCAAGAAAGGCTGAACGCGTGAAGCGTGCAATAATAGCGGTACCTACTGTTCCTAAAGTAATGGATGGAAGCACTAAATCTCTCATACCATCAAAACCGGTTGGGTTAAACCAACCTAATTGAACAGCGAAAACTTGGATTAAAATTAATCCTAACCAAAAATCAGGAATAGATATACCTGAAACAGCAACGATCATACTGGCACGATCGGGCAGTTTAGATTTATAAACCGCAGCAATTACACCTAAAATAATACCCACTGGAATAAACCAAAGAGATGCCATCGCTAATGCTGCTGTAACTTGGTAACGTTCAGAAATCAACTCAAAGACAGAGTCTCCTGATACCATTGAGTTACCAAGGTTTAGATTTAACAGATTAAAAAGGAAATCGATAAATTGAATATAAAGGGGTTGATCTAAACCTAACTGTTGACGAACCGCTTCGATATCTTGAGCGCTTGCATCCAAGCCTGCGATCATTCGAGCTGGGTCACCAGGTAGTGCATGAACGAAAAGAAATGCAATAATTGCAATCAAGAACATGACGCCGACCATACCCAGTAGTCTTTTTATAATATACTGAGACATATGATATTTTCTTATATTTTTTATTTGAAGGGGCGGCTAAATCCATTAGCCGCCAATGTTTTTTATTGGTAACTAACTTGACCGATAGATAAAGAACCATCTGGTAATAAGTCAACACCACTTACTTTTGCTGATTTAGCATTAAGTTTTACATCTGTCGATGTCCAAACTGCAGCTGCATCATCCCAAACAATCTCTTGCACTTCATGGTATAAGTTTGCTTTCTTAATCGGATCTAAGATTTTCTGGCCTTCAACTAACATCTGATCAATTTTTTCATTTGAATAGTAACCATAGTTAGAAGAGCCAGTGGTTGCGTAAAGAGGACGGATAGCCCAATCCACTGTCGCTGATGAAGATGACCAACCTGCTTCAAATAATACTGGAGGGGTATTTTCAAGGTTAATTGTATCACCCGCAGAGTAGTGGCTCGCAACATCACGTTGAACGATATCAGCTTCAATTCCTACCGCTTTTAATTGTTGTTGAATAAATTCAGAAGAGCGCGAAGATGTCGTATTATTCTTAGACCAAATAGATAATTTGAATCCATTTGGGTAACCCGCCTCTGCTAATAACTCTTTGGCTTTTTGTACGTTATAAGCATATGGTTTTTGCGCTTCATAAGTTTCAATTTTTTCAGGGATAATTGAGTTTAATTCTGCCGCATTACCACCATAAACAACTTTGATATAAGCATCTTTATTGATGGCAAAATTTAGCGCTTGGCGAACTTTATGATTAGATAGGATCTCGTTCTGATTATTTGGTGCATAATAACGTGCAATAATTGATGGCACCGCTTCTAATTGAAGCTTCTTATCATGAACAACTGCAGGCTTCATTGTCGTTGGCAAGTCGATCATAACTTGTGCTTGACCACTTTTAAGCATCGCTAAACGTGAACCAGCCTCAGGTACAACGCGAAACTCTAACTTTTCAACATTTGCGTTGTCACCCCAATAGTTTTTGTTAACAACCATTGATATTTTAGAGCCACGGATCCACTCTTTTAGCATAAAACGTCCAGTACCTACTGGGTTTTTCTTAATGTCATCACCGTATTTTTTCATTGCCGTTGGGCTAATCATCCCTTGGCTTGGGTGAGTAATATTATTGATAAAAGTATTATCTGATGTTTTTAAATGAACGTTTAAAACCGTATCTGAAACCACTTCAAACTCTGCAACATTACTTAATAACGATGCTCTACGTTGTTTTTTCGAGATTTCATCTTCAAAGTTGTATTTAACAGCAGCGGCATTGAATGGCGTACCATCAGTAAATAAGACACCTTCACGTAAAGTGATCGTATAAGTCTTACCATCTTCACTAACCGTAAAACCAGTTGCAAGGTTTGGCTGTACTTTCATGTCTGAATTAAATTTGAACAAGCCATCATAGATTGCACTTGCAATACTCATATCCAAAGTGACTGTTGCATTATGAGGGTTTAACGTCTGTACTGTACTTGGTGTTGCGACAACAACTGAGTCCTGTGCTGCAAATACATTCGCACTTAATAATACGCCAACACTAAGCGCTAAAGCTTTCATTTTCATGGTAATTCCTTTTACTCTGTTACATACATATGGGTTTTAGATAAAAATTGGCTCGTTAATGCCTTAGGGGATTGACCAACAGGGAAGATTGGGTCAGGAATATCTTCTGTGATCAATTCAAATTCTTTCGGTTTATCTCGCTCTGTTTCAATAGATGGAATCGCAGCAAGTAATTTTTTCGTATATGAATGTTGGGTGTTCTCAAATATTTCAGAACGAGTCCCTAGTTCAACAAGTTGTCCTTTTGTTAATACAGCTACTCGATGACATACTCGTTCAATAACCGCCATATCATGAGAAATAAAAATAAATGAAATTCCAAATTCATTTTGTAGCTCAAGCATTAAATTTAAAACCGTTGCTTGAACAGACACATCTAATGCAGAGACGGATTCATCAGCAACAATAATCTTCGGCTTCATCGTTAAAGCTCGTGCTATATTTACTCTTTGAAGCATACCGCCAGAAAACTCATGGGGATAATGACGATAAAGATCTCGGTCAATCCCAACTCTTTCTAATAATGCTTTCGCTCGTTCTTCACGCTCGGCTCTTGGTAACTCAGGCATATGGATCAAAAATGGTTCTTCAACACATTCGCCTATTGTCATTCGAGGATTTAATGATGCTAATGGATCTTGAAAAATAAAAGAAATGTCTTTTTTAATCAGTTTAAATTGGTCTTTCTTGGGTGATAATAGATCAATATCTTGATAATAAAGCTCGCCTTCAGCTTCATCTAATAGACCTAAAATAGCATTACCAATTGTTGATTTCCCAGAACCAGATTCACCAACAATACCTAATGTTTCACCTTGCCAAAGATCAAAACTAACATCACTCACAGCATGAACTTGATGTGTCACTTTGCCAAAAAAACTATGTTTTCTTGGGAAGATAACATGCAAATTATTAACAGTTAAAAGGGGTGGTTTTGAATAATCAACGCGCTTACCAGGGATCTCAGCAACATTGCCACCTCGCCCTGCTAATTCTTCTTCCATAGTTAAGACAGGAAAAGAGTAAGGTACATCCCTACCTTTCATTGCCCCTAAACGTGGCGCTGCTTTTAATAATGCTTTTGTATAATCATGTTGTGGATCATGAAATATTTGGTTTAATTCACCGGTTTCTAATACTTCACCCTTATACATAACAACAACACGATCTGCGACTTCATGAACAACTCCCATGTCATGAGTAATAAAGATCACGCCCATACCAAGCTCTTTCTGCAAACCTTTGACCAAAGCCAGTATTTGGGCCTGAATAGTTACATCTAGCGCCGTTGTTGGTTCATCTGCAATAAGTAACTTTGGTTTGCAGGCTAATGCCATTGCGATCATCACTCGTTGTCTCATACCACCAGAAAGTTGATGAGGATAAACATCAAGTACTTGTCGTCCAGAGGGGACTCGAACTAAATCAAGCATTCTTGCCGCTTCTTCTCTAGATTCTGAGACTGATTTATTTTGATGGATTAAGATTGTTTCAGCAATTTGTTGTCCAACTGTCATCAATGGGTTCAAAGAGGTCATTGGATCCTGAAAAATCATTGATATCTCATCACCACGGATTTGTCGAATACTCGATTTATCAGCAGTAAGCATATCTAAATTATCGTCATTAAGTTTAGAGTCATGAAGATAAATAGAACCTTGATTTTCTGCTTTATCACCAAGTAAACCCATAATAGCTTTACTCATTACAGACTTACCAGAGCCTGACTCACCAACAACAGCTAGGATTTCATTTTTAGAAACATGTAAATTAATATTCTTTAATACGTGTTTTTTATCTTGTAACGTCTGAAAAGAGACATTGAGGTTATTTATCTGAATTAACTCGCTCATTACCCATTCCTTGGATTTTATTATTATTTGTAAATTGCAGTTGTAATGCTTTCACCCTCTTTTACTGCAGCTCGATACATTCCTTCACTATTAAATGGCATCGTGATATTTCCATCAAAGTCGACGGCGATAATCCCACCAGTTCCATCATTTTCTAACAACTCACCCATAACAACATGATTGGCAGCTTTTTCTAATGACTCACCAAGGTACTTCATTCGGGCATCAATTTCACAACCGACAGTAAAACGTATAAAAATTTCACCGTGGCCTGTTGCTGAAATAGCACAAGTTCGATTATCAGCAAATGTTCCACTCCCGATAACAGGACTATCTCCAACTCGTCCAGGCTCTTTGGCTGTCATTCCGCCTGTCGATGTTGCTGCGGCTAAATTACCCGCTTTATCAAGTGCAACAGCCCCTACCGTTCCATGACGAACAGCAGGATCATCTGATATTTTGCCTTCTTCTTTTAAACGAAGAGCTTCTTGAAGTGCATTCCAGCGAGCATCAGTATGAAAGTAGGATTTATCTTTGAAAGGTAGATTATGCGTTTTACATAACTCTTCTGCTTGATTAGAAACAAAAAATACATGCGGACTTTTTTCTAAAACGAGCTGTGCAGCTTTAATCGGATTTTGGGGGCCACAAATACCGGCAACTGCACCTACATTACGATGTTTACCATCCATAATGGCAGCATCCATTTCATGGTCACCTTTTGAGGTAAACACAGAACCACGACCCGCATTAAAAATTGGATTGTTCTCAAGTGAACAAACAGCAGCAGCAACGGCATCAACAGCTGAACCATTACTCTTTAAAATCACTTCACCAGCATCGATCGCATCCCGCAGACCTTGATGGTACATTTTTTCTTGTTCTGATGTGATATTTGCCTTTTGGATGGCACCGGCACCACCATGAATTGCTATTGAATACATCCGTTTCCTCATAGCTTATTGTAATTATAATACAAACAAACTAATAACTTACTTGCGCCATGTCAACCACAACCAACACACAAGCTAGAAACAAAGCGATAATAAAAAACAAATAAAACAGAATATTCAATATATTATATCGAATAAATCAGATTAACAGGTGAAATCATTAAGGAAAACCTCAGGTGAAAGAGTTTAACACCATTCCAACCATAGCTTATAATTTAACCATAATTAACAACTATAAACCAAGTTTAATCAGTAAAGCCATATTGTTGACTGCTTTATAAGTAAATAATGGGTGAAAGATTCACTAGTAAAATTACAACAAAATTTGGTAAGGATTAGAAAAATCAGAATCGCTTAGTTGCCTAAGATTAACACGCCAAATTCCCCATCGAATATAACACTTTTAAAAAGGCATAATAGATTCAATAAAGTGAATGGATTAAAGTGCTTTTTCAGGAGAATAAAAAAGACTTTTTCCATAACAGATAATGACTATACCTAAAATTATTGGCGTTGCTAGCCGGCGGCAAGTGAGTGAAGCCCCATAAGTATAGGTGTACTCTATGATAGGGGCGATCCAGTACCGCCAACAACCTAGCGACTTCAAGTATGAAGGGTATATAGCCAATTTAAAGTAAGACTAGAGTCAGGTCCACCCTCAAAAATTTCAAAGGAGATACTTTCATTTTTTTCTCTTGGTAACCATGATGAAAGGCGATGATACTTCTCAATTAATGCTTGATTTGAATATGGATCACTTGGGTCACCTTTTGCAGAAAATAAAGGGGTTTCAATCATTGTTCCATCAATAAGCATAACGTCAATTCTCGCTAAGCATTCAAGTGGAAAACGAGCGGTAATCGCCTTATCTTCAACAATCTTTATCTTTTTCGCCAAATTCAATAAATCATCCCGTTGATAATTCACCTCTAGCATATGCTCAGGGTTGATCGCTTTCTCACTTAACCAAACCGCGACAGCATATGGAATAGAATACATCCCTTCTATTGGGTTATTAATTTCTGTTCGATTTAATAGCGTTGCTTTATCAAAAGAATAAACGGTAATTTGTTCAATATCCTGAATGACAATCTCAGGATGGATGGAAGAGATTGCTTCGATAACGGGGTGAGCGAAGCGGCAACATGCAAACATCTTAAAATAGCATTGGGTTATTTCATATTGCACCTCAAAAGAGGAAGAGAGGAGGATGGGTTTCATTGCAGTAAGCCCCAGTTGAGCTTGCTCTATACACTGTTTAGCCAATATTGGTGCGTAAGCCATTCCTTCTTTCATCTCAGAAGGTGTCGCTAATGAGTAGTCTTGAGGAGCTTGAAACGCATAATAATCACAAAATCCCAGCGCATGACTGATCTCAGTTTTATCTAATTTCATCAAATAGCATAATGCAGCAACAGCTCCAGAGGTACTCCACGCACCCGACCCTTTTCTTGGCCCACCAGCTTCTCGCATTCTTACTGCCGTTTTAACCGCAACCTCATAACCAATAACAAGACTGGTATACACTTCACTCATATCAAGATGATGTTTTTTAGCATATTGTAAAACAGTCGGAATAATCACCCCCCTGGATGACCTTGAGCTTTTCGGTGACCATCATCTATATCAAAATAGGTTGCAGCTTGAACATTCAAAAACAGCGCCCACTTATCTTGTTCATATTGACTCAATGATATATTTTTTTCTGCTACTTTTTGTTCTAAACGTTTAATCGGTTCTTGATTTAAACCCGCATTCATCGCACCTAAACAATCCAACAAACAACGCTTTGCACTTTCAATAGCAGCTTCGGGTAATTGCTCAAATGTCGTATTTTTTATAAAAGAGATAATATCCATATTCTTTTCCTTAAATGAATAAAAAAAAGACCAGAGGTCATCCGCTCTGGTCTTTTTTTAATTATGCATGATTTCGTTACACTGAATCAAAGCATCACATTAACAATAATTAGGTTCTTGCCGTAACACGTTTTTCTGCTTTTTCTCGAGTCGCAAAACTCACAGAGAAATAGACAATTGCAGAAGCAAAGATACCCCAAGCGATACCTGGTAATTGGGTTAATAGTTCAAAGTGTTTACAGCTAAATGAAGTCACAACACCCGCAATCATCCCAGAAATCGCACCTTGTCTTGTGCCGCCATCCCAAAAACGTCCCGCATATAATGGGATCAGTAGACCTGACGCCGTTAACATTGATCCCATTAATAGAATCGAGAAGACAGAAGGGGCAAATAAACCAATAGATAGACCAATACAACCAACAATCATGACCGCAAGTTTTGTGAATCGAATAATCTCTTTGTCTGTTGCTTCTGGCTTATAGACTTTTTGATAAATATCACGAGTTAAAGATGATACGGTACTATGCAATGCAGAATCGGCAGTAGAGACAATCGCAGCAGCAATCGCGCCTAGCATAATAATAGATAACCATTCAGGTAATAACTCAACCAATGCCCATGTCATTGCCGCTTCTTTATCACCCAGTTCTGGGTTCATGGTATAGATACTCATGCCTAATAACGCAGCCCAAATACCCATAAAAACTGACGCAACAGATTTTAAAATCATACTATTACGGGCAATTTTGTCTGTTTTTGACGCATAAATACGCTGATGATAGATCTGAGAAACTAATTGACCAGGAATCAAGGTTAATATCCATCCCCATACAATAACCGCACCCGGCGCCATAACGGTTAAATTAGCTTCAGGAACCGTTGCAAAAACTGTTTCTAAACCACCCGCTTCAGATATTGCCAATGGCAGAACAACAACAACGGCAATTAGCATTAAACCTAGCTGTGCAACATCCGTATAAGCAACCGCTAAAATGCCGCCGCCCATGGTATACAGCATAACAACCACTGCACAGATAAGAATACCGACTTCTGTTGGCATTCCTGTTAATACGTTTAATAATTTACCAGCAGCAACAGGTTGTGCAACCCACCAGCTCATCGTCAACATCATAGAGATAGTAGAACCAACAGTACGTAATACCTTAGACTCACCATATTGATGCGTTAACCAGTCAGTCGTGGTATAAAAGTCTTGTTGTCTTAACCAGCGAGCAACAAAAATAGCTAAGCCAACACCGCCAATAAAGATCCCTGTCATATAGCCAAGCTCAGCAAAGCCCCATTTATAACCGATACCGACATGAGCAATCATCATACCGCCACCAAAGGCTGAAGCACACTGTGTTGCCGTGACGGTTAATAAGCCAAAATTACGACCACCAACTAAAAAATCTTTACTCGTTTTTAGTTTCTTTGAAGAGAGATAACCGATATAAAGCATCCCCAACATAAAAAATCCAATAACAATTAATGGTTTCCACTGTATTGCATCCATATTAACTCCTTTTAATATTTGGTTTCTGACATCTCTTTAAATGTCACGGGGACGATTGGCGTCCTAATTTTATAATACTCAACTTCACTTATAGGTTGATTATTCATCGCGGCAGAAAAAAGCATTAATGCATTACCACATTGACGCCCCTGACATGCACCCATTCCACAACGGGTATCAACTTTCAAATCATTTAATGACGTAGACCCTGTCAAAAAAGACTGTTTTATATCTTTAATTTTTACAGCTTCACATTTACACATTACCGTGTCATCTGGCAATGTGGTGATTTGTGAAGGTGGAATTTTAAACAATGCTTCAAGAAATGGTCTGATCGCAACATCAGATCTCAGCTGCTTCTCTGTTTCTCTTTTTAACTCACTATCTTGTAAAATAGTTGCCATTGCGACTTGGGCATTTAATTGTGCCGCTTTTGCACCGGAGATCCCTTGCGCATCCCCAATGACATACGTTGCTTTTCTTGTTGACAAGAACTGCTCATTTAAAACAGGACGATGACACATTTGTGATGCATCCCATTGTGTTTTTAATCCTAAAGCATGACAAATATTAATGTTTGGGATAACCCCAAAATGCACCATGACATGAGAAGCCGTTAATGTCTGTTTTTTGATTGAACGAAAAGAGATCGTTTCAACTTGATCAGCGCCTGATACCGTTAAATCTTTCGCAAAATAATAACGTTTAATCCCTGCTTTATATAAATTTGCTTTGAGCTTGAAGCCCTTTAGCATATAACGCCATCCTTTTAACGCAGATAACGTAGAAGACAAAGCAGAGATATAATTTCTCGACACTGTAGTATCAATAATCGCTTTAGGAGGATAACCTGCCTGTACGTATTGATTCGCTAATACGTCCAACAATGGTCCTGAACCCACTAAAACAACATCTTCAACTAACGTTCCAGCATCTTTTAATAAGATTTGTCCTGCACCCGCAGTCAATACACCAGGTAGTTCCCAACCAGAGAATGGAACCGTTCTTTCAATCGCCCCCGTCGCTAAAATCAAGGTTTGATAATGGACAACTTGAGTAACCCCTTCTTTGGTAAAGAATACTTCTTGTTCATCAGAGACATTCCAAACCGAACTTTGGTTATAGAACATAATATCACTGTTTAAAAATTCAATAACCAGTGATTCTCCTGACCAATAATCTTCACCTAAGATATTTTTATCTGTTAATGGGGTTTTGCTTAACGATCGAAATATTTGCCCCCCTGGTGTTGCTTGTTCATCAATAACCGCAACAGATAAACCTTTTTTCTGGCCGTTAATGCCGCCATCATTCCAGAAGGGCCTGCACCGATAATGACAATATCAAACAGCTTGGTCATATTGATCTCCTGTTTTGATCATCATTCCACTTTTGACAGGCAACATACACGAACGTTGGTTTTTCTTACCATCAATATCCACAAGGCATGAGTAACAAACACCCATTAAACAGTAAGGTGCAACTCGACGTCCTTTCAGGATATGAGCAGAAGATCGGAACAGTTTCACCTCTAGTAATGCCGCGGCAAGACTTTGGTTTTCATTCACCAAATAAATTTGCTCATCGACATTTATCTCAATTTTGGTTTGTTGAACTAATTTAATAAAACTCAAAACCGATCTCCTCTAAAAGCATAAAATGACTCAGGTAACTCACCGGCAATAATATGTTCAGCCAACTCATTGGCATGAAATGCAGCTAATGTGATCCCGCTATGGCAAGAGACATTAAAGACTCCTTTGACCTGTTTTGATTGTTCATAAATTGGAATCGTATCTGGCGTCATCACTCGCAAAGCACCCCATGCTCGATTCACCGATTGCTGAGACAGCATTGGAAAGATCTTCATTGAACGAGTCGATATTTTTTGTAGATGTTCCATGGTTGTTTCTGTTTTTAAGCCAACATCTTCATGGGAATCACCACAAATAATCGTTCCTTCTTCTGTTTGACGAACCTGTAAACTTGGAAAATCCAAAACTTTTGGTAATCGTTGAGAAACTAGGATTTGACCTTTTATTGCTTTTAGCGGTGTTTCAATATCAACACATTGAGATAATTCGGTATTACTTAAACCTGCTGAGATAATCACTTTATCCGCACTAAAACGCTCTTTATCGCTGACAACCTGCACCCCATGATCCAATGATTGAATATCATGGACTTTATGACCATATTTGATCTGGCCACCTTTTTTAATCAAGGCATGTTTTAATGCATAAACCAGTTTTAGTGGATCACAAGTTGCATCATGGCGACAAAAAGAGGCCGAATACACTTCATCTCCAAGTTCAGGCATGAGTGTTTTTAACTTTTCACCTGATAGCATTTCAAAGTCAATTTGTTGCTGAGAGTCAGAATAAATCGATTCAAGTCGTTCAATTCTATTTTTATGTGCGTCTTGATCAAAAAGAAAATAAAGTCCACCGCGATTATCATAATCAACGGATAAATCAGTTTCTGTTTCTAAATCCTGCCTAAATGCATCCCATTGCTGACAGGATTGGAATGTAATACGCGCATAATCTTGCTTCTCAAAGCCTTTACCTTGACACCAAACTAACCCAAAATTACCTCTTGATGCTTTAAATCCTTCTGCACCTTCATCTAATATTGTAACGCTTTCCCCACGACTAACTAGCCCATAGCCAATCGCTAAGCCTACAACACCAGCACCGATAATTATTATATTTGACACGGCTTCCTCCTTGAAAGTTACACGCAATATACACACCGTTTACATAACTGTAAAATATGTTTATATTATGAAATCATAATAAAAAGGAATGAACTTATGATTAAGCCCGAATTACTCACCCTCTTTTGCGCAGTAATAGAAAACAAAAACATCACAAAATCTGCAGAAAAAATGGGGTTATCACAACCAAGAGCGAGTAAAATGTTAACTCAATTAGATGACATATTAGGGTTTCAATCATTCAAGCGAGTAAAAAGACGGCTTCAACCTACTGCTGATGGCAAATTATTCTATCAATATGCTAAAGAAACCCTTTATTCTCTTGAACAATTGGATAATAAAGCCAAACAAATAAAGCTTGCCGATAAAAATAAAATTATCATTGCTGCCATGCCTTCTATCGCCAATGGTTTTCTTGTTGAAGTGATTGCAGAATTTACACAACAGCATCCAGATATAAAAATTCAATTAATATTGGAGAGTTCTCCAGAAGTCATCAACGCCGTCAAAAAAGGCACTGTTGATATTGGAATTGCAATGAGAGTGCCAAGTGCAGCGGCTTATTATTTAGAGCATATTAAAGCAGAAAAGGTTGCTATTATCCCAAAACAGCACCCATTAGAAGATCAAGATATATTAAGTTGCCAACAATTAATCAAGTATCCATTTGTTTATATTGGTGTCACACCGATGAATAAGGTTTCTGAGGATGAGCTCTTTAACTTCTTTAAAAAACTCCCCGAAATCTCGTTTCATACTTCAACTCACACGGTAGGTTGCCACTTTGTTGCGAATAATATGGGCTGTGCCATCATTGATCCTTATACCGCGAAATCTAACTATCCACTTGGTTATTCAATTAAAGAATTAAAAGAAGATATCCCTTTTCATTTCTCAATTTTATCATCAAATATATCTTATGATTCAGAAATAAAATCAACCTTTTTTCACTTTTTGAAGACAAAGTGTGCTTCCATTTAGCATCTTTGACTCAGTTAAGCGCTCTCAATTTAAAAAGTCCTAATTTCCAGTCTATTTGAAAGTAAATGCATATTGATATTTTTTTATTCTTTGCGATAGTTTAGTAGTCAATTAAATGTGCAACATCTGATTGATTATTTAAGGGAATAAACTCTCTATTATTTAGAATAGTGTTATTAAGGACAATCATTAACTGATATGAAAATACAAACATTATTACTTCTCTCTTTTTTCTCAACGATGACTGTTGCTCAAGACTCATTATTTCCGATATGGGGAGATGAAGCTGAAAAACGAGGGTATACCTTACCTAAACCTTATGGTCTCTCTTTTTCTTATATGGATATTAATGATTCCATTACCGTCAATAGCCATCAAGCTAAAAGGCAGCCCTCTTTTAGAATCATTAAATATCGGCGCTGACCAAGCCAGCTTTAAAGGCTATAACTTAACGGCTCGGGGTGATGTTTGGATATTTCCTTTTTTAAATGTTTATGGAATTATCGGGTACACCAATGGATCAACTGAAGCGAAAATTGATTCAATTTCATGCACCGGCAGTTTTATTTGTGATTTAATTGGTGAAATCAATCTACCTGATGGCGCCAAATTTTCATTAGATTTAAATGGGGGCACTTATGGCATTGGAACGACAGTTGCGGGTGGTGTTGGTAATTGGTTTGGATTAGTTGACTTAAATTATACCTACACAAGTATTGATGCTATCGATGGAGATATCAAAACCTTTATCGTTGCACCAAGGGTGGGTTATCGTTGGGAGTTTGACGCTGGACGTGAATTAGGTCTCTTTGCTGGAGCAATGTACCAAGATGTTCAGCAACGTTTGACAGGAGATATAGCAAGCCTAGGACTCCCTGATGAGTTAATGAGTATCATTGGGGACGATGCCAGCTTTGATGTTGATCAGAGTAGTGATGAAGAATGGAATACCATTTTAGGTCTCCAATATAGCTTTAATCGCGATTGGAATATCTTAATGGAAGCGGGTTTTGGTCAACGACAAACTTATTTTCTCGCACTAAATCGACGGTTTTAAGTTATAGGTAATATTCTGATAAGGTAAAAAAGAATAATGGATTATTCAGACATAGTTAAGTTATTACAACTACTAAATAGTATGGGATTTTGGGATATTATTACCATTGCCTTAGCCTTATTTGCCGGTTGGTATTACTTATTTAGAAAAGCCAAGCTTCGAGATGTCTCGGTCCATATCACTTACTATATTGGTGCATCTAATCCATTATGGCCAAATGTGTTAAATTTTGAAGTAAGAAATTTAATGCATGTTCCTGTTGTTATCACTAATCCACTCTTTCATTTTTCAAATCATTTAAAAAGTGGCAATAATGCACACGGTAATACATCGACAGGAGATTATGAGATAAAGTTCAGGCCTATCGATTCTCAAGGTCATGTTATCAAAGGCAAGAGCTATACAACTTATTTATTAAATCATCGTGATTGCATGTTTGCTTACGTTCCGATTGACGATAATTTAAGTGAACGTGAATTTTTATCCATTAGTGAGTCGGTTAATCCGTCATGGTATCAACAAGTATTTAAAAGTTGGAAAACAAAACCATTGGGTTATTTACAATTTGATGCCGTTATTTTAGAAAAAGCGGAGCCTCGAGTGATCAAATTACGAGTTCCTGTTTTAATGCCAAAACGACACCCTTGTGATCCCCCTGTGGGTCGTGGTGCTATGCCAAAACAGGATAATGTCGATCCTAAAAATAGGTAATGCTGATTATTCTTTGAACTATTCTATTAAAGATGACGCTGGCACTTTTACTATCTCAATGCATCAAAACTAAACTCATAATTATTACCGCGATAAAAACTAATACCAACTTCAAAAGCGACATCATTATCAAAATAACCAATGACCTCTTCCTTAATTATGGGTGTTTTTTTTGATATATTTAATTCTTTTGCTATATGCTCGACTGGGTGAACAGCACTCATGACTTTTCGATTTCTGGCGATATGCAGACCAGTATACGCTTCAATTAATGCATATTTTGATTTCAATAAGTCATCAAACTGTAAGTTAGAAAAGAAATAAAATCTTCCCATTAATTTTTAGATGTCTACTTATTTTAAAATATTTGATAGTACAAAGAATAGGTCCTAACCTTTTAATGAAACGACACAGTAATTATTGTAATCCTACATTGAATATTAGGTGGAACCATGTATAAATTTCTTTTTGCTATTTTTATCTTATTAATCTCTGCTTGTTCTTCTCATTCATATGACCATCAGACTAACACATTTACCTCTAATTGTTTTTTTGACGATTTATCACCGGATGAAACTGGTTTGTCATTTCAAGTTAAAGGCAATGATGCTTATATCTCTGGTGTAATTTGTTCAGATTCTCTCGACGTTTATGAAGATTTAATCGAAGCTAACCCTCATATAAATCGTTTCATTTTTGTCAATGTCCCTGGCTCCATTGATGATGAAGTGAACCTAGCATTAAGTAAAGAAATAAGAAAACAAGGTATCAATTCACTGATGAAAAGTAATGGAATGGTTGCATCTGGAGGCACAGATCTTTTCTTAGCAGGAAATCAAAGAACAATTGAACAAGGCGCTTTAATTGGTATTCATGAATGGGCAAGCAATGATGATATAAGAGGGAGTAAGCTTTCTCGATCAGCTCCTCTTGATGCCAACCACCTTATGTACATTAATTATTATGCTTTTATCGGCCTAGACCAACCCGAAGAGTTTTACTTCTTTACTCTAGATTCAGCACCGGCGGATGATATTTATTATATGACAACAGAAGAAATTGAACAATTTGGTATTGCTAATGTAATCAATCAATAAACACTATTTTCGAAGAATATACTTAACTTATAATAAGTTTATCATTTAGTGAGAGTAGATATTAGATTTTTTACGTTTAACCTTAAGAAAGATGATTAAATTTCATAAGGTATCAATGTCATGTTTAAAATTAAATACTCAGCTATATTATTACTATTATTATCAGCTAACAGTTATTCTGTTACAACGACATATACTGACAGCGTGATAGTTCAAGGGTCTTTGTGTGCTGGTTCTAATAGTTGTGGTAGTAATGAAAATTTTGATTATGATACTTTACGAATTAAAGCTGATGATCCCATTTTACGTTTAAATGACACGTCTGCCTCTGCATCTTTTCCTTCAAATGATTGGGCTATCGGGGCAGTATCTGATGATTCAGCATCAAGTTCATCTGTATTCTACATTGAAGATGCCAGTGCTTCATCGAAAGTATTACAAATATCAACATCATCATCAGGAGGAGGGGTTGCTTTAGGCTCAGGATCTACCTTAGTTGATGGTGCAGTCTCTATTGGCTCAACCGGCGATGAACGACGAATCGTCAATGTTGCTGATGGAACCGCTGATAGTGATGCCGTAACAAAGTCACAATTAGATGCCGCTATAAGTTCTTTAACCTCACAGTTAAATACTTTAATCACTGAAGTTGATGGGTTATAGGTGTCGCATGAATAAAAACATATATAATATCTTGCCGCTTATATTCTTTTCTGGAAATGCGTTATCAACGGCTACTGTTCTCGATGATACTGTTATTGTTCAAGGTGAACTCTGTGTCGGCTATGATTGTTCTAATGGTATGGATTTCAATCAATCAGCACTCATGCTCTCAGAAAATAATGTCCGTTTGACTTTTTTTGATACCGATGTATCAACAGAACTTGGAAAAGTATGGTCCATAGAAGTCAATGATTCAATTAATAGTGGTAATGATTATTTACGGTTTATCACTCGTTCAGAAATAAAAAATACACCGTTATTAAGTGATGGAACTGCAAAAGAAATAATTTGTGATATACCTATCTCAATTGCTGATTATTATGCTGGAAATTATTATACAGATACTCTTATTCCAGCTGGTGAGCCTATTCAATCTATCGATTATAGTGTTGCTCCTATTTATTCAGCAGGAGATACAATGATTACCTACTCTTGTGATAGTGGTATCACAACAGAAAATGTATATAATTACCAATACTCAATGAAGCTCTCAACCGCATCGAATGGTGGTATATCATTTTCAAATGAAGAGTCTATCACTGATAATGTATTAACCATTGGTACATCAAGCCTAAAACAACAAATTAAAAACATTGCGAACGCCATAAACCTTCAAGACGTCGTTACCAAATCAGATTTGGACAGTGCAGTTTTAACTATTCAAAATCAAATTGACGACATTAGTAACAAGGTTAATGCTTACAAAGTCATTAAAGATTATGCATTGAGTCTAAGCTCTACAGAACCTGACTCTTCTACACAAATATTTGCGGTAAAAAGGGAACGATATTAAGGAATTATGATCAGATCATTAGAACTCACTTTTTTATGGTCTTAATATGTCACTTTTTAACACTGAACAATGGGCGGCTAATCATTTTGCAAATACAGAGCTAGGTGATAAACGCAGAACTGATAGACTTAAACAAGTCGCTTCTCAGTTAGCGTCTGCGGCTGGCAAGTCTCTCGCACGGACGTGCGAGGGAGATGAATCTAAATTAGAAGGAGCTTATCGCTTGATCCGGAATGAAAATGTCAGCGCGTCCGTCATTAGAGCCAATGGGTTTAATTGTACCGCTCAATTGGCCGCCGATGTCCCAGAAATACTGGCTCTAGAAGACACAACATCATTAAGCTATCGACACAGTGTTGCTCCTCAATTGGGCAAGCTCGGTAAGGAAACAGATACCTCTCGTGGTTGGTGGGTTCATTCTGTGATGTTGCTTGATAGTTCGACTTCAAAGACCTTGGGGTTAATACATCAAGACTGGTGGTGCCGACCAAATGACCCAAATGATGCTGACGAAAAAGAAAGTGGTAAATGGGCAGACGCTTCTCATTTTACTCGGCAGAGGCTTAAAACTCATATGTCACGTGTTATATCCGTCTGTGACAGAGAAGCAGACATAATGAGCTATCTCGCTGATAAACAATCACATGCCGAACGTTTTGTGGTTAGAGCTAAGCACTCAAGAAAACTCATTGATGAGAGCAAGCTATTTGCGCATATGGACAGTCAACCAATGACTGGCGGATATACCGTGGCTATACCTCAAAAAGGGATGAAAGATGCTCGCGGTAAGACGAAAAACAGAGTATCTCGCACAGCAAATTTAACGCTAAAAGCTAGCTCTGTCACCGTTAAGTTTAATGGGCAAGAGCACATTCTTAATGCGGTATATGCACAAGAGTCAGGAACGACACAAGAAAACGAGAAGCTCTCTTGGTTACTTTTGACGAGTGAGCCGATAGATACGCTAGAGCAACAGCTCCATATTATTGATATTTATACAACTCGATGGCGTATTGAGGACTTTCATAAAGCCTGGAAAACAGGTGCTGGTGTAGAAAGATTACGCATGACCTCCCCCGATAATTTAGAGCGAGCAGCCTCAATCCTAGCGTTTGTGGGCATTCGGTTGCTCCAACTTCGAGAAATTATGACTCTATCTTTGTACCTGCGAAAAAAAGGGAAGAGAGAAGAGGCTGAAGAACTAGAGAAGCAGAGTTGCCACCATGTATTAGAAAAAGATGAGTGGCGCATTTTAATGCAACACTACAAGCCCAGAGGACACAAAGGAAAAAATGCCCCGAGCTTGAAGTGGGCGTATCAATCCATAGCAAAACTTGGTGGTTTCACAGATACTAAAAGGACAGGAATGGCAAGTTGGACAACGATTTGGGAGGGTTGGGATAAGCTGCAATCGCAAGTTCAAGGCTACCGAGTGGCCAAGGCGATCTTTGAAGCGGAAGGATCGCTATGAGATCTGATCAAGAGACAGCTACAGAACCGAGTGTTTCTGACTATGGCTATATTGGTGTAATCGGCGTAACTAGCACGAATTTATCAACAATTAATGACCGAATTAGATCTGCAGGTTTTAATTCATCGACTGGAATATATCAATTAAGTTATAAAGTGAATACCGCTTTAAGTGAAGAGCGGATTTTAACTTACGCAAATAATGCACAAGAAACAGCACCTACCTATGATGACTATCAATACTTAAATTATACTATTTTGACTGAAGATGAAGCGAATATGTACAATCAAGTACTATCAAATTACAGCACCTCTCTGTCAACAATCTCAGATTTAAAATCTATTATTGATGCATATAATCAAGTCGCTATTGATATAAATGCGGGTTTAGTAAGTAGTAATTTAGTCAGTCACTTAAACCTAATGGGCTTTAGTTACGTTTCTAGTGATAATATTGCAACTATATTTGCTGATGTCCTAAGCAATAATATCACACCAGAAAATATTGATGGATTATATACAACCATTATAGCCAAAGAAGAGAATTTAATTACTCTTAAAATCAATGCCTATTCTCTTGATGATACGCAACCATCGCCTTCATCGGCAGAGTATACCTACTTAGGGTTTCCTGATCTGTCACAAGGTGACATTGATTTCAATAACTCATTATTTACTTCAAATTTAATAACTCTAACGACATTTGCTCAAATAAAGTCAACCGTCACTGCTCATAACCAACTTATCAATGCCATTAATACCAACACGGTTAATAATACATCAGTAAACGATATATCTTCTTTTGGCTTTACTTATATAGATAATGATAACGTGACTGAGCTAATTTCTTTATTGCATACCAATGATTATAGTAATGATGCATCAGGAGGGAACTTTCAGACGCTTTTTGACGATATAAAAACCTTTGAAAGATCGGTAGTGACCCAAATATTCCAAGACTACGCCAATGATGTCAGTGAAATAGCACCAACAATAACAGATTATCAATATTTAGGTTATAGTGAACTAACACAAGCTCAGGTTGATGTTTTCAATGTCAATCTTGCAGATGATCCCGTTGATTTCACAAATAAAATATTTATATTCAACACCGTAAAAAATGAATTAAACCAATTAATAATTTCCGGTTCAACAGTAAATAACCTGAATAGTTTAGGTTTTAATTTTATCAATGACGTAAATATTCAATATCTTTATGACCAATTTGAAGTATCTAACTCAACAATTGACAGTTTTATTAGCTTAAATCTATTTTTACAAGACTTTAATGCAGATATCACTGGCGTTACAAACTCATTAATAAACTTTGGAGATGGTAGTGGCTCCACTCCAACAATCAATGATTATCGTTATTTAGGCATCGATAATTTAGAACAAGGAGACATTGAAGATACCAATCAATTTATGGATACCTTTAATGTCAAATTTATTAATAGAGACCAGATCAAACAATTAGTAAATAGTTTTAAAGATATTAATGATGCTATTTCTACGGGAAATATCTCAAATGAGCTGATTGAATCCTTACATCTTCTTGGATTTTATAATATTAATGAAAGTAATGTTAATGGCATAATCCAAGAAATCATTTCAAATGAAGGTGCTTCACTAACTGTTCCAGAGTTATTAAACCAAATAGCCTCATTAAACTCAGAACAAGATGAAGCTGAGCTCGTTAGCTATCAAGCTATTGATGGCTACCTGCAATATGCTGCTGTGTATGTCGATAGAAACAATGATGGGGTAGCTGATTCAGATGAGTATTTTACTATAACTAATGAAGACGGCGGCTTTGAACTGTTATCTGACGATAGTGCATATGGTGTTCTGGTTAAAACTGTAGATGGTCAAACAATTGATTCTGACTATCCCGACACGGTTATTGATTATAACTTAGAGCTTTATGCGCAATCTGGTTTATCTGAAGTCACACCCTTTACCACACTCGCTTATTTATGTGATCTAACCTTCTCAGAACTCGCCGATCAACTTGATTTACCTATTGAAACAATTAATGGTGATTATGTCTCTGAAGCTAATACAGATATTAGTACTAGTGATCAGTTCAAAGCAGCTGTGATTGGACGATCCTTGCGATTTCTATTTGAGGAAGAACTCAGTCAGAATCACTGCGAAACCTTGAGTGATAATGTTGATTTACTGGTTAATGCTGTTGATAACTACTCTGGAACAACAGATTTAAGAACACTCGTTCTTGAGTATGATGGTACTACCTTTGTTGAATCTGAGATTGCTGCCAATTACGAAATCACATCTAACTCAGACAATAGTAATAAATCTGGTGGTAGTGTGAACATACTATTCTTAGTTTTATTATTTAGCCATGTACTATTCAGAGTTAGAACTAAATATAGTAAGCGTTCTTGCGTTTGAATAGAATAGCCAATAAATAATTAGTCCTGTTCATCTGGAACTATAGGACTAAATTGTAATATCAGCATGCGTACTTAAACAAGCCGAACACACTAACTTACACCGTAGTGATGTTCGGCTCTGTATCTCTATAGCGGTTTTTAGTTAATTTTAATTACTTAGTAAGGGCAACTAAAGTTAATATTTGCTAAGTTATCGTTGTCATTATTTCAATGTAATATTCTTTAATGCATTAAATAATGCTAATTTATCCGATTCTTTTAAATACTTTACGTTAATCGTCTCTTCAAATTGAGTCCAATCTTGCTCATCAATTTTATGCCCAGATTGAAGATAGCCGGCTGTTTCTTGATTAATCTTATTTCCTAACATTAATAGTGCTGGACGTACTTCTGTTTTTAAGTCTCTTGGTGTGTGCTTTAATGGTTGGCTCAGTAAATCGGCTCTATAACGATATTGAATCGCTTTCGCTGCTGAAATCTGTGCGGCAAAAAAGTCTTTTACACTATCCTTATTTAAGCCGCTATGTTGTGCAGACTCACTGGCCTTCTCTATAACAACACTTTCTCGCGCACGATCCTCTATCGCAATATTATGTTGGGTTTTATAAGCCCCGACATCTTCCATATAACTTAATCGTTCGTTAATAGTTTTAAATAAATCCAAAGGTTCAGCATCTTGTGCCATTGATGAAAAAGAAACTAACGTTATTAATAGTAATACTAGTTTTCTCATAATATTGTACTCACTCCATGAATAAAAAAATAGAATCAATAGAATAATGATATTCAAACCAATGTAAACAACTTGCGCAGCATAACCCTAACAATTGGCACATTATATTTACACCAATAAGATTGGAGAATATTAAATGTGCAACTGGAATAGTATGGGCGACTAATCGATAAATAGTGCCCAACAAATATTAATGTACTATATTATTGAGATTAGCAGGCGATAGCATGGTCAGGTTAATATATTGATTTATATGTTAAAATTAGCAGTTACGTTCTGATTCATTGGGTATTAAATCGTCATTCTATCGATCTGGTCTAACGTTGCGGTAATATCTAATAATCTGTTCATCGATATCCACTTTTGCTTTAAAAAATGATGCATAACCAAGTTCAGGCATCCATTCACTTTTATAACGTCGAAAAAACCTCGACATTGGATTATTATACTAAGAGTTTTCTTTCCTCAATAAACTTTGTTTCATTTTAAATCTCCAGCATAATTGCTAGTATATTGACGACCTTGATCCAAATGAAAAAGAACACCTCTAGACTCACCTCGGCTTTGATAAGCCATATTTAATGCCTATAAACTAAGTTCCTACCAGAAAAGTAGCTCAATGCTCAACCAATAGGTTTTCTTTCAAAAAAACGATAATTACCGAAAAACAAACTCAGTGTTCACCCGTCCAGACAGACGTTATATCACCATACCAAATGTTGTTTGGTCTAACGACGTTAAACTATCTATCAAGTAAATATTGGATTGAAATATGTTCTCGATTGTTTCGAGCGTACTTATATTTTGATCGGTGGCAACTTATTCAGTTTAATTTATTCATGATCTTACTGACGTTGTAACGACTCTGTCCAACGATTCTATTTAACAATATCGTTGAAACCGCTCAAGCACCATCAGGCTCTTTGCTTAGTTATATATTTCACGAACATTATCAAGACGTGTAATTTACTCAATGTTTAACTTTTTATCTTTTTTTCTAATAATGATAAAGGCTTCTGTTTACAGAAAGTACTTCATATAATAGTGTGATGAAATAGCTCTGAACAAGACAGAGAATTGACTTTAATCGTCTAGAAAGTTTGTCTGAAGCAGATCGCTTGATTTTATCTCTAACTCCAATCGCTTTTCAAGCTCTTTAATTTTTACTTATTTAGGCATTGAAGATTGAGATTTAAGCCTGACTCCTTTACGTTCACGTTGAAACTGTCGAACCAATTTATCAAATGCAGAATTGCTTACCCTCATAATTTGGGCTTCTTCAGCTACACTCTCCCCCCTTTGCTCAACAACTAATTTGGCACTCTAAAGTTTAAATTCAAGGGTGTTTTTATTTGTCATTTTAGTCACCATAGTCAATGAGTTTGAGACAATTATAACACCTCAAACTCATTGACTAAATTAACTTACCACTACAAAGTAACTACACTCGTCAGTCTTTTCTATTAAATAGTATTAATATACTCCACACTCTTTTTCAAAGTAGATTTAATCACATCAATATTAATTGGTTTTTTTTCTATAATAGGCAGAGCATCTGTACCTCTATGCATTCTTAAAGGTATTTCTAAACTATATGGCAAATTTTTCTCTTTAATTTTGCGTATTAGATCTCTATAGGTAATTTCTCCATTACCTACAGATACAAAATAAACTTCTTGATCTCTAAAAAGCGTATCTTTGATATGAAAATGGCGACAATAAGGTAAACTCTCAATACCTAAACTTGTTGGATCAAGCTCTGTTGACATTGACACAACGTTACCAGGATCAAAGTTAAGTGCAACTGCAGAATTATTAATTAATGCCAACAATTCTAATCCATCATCGAGTGTTGTAAATAAATTATAATTTTCATCACCACCATTTTCTAAACAGATAAGACGTCCCTGACTTTTAGCATAAGCACCTAATATTTTAAGGTTATCAATAATACGTACTTTATCAGTTAAACGTCCAGTGCATGTATTTAAGTAGGGGATATTCAAATAAGCAGCAAAATCAATACGTCGTTTAAATTGTTCAATGGCATCATCACTGCCTAAATTCATCGTACAGCCCAATGCACTGATATTTAAATCGAATTCTGATGCCATTTTACGTAATTTATCTGCATTTTGTTGTGTGAAATAACTATTTAGCCTGTTTGAAACGTAACCTTGGTTAAATGCAAACTCAACATTCTTAACACCTAGCTCTGCTATAATAGACAACCCTACTTCCATTGGGTACCCATCAAAAATGGCTGTATTTATTGCTAGCTTTTCCATGACTTTCTCCAGAGGATAAAACAGCATTGATTAATCAATGCTGTTCATTCATTATTTAATCATATAAGATTTAGCCATATTTACTGTCAAATTAAATGCATTCTCTAAAGCCAAATCTGAAGCTATATTTTGACCATAAATGTCAAATGCAGAACCATGATTAGCAGTAGCAATTGGGATTGGAATTCCACCTTGAACAGTAACACCTCGATCAAACCCCATCATTTTTAATGCAGTCGCACCTTGATCATGGTACATGGAAACAACCGAATCTAGTTTTTGCTTCTGTACAGCCCACATTGTTGTATCAGCAGGAAATGGTCCATAAGCTGCAATTCCTGCCGCTTTTGCTTTTTCAATCGCAGGAGCAATGATGACTTGCTCTTCATCACCAAACAATCCATTTTCACCACCATGAGGATTCAACGCTTGAACTGCAATTTTTGGTGTTTCTTTACCTGCTGATCGTAATGTCTTATGCATCAATTCAATCGTCTCAAAAACTGAATCAATAGTTAAATTTTCAATGATATTCTTAAACGGGATATGGGATGTGACACGTCCAGCCCAAATATCATCCACTACATTAATTTCACAGCCAAAACCATTAAAATCTGTCAATTCAGAAAACCAAGAAAGCTCATCTCTATGCTGAAGTCCGGCAAGGTGCATCGCTTGCTTATTTAGTGGTGCAAAACAAATTCCATGAGTTTTCTTAGCAAGGGTTAGGTCAACTGCAATTCGCAAGGTTTCTAATGCGTATGCGCCACCTTGTTCAGTTACAGCAGCATATTCAATCGGTGTTAAATTTGATGACTTAAACTTAAGTAATACCGGTTTATTATCAACAAAACTTAACCCATCAATCTCATTTTGATCAGTAATAACGTTATACTCAAAACTTGAAGAAGCAATATCCATCCCTCTTCTTAATTCATTTTCATCAGCAATAATGAGAATATTTGCTTTTTTTCTTACTTCCGGTTTACTTAAAATTTTGGCTGAAACTTCAGGCCCAATTCCAGATGGATCACCTAGAATAAATGCAATAGTTGGTTTTATCATAATCCCTTCTTATACCCTTTCATTTTGAAAAAGGGAGTACTTAGTTAGCTCCCTTGGACGATATAAAATTACTTTTTCATCTCATCAGCTTGCTCATACATGAAAGTATAAGCTTGTTGCATATCCATATTTACAGGCTGTAACATGAATTTACTGATATAATTTTCTTTCCATTCAGGACTATTTGCCACTTGAACTAAAACTTCAGACCAATATTCAGCAGCTTCTTTTGGCATATTCTTTGGACCTACTACACCACGCCAAATATTATAAGAAATATCATATCCTTTTTCTTTTAGTGTTGGGGTATCAAATGGTTCAGTAAATCGCACTTCACCTGTAGAAACTAAAGGTACTAGCTCCCCACTTGTTACCAAGTCTAAAGATGCGGCAGGTTTAGCAATTGCGATATCAACATGGCCACCAAGCAGTAACGTCAGTGCTTCTGCCGTAGAATTCGAACGAATATACTCTACGTTACCACCAACTTTATTTTTTAAATCTGTATAAATCGCTTCATCATCAGACTTAGAACCACCAACCATGATTCTTTCATCAGTTTTCATTGCCGAAAGCAGTTGATCTATGTTTTTATAACCTGAATCTGAACGCGTTAAAATAACTTGGCTATCAGAAGCTAAAACGGCTAGAGGAGTAAAGTTCTCAATTTGCCCTCCTTCAACTTCAATATAAGGTTTCAAATCACCATAATTAAATGTTAAAAGTACATGACCTTTACTGCGCTTCATTGCGACATCTCTGCGCCCAATCGCTCCTCCACCGTCAGTTTTATAGTTGACGATGATATTTTCATCAACCAACCCTTTGTTCTTGATAATTTCTAAAGCTGATTGAGTGAAAATAGATGTACCGCCGCCCGCACTTGAAGTATTTACCCATTCAATGTTTTTTGAAGGTTCCCAATCATTTGCAAATACTGGAGAAGCACATGCGACAAGTAAAATTGCCAATTTATTTAATTTTTTCATTTTAACCTCTATAGGACTTGTTGTTTTTGATGATTATTAAAAAATAATTTTTTGATAATTGGATATAAAATAATTAAGAATAAAAATGTCATTAATACTAATGAAATTGGTTTTTGGAAAAATATTAAAGGATCACCTTCTGAAATCAATAACGCTCTACGAATATTAACTTCTAACGTTGGAGCTAATACAAATGCAAGAAGTAATGGTGCAATAGGATAGTCATTCTTTTTAAGGAAAAACCCAATAACACCAGAAACTAACATTACAATGATTCCAAAATAGGAATTACTTGAGCAATATGCGCCAACAATACAAATAACAGTGATGATTGGAATCATTATTTCAACTGGCACTTTTAATATTTTCACCAAAAAAGGAATAATTGAAAGTGCAACTAATAGCGTAATGATATTTGCTAGATATAATGAAGCAATTACTCCCCAAGTGAAATCTGGCTCATTGGTAAATAACAATGGACCCGGGTTCAGTCCATACATTAATAAACCACCGAGTAATACAGCACCTGTACCTGAGCCTGGAATACCTAATGAAAGTAATGGTGCAAACGCAGATGCAGCAGCAGAATTATTTGCAGCTTCTGCAGCAGAGACACCTTCCATAGCGCCTTCGCCCATTTGTTCACTATTTTTACCCACCTTCTTTTCTATCATATAGCCAAGAAATGAGCCTGTTGTCGCTCCAGCCCCTGGTAGAACACCAACAGATGTTCCAAGTAAACTAGAACGAATACTTACAGGAATAATACGTTTTATTTCTTTCATTGTTAATAAACTATCTTTAATAGAAAGCTTAGTTTCAATGTGATGTTTATTCTTTCTTATCTCCATCATATCCATTACCTGAGAAAAACCGAACATACCAATAACCAACGGTATAAATGGAACCCCACCTAATAAATACAAAGAATCAAAGTGATATCTTGGTGTACCAACAATAATATCAAAACCAATTGTCGCAATTAATATACCTAATAAAGTAGTAATAACACCTTTAGTTGGACTGTCTCCCATTAACCAGCTTAATGACGTCATTGCCACCATTAGCAAAGCCGCCATTTCTACAGGTCCAAATTTCAAACCAAATCGAGCCATGGCTGGCCCAAGCAAGGTTAAAAATATAATCCCAACAGTTCCGCCGATGAATGATGATATATTAGCTGTAAACAGAGCCTTGCCGGCTTTACCATTTTTTGCCATTTTATTACCATCAAGGGCTGTCATTACAGCTGGGCTATCGCCTGGAATATTCAACAAAATAGCACTATAAGATCCACCATACATATTTGAATAATACACCGCAGATAACATAATAATTCCAGTAACAGGCTCAAACTGAAAAGTAATAGGTAGTAATAGAGCTACACCGGCCAAAGAACCAATACCTGGCATAGCACCAACCATTAATCCTAAAAATGCACCGGCAATAGCAGCTAAAATATTTTGATAAGTTAATGCTGTTTGCATCCCACTCATTAATAAACTTAAAGTATCCATACATTCAAACTCCTACTCTAAAAACATACCGCGTGGGAATGGAACAGATAACCACATTTCAAAGATAAGAAATAAAATAACAACAGTGATAGCTGAAATTAATGTGGCTTTTTTAACATTAAATTTCTCAATTAGAATAAACCAACCACTAATAAAGACAAATAAAGCAATAAAAAATCCAGAAAAAAAGAAAGCAATAAGGAAAATATAGATCCAATGATTGGATAAAAACTTTCAAAACTGTAATCTGGATTTTTTACTTTAAAATCATTTTTAAACGAGAGAGTACTTAATCCAATGAGTAAAAAGCCAATAATCGAGGGAAAGAAACCACTACCAGGACTATTTCCACGCCAAAATGTTACCTCAAAAATCCCATAATAAGCCCAAACGCTACCAATAAGCATCAAGATGATTGGAATGGTTTTTTTTGTGTTTAATATATAATTCATAAGGTCCCTCTTATTTAAATATTCAGCTCTATTTATTTAATGCAAATGAAGAGCAAGGGTGATCATAAAGAACTTGCAATTCTTCATCCAATTTCAATAATGTAATTGAATATCCTGACATCTCTTGTGATGTACAATAGCTGCCGACTAATGTGTCATGAATTACAATCCCTTTTTCATTTAACAATTCATGTACTCGTTTATTCGCAATAAACATTTCCATATAAGTTGATGAGCCTAAATTATTAATAAGTAGTGCAACCTTATCTCCAGAACGATAAGGTAAATCTTCACATAAGTTGTTAATTAGAATATCAACAGTCTCATCAGCAGTTGACATCTTCTCTCGAGAAACACCAGGTTCACCATGAAGCCCCATTCCAATTTCTATTTCATCATCAGGAAGCTCAAAGTTAAAAGTATTCGTTTGTGGAACCGACCCCGCCGATAAGGCAACACCAATGGAACGCGTATTATCCCTTGCCTTCTCCGTTACAGAAACTATTTTATCGAAATCGCTATAGTGATCAGACGCAGCACCTGCAATTTTTAAAACATACAAGTCACCAGCAGTACCTCGACGCTCCTCTATTTTTTCTAGTGGTGCAGAGGCAATATCATCCCAAACTCTAACCGTATGAGTTTGAATATCTTCATCATCAGCAAGTTCAGCAGCAATATCAAAATTCATATTGTCACCAGCATAATTACCGTAAATATAGATAATACCTTTACCATTATCCACAGCCATAGTTGTATCTAAAATCGTATTCGGTGGCGGTGCTGCAAATATATCACCGAGTACTGCTGCATCAGCAAGGCCTGGTCCTACATATCCAGCAAATAAAGGCTCATGACCAGATCCACCTCCTGTAATAATAGCGACTTTATCTTTTGGGTAGTCTGTACGCATTGTTGCTGTCATATTCGGTAGTTGTTCAAGTTTGCCATTCATTGCGGCTAATAGACCGGTGAACTGTTCTTTAGCAACATTTAATGGATTATTAATTAGTTTTTTTGGCTTTCTCATTTTATATATCCCTGTCGCTATAATGTTTCAGTTAAGTATTCTTTTTCTATTTCTTTTATACGATTGACTTTGGGTGTAGATGGGCCATCGACAAAATTAGAATTTAGCCAAGTATCCAGAATCGTTTTAGCCAACTCTTGCCCGATAACTCTTGCACCCATTGTAATAATTTGTGCATCATTACTCTTTCTGGCTCTTTCTGCTGAAAATGTGTCATGGCATAAAGCAGCACGTATACCTGGAACCTTATTCGCAACGATAGAGACACCAATCCCGGTACCGCACAGAATTATTCCTCTTTTATGCTTTCCTTGACTGACTGATTCAGCAACCCTTCTTGCCGTATCAGGATAAAGTTCATCTTGAATACCTGCATCGTTATAGTCGATATAAGAGATACCTTTCATAGTTAAGTGTTTCTTTAAACACTCTTTTAAATCTACTGCTGCATCATCACATCCAATTGCAATCATAATATCTCCTTAATAATACCTAACACAAATAGTGAACATTTGAACAATTGCCATGCAAATGATAATGCAGCTTCTGATTTTGAATTAAAATAGACCTATTTCTTAATTGAGAGCTTACTCACATTTTATTTACACTAACGAAACAATATGCCAACCCAGTCACAAAAACGTTGAGAAAATGTAACGCAATCACCGTAAATATAAAAATAAACATTAAAAACAATCAATTAAAAGGCACTTACTTAATTTATAAGGTAAATCAGTCAAGTGAAAAACAACATGAAGGTATTGGCTCAATGCTATCGGAAAAAAATACACAGATGAACACAGGATCACCCATTGAACAAAAGAACGAAAAGGTATAACCTTAACGAAGTAGAAGAAGATTTGAGTTTAAATTATTTATTTGAGAGGGAATTATGAATAAATCTATATTAGTCTTAAACCTTGAATATTCATTACTTGAAAATGAAGTTATTAGTAATATAAATATGGAAGCTATTCAACTCGCTCAAGATGATGGGCATATAATAGTTATAACTACAAGTAGATCTCATTATCAAATTGAGCAACATATTATCGATTTAAACATTTCGGCACCAGTTATATGCTTAAATGGCGCTTATCAATACGACTTTAATACTCGTGAAACAAAGAACAGTCAAAGCTTATCTAGCTACGAATTAAAGCAAGTCGTAGAGCAATTTAACTTCACATCAATTAAATTATATACTCTTGAACGTTACTACACCTTCACCCCAAACACTAAAAATCGATTAATCCGCTTTATTGATAAAAACTTAAAAGATATAGATAAAATAAATAAAGATAACATTTATAAAATTGAGGTTTCCTTACCTCAACCAGATCCTGAAGTAACAAAGAAATTAAGGACTTACTTTGAAGTTATTGAAAGAGGTGATACCGTTGAGTTAATGCCTAAATATACAAATAAATTAGAGTCTGTAAAAAATTTATGCTTACAACATCCCAACAACCATTTAATCACTGTATTAGCTGCAGATCAGTCAGATGAAGTTTTATTAGAATTTGCAGATAATATAGTTACCTTTATTGACAGCCCTAGCCAGATAAAAAAACAAGCTAATCATATAATAAAAACGCACCCAAGAAATGGTATTGCGCAATACATACGCTCATATTTACAAGAGCAGGACTCCACCTTAACTCAGTAAAGTCAGGTTATTAAAAACAAAATGAACAAAAAAAATTCAAATTCAATCGATGAGCAAGAAATGCTAACAGAGCTATCTATTGACTATTATTATAAGAAAATAACTCAAGAAGAAATTGCAAAAAAGTTTAATATATCTCGTATTCGAGTCGGTAGATTATTAAAAAAAGCAAGAGATATAGGTATCGTTAATATAACTGTTCAACACCATCCTGTTTATAGTGGTGATATTGAACAACGTTTAAAAGAACGATTTAATATTAGTCGAGCCTTAATATCAGTTGACCATCAAGATGAAGTAACGCAAAGAAATGAGGTAGCGACATTAATCGCAAGCTATCTAAGTGAACGAATCGAAGATGACTTAACGATTGCAGTTGGTCAAGGACGAAATATAGCTGCAATAGCAAACTCTGTAGGTTATAACACAGATAAAAATTGTCACTTTATCTGTAGCATAGGAGGTATACACGAAAAAGGTGAGCAATCTAATTCAGATCATATCTGCCGACAGCTTTCTAAAAAGTATGGTGGAACAAGTGAATCTATGTATGCTCCTGCTTATGTTAAAACAAAAGAATTAAAAGATAAAATCATGGATATAGATACCGTTAATGCCACTATTTGTCGAGCTAGGGCTTCTGACATTGCATTAATTGGTGTCGGTAATATGGATGAACAGAGCTTTATGGTTGATCTAGGTTGGTTTTCAAAGCAAGAGGTCGTTAATGCTCGAATTAATCATGGCGTAGTTGGAGATATTGCTGGTTATGATTTTTTTGACATTAATGGAAATGCTGTCATTACACCAATAAATGATCGAATTATTGGTTTAAGTATTGATGATTATCACCAAATCCCAGAAGTCATAGCTATTGCATCTGAAAATAATAAATCATTAGCTTTATTAGGAGCATTAAGAACAGGGGTTATTGATGTGCTTGCAACAAGTATGTCAAATGCACTATCAATATTAAGTATTGATAAACAAAAAACCTATTAATTATTAATTAATAAAGCGATATAAATAGCTTAAATTTTAATGTGACAAATGTCTCACCATTGTAAATAATCAGTTTTAAAATAGCGAAAAAATAGACATTATCATATGTAAAGCAAGAGAACATTTGTTCGATTTCTTCACGTTTCATTCGAGTCAATTGAAAAAGGATATAAAGAGATGGATACACTTACTACGAAAAAAATGATGTTACTTGTTGCCAACAAAATGGTTAGTAGTGAACCTCACCTGACTAAACTGGATCAAGCGATCGGTGATGGCGATCATGGGATTGGAATGGAACGTGGTTTCTCCGCTGTTTCAGAATTACTTTCTAGTGATTATCAGCCAGAAAATGTCAGCAAATTAATGATAAAAATCGGCTCGACGATGATGGCAACAATGGGTGGTGCTTCTGGCGCTATCTTTGGTACTTTATTTCGTGCTGGAGGTAAGGCAATTAAAGGAAAAAATGAATTAGATATTCCAACATTTTCACTTTTTTTAGACGCAGGTCTTGAAGCTATATACCAACGTGGTGGTGCAAAACCTGGCGATAAAACAATGATTGATGCACTGGTTGTTGCAATGAATAAATCAAAACAATTAACTGGAAATTTTGAAGACAACATCCAAGAGTTAGCCACTATAGCTATGAATGGTGCAGAATCTACCAAACAGATGATTGCGACAACAGGGAAAGCAAAAACATTAGGTGAACGCTCATTAGGTCACCCAGATCCAGGCGCGGTTTCTATGGCACTTATTCTTGAATTTATGGCCGAATTTGCTACTGAGAGTATCCCGGCATGAACAAAATATGGATTGGCACAAGTTGGAAAATGAATAAAGTTGGTGAAACTGCTGATATTTGGGCTGAGCACCTTGTTCAATCATTAAATGATATTGATAATAAAATTCAACCTTTTGTTATTCCACCGTTCCCATATATAAAGCAGGTCTCTGATATTTTAGTGCCTCACTCCATTAAAGTTGGTGGTCAAAATATGTGTTGGGAGGAAAGTGGCGCTTTTACAGGTGAGGTATCTCCATTAATGCTTCGAGATTGTGGAGCATCGATTGTAGAGATAGGTCATTCAGAACGCAGAGCCCTCTTCAATGAAACAGATGAGAAAGTTAACAAAAAAGTACTTTCTGCTTTAAAAAACAACTTGACTCCCCTTGTGTGTGTTGGTGATACCTTGCAAGAGAAAGAATGGCAAGTATCCCAAGAAGCTGTAATTAAACAAGTGATAATTGCTCTTTATGATGTCCCAACTCAAGATATTACGAAGGTTATTTTCGCTTATGAGCCTGTTTGGGCCATTGGAGATAAGGGTGTACCCGCCACAGAAGAAGAAGCAGAGTTTATTCATCATTCTATTCGGAGCAAATTAAGAAATAAATTTGGTTCTAATATATCAGAGAAAATTAAAATTCTTTATGGTGGAAGTGTCAATTTACAAAATGCAAGAAAGTTAACTCAACAAAAAAATATTGATGGCTTATTTATTGGCCGGAGCGCTTGGAGCGCCAACGACTTTGTTGAAATAATAAAAACAATTTAATAGTAACTAAGCTATCAATATCCATTGATAGCTTTATTTTTAATAAAAGCAAGGGATTATTGTGAGTATTAGTAGCATAGAAGAAGTCATTGAGGATTATAAAAAAGGTAAAATGGTCATCCTAATGGATGATGAAGATCGAGAAAATGAAGGTGATATAATGATCGCTGCAGAATATATCTCGGCAGAACACGTCAACTTTATGGCGACTCATGGGCGTGGTTTAATTTGTCTGACTATTACCCAAGATAAATGTCAAAATCTGGGTCTTGGTCCTATGGTGAAAAATCCCACAGAGCCTTGGTCAACTGCATTTACCGTATCAATAGAAGCCGCTGAAGGAGTAACAACAGGAATATCTGCTGATGACCGCTCTAAGACTATCCAAGCAGCAACGGCTGTTGATGCGACCCCACTCAGTATTGTACAGCCTGGCCATATTTTTCCTCTTGTTGCAAAAGATGGTGGCGTACTAGTTCGAGCCGGTCACACTGAAGCTGGCTGTGATCTTGCGCGAATTGCTGATTGCCAAGCATCTTCAGTTATTGTTGAAATATTAAATGAAGATGGAACAATGGCTCGTCGTCCTCAATTAGAAGTCTTCGCCGCAAAGCATGGTATAAAACTAGGTACTATTGCAGATCTCATCGAATATAGAAATAAAACCGAAAAAACAATAAAGAAAATTTCTGAATCAAAAATCACAACCCCTTCTGGTGAGTTTAACTTAATTAGTTATCTAGATACGATTGATAGCCAAATACATCATGCTCTTATCAAAGGGGATGTTATTGAATCGCCAACTAATGTTCGAGTTCATGTTTCAAACACATTAAATGATCTCTTGCATATAGAGCAAAATAACTCTCAATCGTGGCCGCTACAGAAAGCAATTAATTGGATTTCAAAAAACAATGGTGTCATCGTATTAATTAATCCAATAGATACAACAGACTCATTGATTAAACAGGTTAAAGATTTAGAATCAAAAGCCAATAGTAAATATGTGCCACATTTACCTTCAAGAATGATAGGAATTGGATCTCAAATATTATCTGATCTTGGAGTCACAAAAATGAACTTACTCTCTTCTGCAGATAAAAAATACCACTCACTTTCAGGGTTTGGACTAGAAGTGAATGACTATATTGAATATAACTAATTAACATCCATAATAGCTAAGGACAATTTAAATAATTTATATTCAACTATCAGCAAGCTCGATATTTATGCACTCCTTACTTGGAACTTCAAGTACTGACAAATCGCCTAGTAGGTTCATAGGGTGCATACTTAATAAATGGAAAGATCAGTATTAAAAACACTGATCTCTGACAGAAAAGATTTTTTTAGCACTTATAGCTAAGTAATCACTACAAAATAGTTATCCATTAAAAAAACATTCCTGATATTTTTCATAAACAATACTATATTTTTCAACATGTTCAAGAATAGGCTTTACCTTAGTTGATTCATTAAGAGTCACCCAGTCATCGCAAAGTGTTTCTAAGTTTATCTCTGGATTATATGCATACATAGCTTGTATCGCGGCTCCTAAAGCCGCAGCCTCTTCCTCAACAGGACAAATTACTTCTATATTTGTAATATCAGCAATCACCTGTCTCCATAAAGGATTTTTAGCTCCACCACCAATTAAACGTATCTGGTTTAATTCTAAACCGGACTTTTTCAATAATTCAATTCCGTAACGAAGTGTCATGGAAACACCTTCAACGGTTGCCTTTAACAAGTTTTGTTGAGTAAAGTTTGTTGATGTTAAACCAAGAATGCTAGCTGATGCATTAGGTAATTTAGGTACACGTTCTCCATTGAAAAATGGTATCACCATCAAACCATTTGCACCAATAGGTGAGTTCTGAATAGCATCGGTTAATTGTTCTATATCCGCATTTAAAGTATCCAGCATTAACGTTGTCGCTGATGTTGCATTCATAGTGCAAATTAATGGTAGCCAACCATCCGTAGAGGAACAAAATGCAGCGATACCTGTAGATTCATCTTGAACATTAAACGGTTTTGAACTGAAACAATAAATAGTTCCTGATGTGCCTAGACTGACAGTGCTGACGCCATCGGTTATATTACCAGTTCCGATAGCTCCCATCATATTATCCCCACCACCGGCAGAAACAATCACTTTGGTATTAAGCCCTAACTCTTTGGTTAACTCACTTCGAATCTTTCCTAAGCTAGCTAAAGATGAAATAATCTTAGGGAAATGTGTATCTATATCTAATTCAGGTGCAATGATATTAATAATATGTTGGCTATAATTTCTTTCTTGTATATTGAAATAACCAGTACCTGATGCATCCCCAGGTTCAGTACAAAATATTCCAGTTAGCCAATAATTAATATAATCATGAGGTAGCATAATCTTATTAATTTTTGCATAAACATCAGGCTTATTTTTTCTTATCCATAATAACTTTGAGGCAGTATAGCCAACTTGCAAATCTAACCCGACCTCTTGAATATATTTATCCGCCCCACCAATGGCTTGGATGATGTCATCACATTCAGTTTGGGTCTCAGTATCGCACCAAAGTTTTGCAGGATAGAGCACTTGATCATCACTGTTTAAAAGTACTAAACCATGTTGCTGACCAGAAACACCTATCGCTTTAATTTCCTTCGGATCAATACCACTAGTTTCTAATGCAGAGAAATATGCTTTTTTTATTCCATTAATCCAATCTGATGGGTTCTGCTCTCTCTTCCCCGTACTTGATTGTTTTAATGGATATGTCTCATATCCTGTAGCTATAATTTTTTTTGTTTTTGAATCACAAATAACAACTTTGCTACCTTGTGTACCACAATCGATTCCAATATACATAATATCTCCAAGGGCCCTAGTCATTAGAGCCCTTTATTTATCATTATCTAGGGCTTTGGTCTTCTGGGTACATTTTAACTTCAACAGCGGTTAGTGTGTCAGATGGGCTTTTACCTGTTTTCAAGAAAGAGTCAACAACTCGTACAGATTCTGAGCCAATAAAATTGAAATCTTGAACAACAGTAACTGCCATTTTCCCTTCATCAACTAGGCTTTTCCCTTCACTTGAACCATCAAAACCGATAATGGTAAAATTCTTAAGGTCAAAACGCGTGTCATTTTCGATAGCTGCAATACTACCAATTGCCATTACATCATTCTCATTGTAAACAACATATTTCTTAGTTGTGTCTAACGCACTTAACTTAGCTTCTAAAGCTGTTTGTGCCTCATCTTGAGAAAATGAACCAGTCAATTCAATATATTTATCTGAATTATTCGCTAATTGATTCCAGTTTTTAGATACACTTTCAGATTTCAAGTAATCATTAAATCCTTTATACCTAGAGATATGTGCGGTATGACCATCGAGTCCTTTCATATGTATAATACCGCCAAGCTCTGAAGGGTTTAGCTCAGAATTATTAACTAACCATTCAGCTGCAAATTTACCGCCATCTTCATTATCGGTGGCAATTTCATTTAATAAGTCAACACCATCAACCGTTGTATCAACGGTAATAACAGGAATGTTTCGGCTTATTGCTTCATTTAAAACATAAGTAGAAGCATCCAAATTTAAAGGGTTAATAATGATTGCATCTGTTCCACTGGCAATTGCATCTTCAACTTGATTTGGTTGACGAGAAGCATTATTTGCTGCGTCATAAACACGAATTTCATACCCCAACTCCTCTGCTTTATCGACTGCACTTTGCTCTAAAACACCAAAGAACTCATTTGACCGGTTACTGATCATTAGGCTAATTGTTTCTTGAGAAAACGCATTAAAACTGGTCGCCATAGCAAGTAGGCTTAACGATATTACTTTTGTTCTTAGTTTCATAAAATAGCTCCTTTATTTATTTCGACTTTTATCAATTATCACTGCCACTAAAATGACAAGACCTTTTACAATTTCTTGATAGAACGATGAAACACCTATTAAATTAAGTCCATTATTCAAGACACCAATAATAAGAACACCAATAAAAGTTCCCATTATCCGCCCTCGACCACCAGTCATACTGGTGCCCCCAATAACTACGGCAGCAATCGCATCTAATTCAGAACCTATTCCGACATCAGGGTACATTGAGTTATATCTGGATAGATGTAAGATTGCCGCTAAAGCGGTTAAAAAACCACAAAGTGCATAACTAATAATTTTAACTTTATCAATGGGTACTGTGGATAGTCTTGCTGCCTCTTCATTCCCACCCGTTGCATAGACATGTTTACCAAAGACTGTTTTATGTAATACAACCATTAAGATCAATAACGTTATCACCAAAATAATCATAAAAATAGGTAATGGCCCAATACTTCCTTTATTAATCCAAGCCATAAATTCTGAATGTTTAGATATATTACGAATCGGTAACCCATCAGACAAAACTAATACAATACCCCTATATATAGCCATTGTAACTAAGGTCGCAATAAAAGGTTGTAACTTTTGTTTTGAGACTAAAAGGCCATTGATTACACCGAGGAAAACACCTAATAAAAGTCCTAACGGGATTGCGATATATACAGGTATTGCAAACGTTACGATTAATGTACCAACAACAAACCCAACTAAAGGTAAAATAGAGCCAACAGATAAGTCAATTGCACCTAGGATAATAACAAATGTCATACCAAAAGCAATCAACCCATTAATACTACTCTGTTTAAAGATATTTTGAATATTATATAAAGATAAAAAGTTATGATTAATTGATGTAAATACAGCCATTAGAAAAAACAATATAATAAACAATCCATATTTATCATATATTTTATATATATTTTCTTTATTCATTTCCCGCACCTGTGAACGCTATTTTCAATATTGATTCTTTAGTTATATTTTTATATGAAATTTTCTCGAGTGTTCCATTTCTCATGACAGCAACTCGATCGCTGACCCCTATAACCTCTGATAACTCACTAGAAACAACGATAATAGCTGTTCCACTTTCTTTTAACTCTTTTATAATATGATAAATTTCTCTTTTAGCTCCAACATCAACACCACGTGTAGGCTCATCTAAAATTAAGATTTTTGGCCGTATTTCTAACCATTTTGCTAAAACAACTTTTTGTTGATTTCCACCGCTTAAGTTACCAACAGGTTGATGAATACTGTCACATTTTATATTTAACTTTCTTACTTCATGCTCAGCTGATTTATCAATACTATTTTCATTAATCAATTTATATTTCAAATGTTGATCTAATGAAGGGATAACAATATTATTACTTATAGCATCAGATAAGAATAAACCTTCATTCTTCCTATCTTCAGTGACAAAACCGATACCATACTTCAAGGCATCTTGAGGTGATGATATTAAAACTTTTTGACCATCAACACTTATACTTCCAGAGTCTGCAACTAAGCTGCCAAAAATAGCATGCATCACTTCTGAGCGACCAGCGCCCATTAAACCAGCAAACCCTAAGACTTCTCCATAATAAGCATCAAAGCTCACACCTGAGAATTTACCGTAAGAACACAGATTATTAATTGATAATGCTTTAGATTTTTTTGTATCAACCTTTTCTGGATATAGATCATTAACTGTTCTACCAATCATCATTTTTATTAGATCAGATTCAGTCGTTGATGCTGTATCAACGGTTCCTATATAATTTCCATCTCGAATAACCGTTATTTCATTACTAATTTCAAAGATCTCTTCCATACGATGTGATACGTATATAAATGACACACCTTTATCTTTCAAGCTTCTGATAATCTCAAATAAACTTTCAGTTTCACGTTGAGATAAAGCAGCAGTCGGCTCATCAAGAATAATTAACTTTGCATTTACCATTAAAGATTTTGCAATTTCAATCATTTGTTGTTGACCAATACTTAAAGTAGACATGAGGGCATTTGGATTAATACTATCCATATTTAATAATTTAAATACAGATTGACACTCACTTAACATTGCAGTTTTATTAACTAAACCGAACTTTCCTTTTTTTCTTTTCCCAAAAAGATATTATCTAAAATGGTTAATTCATTAACAACATTTAGCTCTTGATGGACATATGCAATCCCAAGATCGATGCTTTTAGATATATTTTCAATTTCAACTTCTTGACCATTAATATAAATACTTCCGGAATCTTTTTGATGAACCCCTCCGATAACTTTAATTAATGTCGATTTTCCAGCTCCATTCTCCCCCATTAAAGCATGAACAGAACCTTGCTTAACATCCATGGATACAGACTTTAAAACATGTATACTTCCAAATGATTTCACGATGTTACTAATACTGATATCCACAATAAAACCCAAAAGTAAGTCATTAATATTATTGATGAAATATATACATAATCTGGCTAATATAATGAGATTAGACTCACAAAAAAGATCAATGCCGCAACATGATGAAACATTAACATAAGAAATATGATAAAGATCACATGTAATGAGAGTTTTTATTAATACACTTAAAAATAATGTTTTTTATAATATTGGTGCCATTAAATTTTTCTATAACAAATCAAAAAACAAACTTGATTCTTTCTCTGTTAATGGATTTAAGCTAGTTAAAATATCTTTTAAAATAATACGCCCTTCTAAACGAATATTTTCATTTAACTCTTCGGCCTCTTCCCCTTCAGGTGTCGGTAAAATCCCCTCACCACATGCCTCTATCACACCAACGCCTTCATATTTATATTTCAAGAGCGGCTCAGGGGTATTAAATTTGGCATTACGAAGGATAATAAAGGTCTCATACATACCGTTATTTTTACGGGTCGCTAGATTAAAGGTATTTTCTGATGAATCTTGTCGCCATGTGCTTAATACATGATTAAACGCTGCTAGGTGTTTCGAACCGCTTTTAGATTGGATTTTAATTACGGTCATTGGATACTGACAAAGCGAATATTCTACTTCCTCTCGATGAAATGAAGCCTTTGCTTGTGTATCAAAAATAGGAAGCCTGAGTTTCTTAAACACTTGAAAGTGAAGATGAGATAAAATAGATGCTCCCGCCCCTTCTCTGTCGCTATTTGAACAAACAGTATATTCAGGAAACTGATCTAAAAATTGAAGCTGCTTTTTAAAGCTATCAACCGACACCGTCATCGGTTGGTGTTGCTCAGAGATTAAAACAAAATGATGGTGATACAAAGGAAAAGGCGTCAGTTGTATAAAATAAGGATCATCACCTAATTGTAACGTTAAATGTTCTAGGTTTTCTTTTCCTTTACTACCAATGTTTTCTTTGCAAATGGCACACAATGCCTCATCAGGTAATGGCAACTTTTTGACCCCAACAACGCTTTTACTGTACCTTGAGCGCACATGATTAATTTGAATACGGTAATCAATTTCATCATTCACATCAAAGAAATGTAATCTCTCATTTCCTTCTAAAGCCTCTCTTGATAAATAGCCATTAATCAATGCATTGTTGTACAACGCATCTAATTGTTTAGACGAGATACGAGTTCGCTTTAATTGTGAAGTATCATCCATTTCTTTGCCCTTTTTCAGATTACATCCATCAGATTGTTCACCACGATTACGCAGGAACTGCCGCCGCTTTGGTCACGATATCTTTCATGTCATCAAACTGTCTTTCCATACTTTGAACCAGCTTAAATTGTGCTTTAGCGCGTTGTAAATTATGGTGCTCATGATGCACTTTGAAATAATTATCCCCATCCAGATAATCTGTTAAGAATCTTAACCCAATGATAAAGGTCATTATTTTTGCTGATAAGGGCAAGTACTCAATTTCAATGGGTGTGAGTATTTCTACGGTTTGAGAAAGAAAGCCTTCTGTGTAGGCACGGAATAAATCAATGTCCATCTCCACATTATCCAAATTCGAATCGTCTTCTGCCCCTGTATTTGTCGAGGTTCTAATCGCATCACCGAAATCATAATGGACAAAACCTGGCATGACCGTGTCTAAATCGATGACACAAAGCGCATTGTCCTCTTGATCTAATAACACATTATTAATTTTAGTGTCATTATGTGTAACGCGAATAGGAAGCTGGTTTTTATCGCCTAAATGGACAAGGGTTTGCATTAACTCGGCACGTAACTCAACAAATTCTATCATCTCTTTAGCGAGCTCAACTCGATTAACCGGGTTTTTCTCTATCACCTGATAAAACGTATTCAATCGCGTTGTCATATTATGGAAGTCTGGGATCACTTCATACAAGGCATCACCATTAAAGTCTGACAATAATGCTTGAAATTCACCAATGCCGACAGCTGCTTGAAAAGCTTGAGCTTGGGTATCAACTTTATCATAAGAGGTAGCCGGTGAAATGGTCTCCATCATGCGCCAATAGTCGCCATGTACATCTTGGTAGTAAAGTGCATCGGTGAGACAAGGAATAAAGGTGAGTGTGTTTTTTTTCGGATCTTTATTTGGGAGATGATGAAATTTATTTCGAAGATGGTTCGTCACTTTCCCGATATTATCCATTAGCTTTGGAACATTAGGAAATATGTGGTGATTAATGCGTTGTAAGATAAAACTGTCTGATTCATCTTTTATCATCACTTGAAAAGTATCGTTAATATGACCGGTACCAAAAGGTTCAATCGATAATATGTCGCTATCGGGTAAAAATTGTTTCGCAGTATGGACTAAATTTTTCATCGGATTATCATTTTTATTTTTTTATGGGAATAAAGTCACTCATTGCAAGTGACTTTATCCATTTATTCATTGGGTTAATATCAAGAACATCAGCAATGATGCTTTATAACGTGACATCAATGACTTTTTTACTATGTCTTGATTCTTCTGCAGCAAAAACAGTTAAGTGGGTTTCTAACGACTCTTTCGGCCCTGATAATACAAGTGTGGGATCATTATGGATCAGCGCATCAATAAAGTGTTGCATCATGTAGTAATCGCCCCCACCATGCCCACTCATTGAGGTGTTAGACTCAACGGCAGTCACATCGTAAATGCTCTCTTTACCCGTTGTAAAATCAAGCACTTTAATGGTTTTACCATCGCCTTCAAGTTGACCATGAGTACCAAAAATACGCGTTTTTCGCTCCGCATATTCTGTGAATGCTGTCATGGTAAATGATGCTGATTTACCTTTGTTAAATTGTAAATTCACAACTTGGTGATCAACAACATCATTATCACATTGGTAAACACAGCGTCCGTATGGCCCATTTTCTAACGCTGTTTGTACGGCATCAATCCCTTCTTCAGGTGTAATGATCTTCTTAAAGTAATCACCACCGTATTCATTTTCTATATAAATTTTCTTAGCAGAATATGGGCATGTCGATTCAACGTCACAATCAAAGCAGTTTTTTCCGGCACCTTGCGGTTTATTTTCTTCTTTAAAATGATAAAGGCCACCAAAAGAGTGAACAGACTCGACTGGTTCATCCATAATAAAGCGGATCCAATCTAAATCATGACATGCTTTGGCTAATAGCATAAATGCCGATTCTTCTTCATTACGCCAATTACCACGAACAAAGGAATGCGCTTGATGCCACCAGCCAACAGGCTCTAAATGTTGCATGCTAACCACATCGCCAATCAGCCCATCATTAAGAATCGACTTTAATTTTGTTGTATATTGGGTATAACGAAGAACATGGCATACACTAAAAATAACCTCATTTTCTTCAGCAGCTTTAACAATCTCACGGCATTCATCTGCACTTGGAGACATCGGTTTCTCAAGAAGAATATTGTACTTTTGTTTTGCAAATGCAATAGCGGGCTCAGTATGAAGTCGGTCTTGAGTACAAATCATCACCGCATCAGCCATTTTCCCAGCGGCGATGACCTCTTCCCATGTCGTAAATGACTTATCACTGGAAATGTTATGTTGCTCAGCCATTGATTGACGATAGGCTTCTCTTGGCTCAGCGACGGCAATCACTTTCATCTTATCGGGATGTTCTAAAGCATATTTAGCGTACAACTCTCCTCGAGCTCCACCTCCGATAACAACAACAGTAATTGGTTGGCTTCCCATCACGCACTTCCTTCATTTTTAAATATTAAACAAAATTAAAGACAAATATTGAAAGTTAATTGCGCTTTCTACAACTAAAAAGCCGCAGATTTGTGGTATTAACATTTCTTTTTCATCAAAATGAGATCCAAATCACTAATAAAATCAAAACAAAAAGGATCTAGTTGCATATTATTTATTAACCAATGAAACAAAATGTCAACAAATGAAAAATAGTTCGATTTGTATCACATTCTTATTCCCTTCATTGTGTTAAAAGTAATGTGCTAAATTAAAAGGAATTAAAATGAACTATAAAAAATTATTTAAACAAACGCTTCTGTGTTCATCAGTATTCATGGCCACAAGTGCCATCGCCAATGACAAAGTCGAAATTCGTTACGGCATTTGGGATAGAAATCAATTACCTGCCGTTGAGCAAATTGTTGAGCGTTTTGAACAAAAAAATCCAAACATTGATGTTGAAATTGAACTGACCCCTTATAAACAATACTTTGTAAAACTCAATGCAGCAGCCAGTGGTGGTGTCACACCCGATGTATTCTGGATGAACATGCCAAACTTTAGTACTTATACTAAGCATGGTTTACTCGCTCCTATTGACACTTACCTGAAAAGCTCGAATACAAGTCTTGATGCGTTTGTTCAAAGTTCGGTTCAAGCCTATCACACCCAAGGCCATCAATACGGTATTCCTCGTGATATCGATGCCATTGCTGTGTGGTATAACAAAGCGCTTTTTGACAAAGCTGGCATTGAATACCCAAATAACGATTGGACTTGGGAAGACATGGAAAGCAAAGCTGCCGCAATTAAAGTTGCAACAGATGATTCCATCTACCCTATCATGATGAACTTGACTGATGGCCAAGAAACTTACTTCAACATCATTTTACAAGCAGGCGATGAAATCGTTCAAGACGATAAAAAGTCAACAAACGTTGCCTCTGAACATTCAATGGTAGCTTATAAAAAAGTTCAATCATTAATGGAGCAAGGTCTACTGCCTAGCGCACAAAAAATCAGTGAATTACGCATGAGTGAGCTATTCCAATCTGGTCGCGCTGCCATTGCTTACTCCGGTTCATGGAATGCCCTGCCTTTCTCAACAAACCCTGAAATCAACGATCACATTGGCGTCGTTACCATGCCAAAAATTGAGCGTGATGCCGGTGTTTCTCACAGTATCGCCTACGTAATGGCCGAAAAGACACCGCATAAAGATGAAGCTTGGAAATTAATGGAGTTCTTAAGCAGCGATGAGGCTCAATCTATTCTCGCTAAATCTCGCACTGTGATCCCAGCAAAAACAACAGTCAGTAATCAATGGGTAGATGCTTTCGATACCGTTGATGTTTCGGCTTATACCGTGGCACTAAAAACGGCTCATCAGTACCCAACGGCGGCAAATACGGCAAAATGGCATTCAATGCTAAATGATGGTTTAAAGAAAGTTTGGTTAGGTGCAGAGCCTGAATCTGTGATGCCAAAAGTCTCTAAACGTATTGACCGTATATTGAAAAAAGGTTAATCACTGAACGTGAATAATAAGGTGAAAGAGGGCTTCTCTTTCACCTATTTTTTTCAATAGAATAAAAATACAAAGGACTTTTTTATGCAGACGAACGTTAAACCTGCACTTAGCCAACTCGAGAAGGATTCTCGCTTTTGGGGATTGGTGATGATCTCCCCCTTAGTGATTGGTATGGCTATCTTTTTCTTCTTTCCTTTTTTTCAAAACGTTTTTTATAGTTTTACTGATTTAGGTGAATTTGAAATCTGGCACACCATCAGTTTAGAGAACTATCAATACCTCGTGGAAGATGAAGAATTTTGGGGCGCATTAATTAATACCCTATTTTATGTTGTTGTCTGCGTGCCATTTATTGTGTTTATCTCCTTATTACTTGCGATAGGTATTAACCAGAAAATCTCCGGTTTAAGCACCTTTCGTACCTTACTTTTCCTACCTGCGGTAACCATGCCCGCTGCCGTTGCCATGGTTTGGAAATGGCTATACAACAGCGACTTTGGATTATTGAATCAATTACTCAATGGGATGGGTATCGAGTCTATCGCGTGGTTATCAGACCCTGACATGGTGAGAGTCAGCTCTGCAATTGTGGTGATCTGGTCTTCCATTGCTCTTAAAATGATTATTTTGCTTGCGGGATTGCAAGGTATTCCAAGTCAACTTTATGAAGCCGCAGCAATTGATTGTGCCGGTCCGATTCGTCGATTCTTTGCCATTACATTACCCATGATGATCCCGACCCTTTTCTTTGTCTCTATCATCGCATTTATTGAAATTCTCCAAACATTTGATGTGATTTATCTTCTTTTTGGTGAAGGTTCTTTTGTTGAAGAGCAAACCATGACCATTGTTTATCTCTTCTATAAATACGCCTTTGTATACCAAGAGAAAGGGTATGCGTCAGCGATTGCTGTGGCTTTATTTATCATCACCATGTTGATTACCATGGTTCAGTTATGGCTTGGGAAACGATTAAATCACTAAGGAAAGTACAATGACTTCAGATGTCATCTCCATAAAAACAACAAAAAAGAAGCAGAGAAAACCGCAACGATTCTCGCTTGAAAAAGTGATGGTCTACGGGTTTATGATCCTTGCGACAATAGCCACGGTCACACCATTTATTTGGATGATCTTAACGTCGGTCAAAACACAAAGCGAAGCACTCGCCATTCCACCGAAAGTATTACCTGATGAATGGCAGCTTTCCGCGTATGCAAAGATTATTGAAGAGCTCCCGTTTATTCAATTTTATGTTAACTCCATCTTGGTCACATTAGCGATGGTCTTCTTACAAACCTTAATTGCGGCCATGGCAGCCTATGGCTTTGCGCGATTAAAGTTTCCAGGTCGTGATGTGATCTTTATGGTGTGTATCTCCATTCTGATGGTGCCAGGGCAGATATTCTTAATCCCTCAGTTTTTGATTATTCAAGAAATGGGATTATTAAATACCTTAACAGGGCTGGTTCTTCCTGGATTATTTAGCATTTATGGCGCATTTTTATTAAGACAATTTTTTGTCAGTGTGCCAAAAGAAATTGAAGAAGCCGCGCTAATTGATGGATTGAATCATTTTCAAATTTTCTTCAAAGTGATGTTACCGTTAATTAAACCCGGCATTATTGCTTGTGTCATTATTAATGGTTTATGGAGTTGGAATAACCTTATGTGGCCACTCATCGTGAACACCTCATTTGATAAGATGACCTTGCCCGTCGGATTGGCCTCTTTATCAAGTCGAGCTGGAGTCGAGTACCCAATGCTAATGGCAGGTGCCTTAATGGCAATTATTCCAATGTTATTATTATATATTTTATTTCAAAAGCACTTTATCCAAGGTGTGGCAAGTGCTGGCGTGAAAGGCTAATTCAAGGAAGGGAAAATGGCAGGCGTAAAATTAAAAAAAATAGAAAAAACATACCCTAATGGATTTAAAGCTGTTCATGGGATTGATTTAGATATTGAAGATGGCGAATTTATGGTCTTTGTTGGACCATCTGGTTGCGCTAAATCCACAACACTTCGAATGATTGCCGGTCTTGAAAGTAATACTGGCGGTGACATCTGGATTGGCGATCAATGCGTAAATGGTTTTCTACCAAAAGATCGTGGGATCTCGATGGTATTTCAAAACTATGCACTTTACCCTCATATGACAACTTATGAGAACATGGCTTTTGGACTCAAAAACATGAGATACCCAAAAGATGAAATCCATGCCCGCGTAATGGATGCCGCGGATAAGTTAGAGATAACCGATTTATTAGACAGAAAACCCAAAGAAATGTCTGGAGGTCAGTGCCAGCGTGTTGCGGTTGGGCGTGCGATTGTTCGAAAGCCTGAAGTCTTCTTATTTGATGAACCACTATCAAACCTTGATGCAAAGTTGCGTGTCACCATGCGTGTCAGTCTGATGGAGTTGCACCGACAACTGAAAGCAGAAGGGGTAAGCTCGACGATGATCTACGTGACTCACGATCAGGTTGAAGCGATGACCATGGGGGATCGAATTTGTGTCCTCAATAAAGGCAATGTCATGCAGGTAGATACCCCAATCAATCTCTACCACTACCCTGACAATAAGTTTGTAGCTGGTTTTATTGGCAGTCCATCAATGAACTTACTTCATGTCGATTATCATTCAGATTCAACCAGTGTGAATTTAGGCATTGGTTCTCCATTGGCGATTCCTGCTCATTTACGGGCGAAGATGAAGCACTACAATCAAGATAAGATTTGGTTTGGTTTACGCTCTGAACATATTCTTGTCGAACGCAATGCAAGTGACAGTAATATCCCGGCTTACATCACGAATGTAGAGAGAATGGGAAATGAGAATTTACTGCACTGCAAAGTCAATGGTGACACCTTTGTGGTACGATCCCCATCCACAACAGACTGGTTACCCCAAGTCATGGAAGAAGTTTATCTTCGATTTGATATGAATGAAGTCCACTTATTTGCGGATAAAACCGAAGAGTCGTTAATTATTCGACACCAAGCGCAATTAAATCAGATTGAAACGACCTTGCAGAAAAAAGCGAGTTAATCAGGCATTGACTGGAGGTAAGATGATTTACCTCTAGTCTTTAATGCTATAAGAGTAGCGATGAATGTTAATTATCGAGGCTTTTATATCCAATTATGACTTACAGTCCCAATAGGAAATCCATTCGTATTTGATAATAAAATGGATTTCTCTTATTAATATTTAAGTGTGGACTTATAGTCCGTATTTATGTTCACCCCAATCTTTCTCAACCACTTCCTGTTTCAAAAGTGCAATTTTTCTATCTTTCAAATCTTGAGTAAGACAAAGGTTCGCTGAGACGACCGATTTATTTCCAACCTTCACACCTGGCATAATCGTCGTATTCACCCCTGTACGAACAAAATCACCGATATAGACCGCGTTGCTATAAACAGACGGTGTGATCCGTTTTCCTTGAATGTTATGAGTGACTTTCACATCATCAAAACGTAAAGAACCAAAGGTTGTCCCTGCACCAATATCAACAGATTGCCCAAGCAAGCCGAAAATCTCACAATAATGGTATAAATAGGTGTTATTAAGCACAAGCCCTTCAACTTCAGCGCCATGCCCAATGATGGCGTTATTGCCAATCGTCGTATTATCGAAGATCTTGCAATATTCTTTTACAACGCAGTGATCACCAATAATGACATTAGACCCAATAATTGCACCATCAATCACTTGGGAATTATCGCCGATGATGACGTTACCTTGAATAATCACATTATCGCCAATATAGCTATTTCGTCCCATTTTAACCGCGCCTCGAATAATGGCTCGCGATGAGATTTCGCTTCCTTCGCCGACACTATTGGTTGCAATATCATCACAAAAAAACTGATTTAATTGATGATTCGCTTCTAAGATATCCCATGGATAATCGAGATTAAAGATCGGGTCGTTTGCGATTAATGTGTCTGTATCATTATTTTCCCTCACAAACTCATTTAAAATAGGTTCTAAAAATTTTTCATCTGATGGCATCATGCCACATTGAATATGTTCATAAATAGTCGGTAAGCCAAACTCTAATCGCGCTAACCATTGATGTTTGACTTTCATACCAATCAGTTCATAAATGTACCCCGCTCTTCTTGGGTGGTACTTAAACTCAAAACCTAGTGATAGCTTAAATGCAATGCGGTCTGCACTTTTTTCTTCTTTTAATGGGTTAAATAATAATGAAAGAGAGGATTGAGAATGGAGAAGTTGTGCTAAATCACGCTCAGAAAGCAGTGTGTCACCATACAGTACAAGCGCTTCTTCTGAAGAGTTTGAGGCTTCATGACGTATGAGTGATCTCAATGTCTCTGCAGGCCCTTGTGTATCTCCAACCTCAACCACAGAGATCTGCGATGATTTCAATAATGGATTAATCTGTGCATGACGATAAAAGCAAGAGAGTAACTCTTCTTTTTTGTTTTCTGACACCAATGACAATCTCAGTCATGCCTTGACGAATTAATCGCTCAACCGTATGGGCGATAATCGGTTGTCCACTTATCGGCATTAGCGTTTTAATTCTATTTTCATTATAAGGCCAAAGACGTAGACCTTGTCCTGCAGCTAATATATATACTTTCATGTATTACCAAGGGAGCTTTCGCTCCCTCCCGTTAATTATTTTGTTTCACTATTCAAACATATACCATCCCACTTTCTAAAGAAAGGATAATATATTGCCATCGCTAATGCTAAATTAAACAACTGTAATATGGCACCAGAAACATGTCCTCCCGTCACAAGATACCCACTCAAAAATATGGGTGTTGTCCAAGGAACGGCAATACCTGCAGGTAAAGCGACCAACCCTGACGCCATGGCAAAATAAGTGGTTAGTACACACACCATTGGGGTAATAATAAAGGGAATAATAAGAATAGGGTTCAAAACGACCGGTAAGCCAAACATGATAGGTTCTGAAATATTAAAAATAGACGCCCCAAAACCTAACTTTCCAATTGATTTACATTGTGCACTACGCGAGCGAAATACAAGCAATAAAACAAGGGCTAAAATACCGCCTGAGCCACCAAACCAAATGAAGATTTCAACAAACTGTTGGTTGATAATATTCGGGATTTCTAAGCCAGCTTGAAATGCCATACGGTTTTCATCCGTTAACGTCAACCAAATCGGTGACATGACACTGCCTACAACCGAGCTACCATGAATACCTGTTGCCCATAATGCATGCTCTGCAAACTCAGCTAACATTGTTCCAATCACGCTGCTACCGAGTGCCGTTAACGGTGCAGACACCACAGTTGTTACAATGGCATGTAAACTTACTAAGTCAACCGCTTCAATGGCAATGCGTAATATTGCAAGAGAGGTAATAACGACAAATGCTGGCAATAGTGCAGAAAATGATTTTAATACAGCCGGTGGTACGCTATCGGGTAGTTTAAAGGTGATATTTCTCGATACCATCCAACGATAAACTTCGGTTGAATAGATAGCGATAATAATCCCTAAGAACATGCCTTTACTGCCTAAGTAATCAATCGCTAAACCATAGACTTCATGCTGACTGCCTGTTGCCTCTACGGTAAAGTCAATGGCATAAGGTGTCACTAACATATAAGCTGCGATAGTGATTGCAGCAGCAATAATCGGCTCTAATCCATTATAACGCTGCGCTAATCGATAAGCCGTTCCCACTGAAGCAAAAATCGCAATCAGATCATACGTCGCCCCAACAGGGTAAAGGACTTTATCCATCCAAGTCTCACCAAAAACAGAGGCCATAAAGGTGTCATAACCCGGTATTGGCAAAAAGGCGAGTATTAAGAAAAAGGAGCCAATAATCATAAAGGGCATCATTAATGCAATACCATCACGGATTGCCATTAAGTATTTATTGTTACTTATCTTTTCTGCAACAGGCATCACATGCTTGTCAACTAAATCCATATTCAGTGTATTTTCCATCTTCCTCTCCATTTGGTTCGTACCAATATCGAGATAATATACTAATGGATATGACGTATTTTTCTATACATGAGTATATTATCTGTGATCTTAATTAACATTATCATTTCAAATGCGGTTACTAATTAGACGTAAATCACAAAATCCCTCTATTTATCGTAGGTTATCAAATATATTGTTATTAACAATATGTGATACATCACTCAAAAGATAGTTTAATACGTGCATCTCTTTATATTTTTGGTATATTAATTGGTACGAACCAATTTGATAATTACGATGGATAGTTCTTATGTTTGAATATTTAGATAACCTACAACAGCAATTACGACTTCTAGAAGAAAAGAATAAAGAAAGTTTGTCTTTGGCCATCAAGGCTTTCGCTCAAGTTATTGTCGACGATAAAATGATCCAAATTTTAGGGACCGGCCATTCTCATATGGTAGGGTTAGAAGGCTTTATCCGAGCTGGCGGATTAGGGAACATTAATGCGATTCTAGACTCAACCATTTTAACATCAGATGGTGCACTACGAGGCTCTGCACTTGAAAAACTGGATGGTCTTGCCGATATCTTATGGGATGATCAAAATATTGAAGCAGGTGATCTGATTATTGTCGTCTCTAACTCGGGTCGTAATGCTTTGCCTATTGAATTTGCTATGCGAGCAAAAAAAGAAGGTCATACCGTGATTGCCATCACGTCTGAACAGCAATCATCCCAATACCCAAGCCGTCATCATTCAAATAAGAAGCTCATGGATGTCGCAGATATTGTGCTTGATAATTTAGTCCCATCAGGTGATGGCTTATGCACAGTGAATAACAAAATAACTGGGGCATTCTCTAGCATTGCAGGAATGGCGTTAATTAATACATTAACGGTGGAATCACAAAAGTTAGCCCTTGAGCAAGGTGTCACGCCTTTGGTCTTTAGCAGTCAAAATGTCGATGGTTTTGATAATGATTATATTTATAATCATTTTGATCGCCGACTAAAGTGTAAATAACGAAAAGGAAGAATATTGATGAAACGGATGTTCGAATTAACATCAAACGATGTATTAGAAACCAATAAAGAGACCTTACTCAATCGTATTTTGCACACAGAAGGCCGCACATTAATGGCTGAAACTGTCATTAGTTGCGCACCATTTTCTGAAGGGGTGAGTAACCCTGAACTGGCCGCAGCCTTTGGTGCTGATATGATCACCCTCAACACTTTAGATTTGACAGCGCCCTACATTGAAGGTTTATACGAAGAAGATTATCAATGGTCAACACTGTCGGAGAAATACCAAAAACATGCTGATTTTATTCATCGCATGAGTCAAAAAAACTGTATCTCCGATTTAAAGAACATCATTGGTCGCTTTGTTGGCTGTAATTTAGAACCGGTGCCAGAGAATATCTCTTATCCCGAAGGTTACAAAGCCACGTATCAAAACTTTCAAACTGCCCATCAGCTAGGCTTGGATTATGTCGTCATTACCGGTAATCCAAATACCATGATCACAGAAGCTGGCATAACTGATGCAATTCGCTCTGCCAAAGAAGCATCAAATAATGAACTGTTGGTTATTGCAGGAAAAATGCACGGTGCTGGCACAGGCAATACTGAATCCTTAGACACGATCAGAAATTACTGTAAAGCCGGTGCTGATATCATTATGATTCCAGCCCCTTTTACAACACCCAAAATGTCACTCGCCCTTGCTAGCGAAATGATTGCAGTTGTGCATGAAGAAGGAAAAATGGCATTGTGTGCAATGGGAACCTCTCAAGAAGGCTCAGACAGAACCATTGTTGAGCAAATTGCATTAAATTCAAAAACAGCAGGTGCTGACATTATCCATATTGGTGACGCGGGTTTTGCAGGAATTGCCGATCCAGAAAATATCAAGTATTGCTCCATTGCGATCAGAGGAAAGCGTCACACTTACCGTAGAATTGGTCTTCGTCGCTAATTAGCAATATTTACTTTATCACCGTTCATTAAGAGTACAGCCTTATGATATTAAGGAAAAAACTGTACTCTTATTTTGCTTTCTGTAATAGTCATCTATTCTACCTTTTGTCTTTTCTATCCTTATCCAGGAGTCATTGTGTATCTCTATCAAAAAATCGCAGCCCAAATTCATCAAATTATTTTAGAGCGCACACCCAATGAAAAGCTGCCGGATGAAAGAACGTTAGCAGAGATGTTATCAGTCAGTCGCTCAACCATTCGAAAGGCTATTTTTGAATTAAAAGAACGAGGCTTATTACACATTAAACAAGGAGATGGGATCTATGTCAAAAATGGGGATTTGGTTCAAAATCTGAATGCCGGTTTTTATAGTTTAACCAATGACATGAAAAGCATTGGAAAAACGATTGAAACCAAAATTATTGATACTGACAAAATATCTATTACTGGATTTGATGAACTTTCTCAATTTACATGTCCGACCGTATATAAAATTATTCGCACACGCACCATCAATGGTAACAAAGGGATTTATGAGTTGAATTACCTCGCCAGCGATGTTCTTCCAAACTTTTTGGATAAAATAAATAACAATAGCTCCCTCTATGACATTATCACTCAGGATTACCAGCTCTATTTTGATGATGGTGAAGAGTTGCTGTCAGTTGTTATTGGTAATGCAGGTGCTGAGCAAATTTTATCTCTTCCAACCGGATCACCGCTCGTTCGTGTTGAGCGAACCGTGAATATCAATAATACATTATTTGAAAAATCGATATCGTTTATTAAACCTGAATTATTTTCTTGGCGTTATGAACTCAAAGGCAAAAAGCCTCTGTTTTGATATTCAAAAGAAGAACAAAAAGTTACTGATAATCTTAAAGCGCTAGGCTCGACGACTACCTAGCTCATTATTTTCAGAATAATTTTATTTCTATATTCTAATCTGGTTATAACAAAAAAGAGCACGGACCTAATGATCAGTGCTCTTCCTTTATTTTAGAAATTTCAACCTTAAGCCATTAAGCTGGAGATACTATTCTTTGATTGGTGTTTTTAACCATCTCTTTTTGAATCACTTCCGAGATAAATTGAGCTCTTGATCCCAGAATAACTTGAATACCATGGCTACCAACATAAACAATGCCTTTCGCACCCAGCTTTTCCAGTCCTTCTTTTGAAACCAACGCTTCATCAGCAACTTCCAAGCGTAATCGAGTAATACAGGCTGCAGAAGATTTCACATTTTGTAATCCACCAATATTGGCTAAGATTAATTCACTCAGTTTCTCGTCTGACACATCATCAATGTTTGAAGTGTTATCGATACGTCCTGGTGTTTTGCAATTAAAACGACGGATAACAAATCTAAAGGTACCGTAATAAATCACCGCCATCGGAATACCAACAATGAATACATTGAAATAGTTCGTTTCAAAGCCATTGAGTGATGGAATAACACCTAAAGAGATAAAATCAATAAAACCAGCAGAGAAAGACTTCGCCATGTGCGCATCGAGTAGATACATACACATGTACGATAGACCCGCCATAATACTGTTAAAGACGTATAAGATAGGCGCCACAAAGATAAACGTAAACTCAACTGGCTCGGTAATACCGGTAATAAAACAGGTTAATGCAGCAGAAAATAAAATACCCGCAGCCACTTTTTGATTTTTTGAGAAGGCTTCATGGTACATAGCTAAACAAGCTGCAGGTAATGCAAATAACATGAGAGGAAACTCTCCTTGCATAAATTTACCCGCACCTTGATAAGAATCACTACTAAATGAAGTTACACCATCAGATAACATCTTAAACCAGATAGTTTGATCACCATGTACCGTCACGCCATTTAATGCCGTATATTCGCCAAAACTATACCAGAATGAAGGGTACCAAATGTGATGTAGACCCAAAGGGATCAATGCACGCTCAACCAAACCAAAGATAAATGTCGACAGTGCTTGGTTATCTCCATTCACGACAACCGATAATGCATTAATTCCATCTTGCACATAACCCCAGATGTAGGGCAAAATTAAACCTAAAACAAATGAAGACAGGGCTGTCACGATAGGAACAAAACGTTTACCGGCAAAGAAACCAAGAAACTCCGGTAATTTAATATTGTGGTACTTGTTATAACAAACAGCCGCAAGAATACCGCAAATCAAGCCACCAAAAACACCCATTTGCAATGTTGGAATACCGAGAACTAGCGCATAACGCCCCCCTTCAGCTGCCATTTCAGGCGTGATCCCCATCAATGAACTCACCGTTGTATTCACAATCAACATTGAGACTGCCGCTGATAGTGCTGCTATGCCCGACTCTCCAGATAAACCCACAGCCGCGCCGATAGCAAATAAAAGAGGTAAGTTATCAAAAATGACACCACCCGCGTTTAGCATAAGAGGTAAATCGAATTTATCGCCAAAAGCTAACAACAGCCCCGCAGCTGGCAACAAAGAAATAGGTAGCATCAAAGAGCGTCCAATCAGGGACATCTTTGATAATATAGAAGATACGTTCTTAAGCATGTTACTCATACTCCATTTGATTAAGATGCCTAAAATCATAGAGAAAAAGATTAAAATAAACAGGTAAACGCATAAGGTAAAACCTTTTACCTCACAAAAATCAGTTAATTAGTTGTTTAAGGCGAGATAACCACTTTGTGCCCTACTGACTTTTCTGACAGCATACGCATCACTTCTTCACTGATAATATCAAATGAGAGGGGGATATTTTTAATAGTATTATCACAATCGCCAAATCCTAAAATAGAGATTTTATGATTAAATATTCCTCTTGGGCCTATCGAAATATTTAATGCACTCATCAACGATAAAACATCATCAATCATTGAGGTTGAGCCACAAACAATGGATGTAATATTGCCCGTTAATAATAAATCTTGGATCTGTGAACGATCAAATCCATAAACGACATCATAGAGAATTGGAATATCTCGCATTTCATTTTCAAAACCAATTACTCGCTCTAAGCCAACGATATCATTAGGCTCAACAATCATCAGGACTTGATTTTGTCTCTGCTCTAAAAGTCCTCTCGCCGCCCTCACGCCTGCGACACGATTATTAATCACAATTGTGTTATACGTATTATTCACATCAGTAAATGCAATACCAATAAGCAATGGCTTTTTACTGTGCTTGTTCAATAATGAGTCTAATTCCATATCAATTGAAATAGGGATAATCGCAAGCACTTGATTGCTTAATATGAAATTAAACATGACTTCCAGCACATCGATATCATGTTCAAACTGAATATATAACGTTTCGATATCTTGATTGGAGAGTGTTTGTTTTAAAGAACGATATAACGGAATAGAGATTGCATAATCAACGCCACTGTCTAAAATGACAACGATATGTTTCTCTGGTTTTGACTTTCTTAGATTGGATGCAGAAACATTTGCAACATAACCTAGCTCTTGTGCCACTTTATTGACTTTATCAATCGTCTTTTGAGAGATTTTTCCCTTTTTATTGATAACTTGAGAGACTGTAGTAATGGATACACCAGCAGCCTCAGCAACGTTTTTAATGGTTACACCCATAACACCTTCAAAAGCCTCTTCGCATGATCATTTTTATTTTAAGATGTTAAAATAAAAAGTAATATATCAAAACTCTACCATAAAACTTATCGAGAGTTTGATATAAAATCATGCTCATTGTCACGTCGTTGAAGATGATAGCTCCCCAGTAATCATCGCTAATTAAAATTTCGAATTAATGACGCTAAAAGTCAGACTTCGAGCGTCTTTATCATACATATAAAGCAACCTCTAGCCTCCCTTTCAGTGGGTCACTTATCTAAAATTAACGGTTCGCGATTGTCGGGTAAGCTAAGTAGTCAAATCCATTATCCACTAGAGACTCTTCCATGATCGAGATAACCTGACGACTCGTTGCTTTACACAGTACATCTGAATAGCGTTGCTTATTTAGGATCAACGAAGATATATGTTCAATCTCGTATTCAAATCCCCCACCCTCAACAATAGTTGAAAGTTGTACTTGCTCACCTTTAAATGATATGTCGATTGTTTTAGGGTTCCACCATTTATCATGGATAATAATCTCTAGATCGGGGCCTCGAATAATCGCTTCTCGTTTAAGATCACGTGTGATTGATGCACCAATTTCACCCTTTATTTGACCATCAAAGTTGAATACCACATTCTCATCGACTTCACTTTGAAGATTATCCTTCGTGTACTTCGCAATGGGTTTTAAAACAGGCGCATTGATAAGTTGGCACAAATCAACGTATAGCCAAAGACCGTATACCCCAACATCTAACGTCGCACCGCCACATAACGCTGGATTAAATAAATGCCACTCACTATCAAACTCATGCCAATTGCCGAATGACGCTTCTATAGACGTTAATTCCACCTGTTTTTCTTTAATAAACTGTTTCATTGCTTGATATGCTGGAAATGTCACCGTCTTCATTGCTTCAGCTAACAGTAAGCCTTTTTCTTCAGCAAGCCTCGACATTCCATCCCAATCGTTTAAATTGGTAAATGCGGGCTTCTCAATTAAAACATGCTTTCCGTGGTTTAAAAATAATTCAACCAAGCTTTTGTGGAATGGGTGAATTGTCGCAATGTAGACAATATCTACATTAACGTCATTGGCTAGTTCTGAGTATGAGCCATAACTTGTTTGACAATCATATTGGCTTGAAAAGCTTTCAGCTCGTTGTTTATCCCGCGCCGCGACCGCATAAAGTTCTGCATTTTTAGCCTGCCCCTTTAAGTCGGCAACAAAGCGATGTGCAATATTACCCAATCCTGCAATTCCCCACCGTACTCTTTTAATATTCAAATTATTATCCTGCAACATTTACTCTAGATTGATATTACCACTACGTATATAAACTAAGAAACAGAAATGAGTTAGCCGATGACGATTTAACTAACTCAATAATGGACAAAAGTAAATTGAAGGTTGAATAAACTCGCTCTGAATATCGCTGTGCAATAGCAATTATAACGTTAAGTTTTGCATGTCACGCCATTTTTTATTGAGAAGGTCTAATACCATACCGAGCTAATACACCTTCATGTATATGTCTCCACTCTTCGGAGGTAAGCGCAATGATATTTTCTCTATCAGAGTTAGGCTCATTTTCTAAAAGAGATTCAATAATATCCATTGGTTGTTCCGAGGCATTTATACCAGAGAGTAAAACGTGTTTCATCCCAATACAACACTTTGATTTTATCCCGCTGTTTATCACTATATAAAAAAGTGCACCACTGAGAAGCGGTAAATATATGTCACTTTCGATGATGGCGGCAAGGCCGTTAATGGATTTTCTAAAATCGACACTCTTTCGATATAAGTAAATCTTTGGGGAGCTGAGCATACTTTCATGATAATGCCTCGATGAGCTCTGCGAGATAGTGGATTGGCGCTCTTTGAGGAATGCTCAATTCAATATCATTCACGACAATGGTGATATTGGCTTTGGATATTTGATCTAATTATTCTAGGAGAGCGATTAGCATGCGTTGTTCATGGGGCAGTTACTTTACGACTCGTTATGAGCGCATAATGACTTACTCAACAAGCTAACATATCAGAGTAGACCAGCCTGTTGAAGGTTATTAAAACCATTAAGGTCTTAGATCTAAATTCTGATTTTTTGAAGACGAGAATAGTTCGCTTTTATTGTCATCTCTTTTTGACGAGTAAGAATCAATTCATCACATCACATCACATCACATCACATCACAATTATGACGGCACTTAAGTTTTTATGACATTCTCTGATTAAAGTGGATTAAATAAGTATGCCAATCAACCCATAAACATCTAATCCCTCATTTTAGCTTACGAACATAATCGATCTCATTGCTGATAATATGAGTGATTTGTTACCATGTTTGAGCATTTTTTCGACACAGACAATAAACGTCGTAAAAAATCATAATTGTATAAATAAATTGCATTCTGTCTAACTAAAAACTTATGGCACACCTGTTGCATCACTTAATGCATTCCCCCAGATTGAGTACATAATGATGATTAGATATAAGAAAACCATATGCACAGCACTGGTATGTGCACCATTAATGGTTAACAGTGCACCACTATTGATCAAAGATGCTTCTTTGATTATTTCAATGCAATCAACAGATAAAGATCTAACTGGAAGACTTTATAAACAAGACATAATGATTGAAGATGGTCAAATCGTAGCTATCGGTAAGGGCTTATCAAGCGAAAACTCTCAAATCATTAATGCTAGTGGAAAAATAGTGATGCCTGGGCTTATCGATGTTCATAACCATTTATGGCAATCTACTATCAGAGGGTGCGGTATCGACAAAGACGTTAAAGACTGGCTTCCTCCTTGTGTTTTTCCAATCTCATTTAATTTCCAGCAAACGTATGATGCTGTTACTTTAAGTACCTTAGATCTTATCAATACGGGTGTAACAACAGTTGTTGACTGGTCTCATGCCTATAATGCTAGGTTTGTTGAGGGTAATATAAAGGCGTTGCAGGATTCAGGGATGCGTTATGTTTATACCTACAATCTGAATCCACTTAATAATGCCCATGCTAAAATGACCAAAACACAGGTAGACAAGGATGTACTAGGTTCATTCCAATTAGCTTCACACCCTGCAATTTACATGCAAGATACCGTCAAGAATGCTGTCGATATAGCGAAGGAGATGGATACGACGCTAAACTTTCATTATGCGGAAAACAAAAAAGATCGATTAGACAAGCAAACAGATATTTTACTTAATACAGGTGCAACTGATGTTCGTTTAGTTCTCAACCATGTAGTCGATGTTAATGATGAAGAAATTGAAATGATGGCAAAAAGCGGAGCAAAGGTTAGCTACAATGCCTTGAGTAACATGCGTTTAGCATCGGGAATTGCTCCTGTGGAGAAAATGTACAAAGCTGGAATTGATATTGGTATGGGATTAGATGGTGGAACATCTGATAACTCTAACTATTTTGCGTTGATGAAAGCAGCGATTGGTCTGCAGCGAGCATATCATCAAGATCCGAAAGTGTTCCCGACAGTAGAAGATGTTCTTTATCTTTCAACCATGGGTGGAGCAAAAGTAATAGGAATGGAAGACAAGATTGGATCATTAACTGTTGGCAAGAGAGCCGACTTAATCATTATTGATCCAGCAACAACCAATATGGGGATCAACCATAACGAGTTAGCTCAGATTCCATTTAATGCTGAACCTATCAATGTTGAGTACGTGATAGTAGATGGTAGAATACTCAAGGATAAAGGACAGCTGCCAATTAATGAAGCAGACTTTCATGCTCTATTAGAACGTAACGAGAAAACAGTCCAGTTACTGAAAGCTGGTAATAAGAGTATTTAAAGTGAGTCAACATTAATAAAGTTAATAAATGCAACGTTGAAATAAATGAATAAAAACTTCTATACCTAAAGTAATTGGAGTTGCTAGTAGGCGGCAAGTGAATGAGGCCCCATGAATATAGGCGCTCTATATGATTGGGGCGAATGAGTACAGCCAACAACCTAGCAACTTCAAGTAAGACGGGTATAATAAGGCAGAGGGATCTGCCTTATTAGTACAATCAACTCTCACATTCCAATAATATGAACAACGTCAATGACACTGCCCTCTTAATCAACAACCAACCGGCACTTAACTTACCGACTACAATAATACCCTATAACCCATGTTCATCTTTAAAAGCTGTTTTAGGTTTAAATCTAATTATCATTGAAATATTAGAAAATGAATTATCTAGCTTAGATATAAGCCAACGCTTAACTTTTCTTATTGTATAATATATCTGCTTCTTCTTGCGTCAGGTAACCATTTAGTATATCTAAACCAATCTCCTTTGGATCTCGTTCATTAGGCTTACCCCATCCACCACCATTAGCAGTCACAAGAGTAATTCTATCACCTTGACTTAGCTCTACCCTGTTAGCTCGACTAAACTTGGTTGTTTCTCCATTTTTATAATTCACTTCTGCATAATTAGTACTGCCATCTTGGCCTTTTGCTACCACTACAGGGGCTCTTATATAACCTCGCTAAAGAATCTAATACTGCCTCTTTAGATGATATAGGAATTAATGAAGAGTCTGTTATCCTTATATTTAATACTGAAGGTGATACAAACCCAGACGCTTATCGTGATATTGTTTGGTCTTAGTTTACAAAAAATGAGAAAAAAGCTCCTATATGGAGCTTTTTTTACACCTCCCAATAACAATATTAATGATTTACTCACATAAACTATATTTATCCTTATTCATCTCTTGTTATCAGTACATGCTACTTTTTGACTTAATTTGACTATCAAACTATACTTCAGTCAAGTATTTTGATTGTCAAACAAAGGTTCTAGCTTGAATTATTCACCGAAACATACTCATGACTTCTCTCATCATAATCATCAAGGGGAGAAGCGAACACTTTATGTCTTGCTGTTAACTGTTGTCACCATGGTGGTTGAGATTACAGCAGGATCGCTTTTTGGCTCAATGGCACTCCTCGCTGATGGTTGGCATATGGGGACACATGCAGCGGCTTTTTGTATCACTCTTTTTGCTTATCGTTACGCTAAAAAAAATGCAAACAATGATCGATTCTCTTTCGGTACAGGTAAAGTCAGTGTATTAGGCGGATATACCAGTGCAATTGCTCTGGGTATTGTTGCCTTATTAATGTTTATTGAATCGGTTTATCGACTCTTCCATCCAGAAAATATTCAATTTAATGAAGCAATTGCGGTTGCATTTTTAGGTCTGACCGTAAATGTTGTTAGTATGTTTTTGTTAGGCGATCACCATCATGGACACGACCATGGACATGATCACCACCATCACGAACATCACCATGATCACAACTTAAGAGCTGCTTACCTTCACGTTCTAGCCGATGCATTGACGTCAGTGTTAGCTATTGTTGCCCTGTTTTTTGGTAAGTATTATGGCTGGAATTGGTTAGATGCGATTATGGGAATGGTGGGTGCTGTCGTCATTCTGAAGTGGACTTTCAATCTTGTGAATCAAACTAGCCCAATACTGTTAGATGAAAATATTGAAGAGAGTTATCGAGAGAAAGTAGTTTACACTATTTCACCTTACGGTACTGTTACCGATCTACATATTTGGAAAGTTGATGGCCATCATTACTCAGCGGCGGTATCTATTAATAATAATTCAGAGTTATCGCTTAAAGAATATAGGGTACTTCTACAAGATTTTGATAAAATAGTACACCTGACCCTTGAGTTACATGAGACGAAGAATGAAACAACTAAAACAGCTGAACCAACTAATCACTGAGTTCTATGACAAAATGTCTTCTTGGGAGCAGTCTGTTGTTAAAGAGACTGGATACACCTTAGCTCAAGTTCATACTATTGAAGTTTTGGGAGAGCATGGCTCACTACGCATGAAAGAGTTAGCCGAAAAGTTAGGTATCACTACAGGTACATTGACAGTACAGATAGAAAAGTTGGTAGCCCTTAATTTAGTTGAGCGAGGCACACATCCAGAAGATAGACGCGCAATTGTTGTAAACCTGACTGAAGAGGGGGAGGCGATTCATCGTCAACATAATCAGTTGCATCATGAGTTGGTAAAAAACTTAACGCATGAACTCTCTGAAACAGAAGTTCACCAATTGACATCTATGCTCAAGAAAATGAATCAGCACTTTTAAAGATAAAACACGCTAACTCATACATGAATTATATATAAGTTAGCGTGTTAAAAATTAAACGAATAGCATTTTAAATGCTAACAATATCAGTACCACACCACCCAATATTTCAGCCTTGCTCTCCATCCATTGGCTACTTTTATTGCCAATAAATACACCACCCAAGCTAAATATAAGTGTCACAACACCAATAATTAAACAAGAAAGCAGTGGATCAAAATCTAACAGTGTTAATGAAAACCCTGCTGCCATTGCATCAATACTAGTGGCGATGGCAAGAGTCAATAAGGTTTTATTGGTGAGACCTTCAAATTCATCATCATCTTCATCAGAATGAGAGAACGCTTCATACAACATTTTAGCACCGATAAAGAAGAGAAGAATAAAAGCAATAATAGAGGCATGTTTTTCTACCCAACCGAAAATAGAGTTCCCGCCTAGATACCCAATCAGCGGCATGAAACCTTGGAAGAAGCCAAAAAAGAGGGCGACTTTAATTGCCATTGCTAGTCGATTTTGATGGTTTTTTGTGCCAATGCCTATCGCTACTGCAAATGCATCCATACTTAATGCAACAGCTAAAACTAATACTTCTATCATTTTATTCCTAATTATTAACAACGCTTAAACGCGCGGATTATAAAGGGAAGTGAATAAAGAGAGAAGAGGGCAGTTAAAAGAAAACCGACTTGCCATTTAGTAATAATATGGAACAAGTCGGTTTTTAATAATATTGAAGAGCCTAATTATTGATTATTCTGTTGTGCTGCCGCTTTCTCTTCTGCTGAGCGGTAATCAAAGAATAGAATCAATAGAATTGGAACGATAAATGCAACTGTAATCGCTAACGCATAGACCCACATAGGATTAAATACAGGGATTGTAAGTAATGATGTGAATGCAAAAGCTTTAGTCTTAACGCCATGGTAGTGAGCACCTAATGTTGCAATAACTAAACCACCCGCTACACAACCTGGCAGCATGCGAGAGTAGATACGCTTGAATCGTAAGTGAATACCATATAGTGATGGTTCAGAAATACCACCAAATAGACCAGCAGCCAGCGCACCAAATGAGGTTTGACGCATCATCTTATCTTTCTCTTTAATTGAGATAAGTAATACACCCGCTGTTGCACCGAAACATGCAAAGTTCCATACACCCATTGGACCTTGAATGAAGTCATAACCAAGAGTTTGAATGTTAATAAGCATTAATGCGTTTAAAGGCCAGTGTAAACCTAGTGGCACTAGGAATGGATAAAGCAGTGGAATAAGCAGCGCAAATACAAACGGTGCTAATGATGGCGTATTAGACATTAATGATGCGTTTCCATTAGACCCAACATTATCTGAATCCATTACAAGCACACCGATTGGCCCATCACAATGCGTTGAGGGGTACGTTTCAATCGATGATAATTGTTTATTAGATACCGATAGCGATGGCATCCCTAACACAACAGACCCTGATGACGACAATGATGGTTACCCCGATAACGCAGGTACTTTCCTACTAGATGCAGATAAATCGGCATATCACCGCTCAACCCAGCAACGTGTGTTGAGGGCTATGCTCCTGATACGAATAGAGTTTGCTCTGTAGATACCGATCGTGATGGTACGACTGATGTACTAGGGCGTGTTGATCTTTCGTGAATATTTTTTGAACAGCATGGTAAAGAGTTATAATTTACTTCACCAAAAGGAAAACCATAACCAATACCATGCTAAGAACAATGTTAACTGATATTCGCAGGGAATTGCTACTCCAAGTTATGAAAAGTACAGGTCGTATTTACGATAAAACGACGCATCGAATGACCTTTGAAGGAATACTTTATCGAATGAGAACAGGTATCCCTTGGCGGGATCTACCCTCTGAATTCGGAGAGTGGAGCACTGTTTACAGACGATTTAATCTTTGGTCAAAGAAAGGCGTTTTAGATAATCTTTTCAAGATATTATCTAGAATGGCTGATTTTGAATGGGTCTTTCTTGATGGCTCTATAGTTCGAGCGCATCAGCATAGTACAGGTGCAGCGACAGAAAGCTCAGAGCAAATAGGTAAAAGTCGCGGGGGCAACTCAACTAAAATTCACTTAGCCGTGGATAGTGGTGGCCTGCCGATTTGCTTTGATTTATCAGAAGGCCAACGCCACGATATAATGTATGCTGAAAGCTTAGTTGAGCAACTCGATGAAGTTAATACCATCATTTGTGATAAAGGATATGACAGCGAACCTTTCCGTACTTTTGTTAGGGAACGTGGCGGAGAAACGGTCATTGCTAAGCGCAATTACGGCCAAGATATAGACAAAGACAGTATGGATTGGTGTCTATACAAGTATCGTCATTTGGTCGAAAATGCCTTTGGGAGAATTAAGCATTATCGAGCCATTTCAAGTAGATATGACAAGCTAGAAAGGAATTATGCCAGCATGTTATCACTGGCATTCATGTTAATGTGGCTACCGATGTATTGTTGAACGCGAAATGTACAGCAAAGATCAACAGACTCTAGTATCAACGACAATTTTAGCAATGCCATCAACAGCAACAAGCTTTGAGCACAATAACGGAGAAAACGCAAAGCGTTTGGTTGATGCAATGAATATTTCCCCTATCGACCTAAAAGGTTATAAAGAATTACTATTAATTGCTGGAAAAGATAATGCAGAAGCAGTCGTAAAAATGATGGTTATAAATGAAACTTCTACCTCTGATATTGAAAATATCTTAGATGCGAAAGGTATTGCTTATACCCCTGAAGCAATCGAAGAAATTCGCAACGAGAAATGGTTTGAACATGTTGATAGTGCTTACTCCGACATTGAAGAAGCTTTAAATGAACTAAACCCACGTGATAAGCAAAAAGCATTAGACGTTCTAGCTTCTATAAACATTGCAGGTCAAGACTCACTGCTAGATAAGATGCAGGATAACAATTACCTAAAACATGAAACAGGTAAACCTATTGAAGGGTTCGATCCAATTGGAGATAAAAAGAAAGAACTAACTGGAGTTATCACAGACCCAATTGAAAACGAACCAACTGTACCTACACGTGGGGAATGGGTAAATGAAAAGAAACAGAATCTTAAAGATAAGTCTCCTGTAGAAGAAGCTCCAGTTATCGGCGAACCTAAACTTGGTCAAACTGGTGACGGGATTGTACGAGAGTATTCTCAAACTGCTCAAGATAACACACAGTCACAAATTGATGATCTTAATGCTGCATTCCAAGAGCAAGCTGCTGATATTGATAACCTGTACAACGAAATTGACCGCCTAGACGAAAAAATGGATGGTGTTATGGCTGGTACTCATGCTATCAACAATGCACGACCTTATCTTTCAGGTACTGGTCAGACAGCCATTGGTGTAGGTGTTGGTTTTGCTGGTGATAGTTCAGCAGTCGCTGTTGGAGCCGCGCATGCGTTGACAGAAAACTGGTCAACTAGTATGACAGTAAATGTAACAACAGGTTCTTACTCTGAAGTATCTGGCGGTGCTGGCGTACAATATGCTTTTTAACCGAAAATCCTAGTACAGTTTGGACCCTCGTATGGTTAATTTTAAAGATAGAGTATCATTTGATGTTCTATCTTTTTTATTTAAATAAACGATATAAACTTTGGCTAATCTAATTATTATTCAATAATTTAAAATCGCTTACAGAGAGTAAATATTGACTTGACTTGACTTGACTTGACTTGACTTGACTTGACTTGACTTGACTTGACTTGACTTGACTTGCGTAGTCTATTAAAGCAAAAAAGCATTGTCAAAAGATCTTTTTTAACAATGCTTTATGAGGTAATTATATTATCTCAAATTATTTATAATTAGCATCAATCCAAGCTTTTACAAATTTAATTGTATACTTTTGACTTGTTTCTGCCGTCTTAGGATCAAAATCTTGTTGGTGAAGATCGGTGTTTGATAATATTCTAATACCAATAAATGGAACTTGATAGGCTTCAGCAACTAAAGCTGCAGATGATGTTTCCATTTCCTCTGCTGAAGTATTATAGGTTTTATGTAACCAATTAATTCTATCGACTTCTCTATTCCATTCATCAGCGGTACCAATAACCCCTTTCACGACCTTATTCTTATCTTCAATATGAGGGATGTTATCATATGCAAATTCTAGTAATTCTTTATCAGCATAAAAACCATCATGTTCAACAAATTCGCCTTTCTCTCTAAGCCGCATTGTTACTTGAAAATTAGACCAATCTTTAGAATTAACGCCATCACCTGCTTTTTTAAATTCAGAACGATACGAGCCCATATTGAAACTTTTTTCTGCTAACACAATGTCACCACGATAAAGTTTAGGATCATGCCCACCAGACGTTCCTTGGTTAATAATCATTGCTGGTGAAAACTCAGTCACTGCTAAGGTAGTTGATGCAGCCGCATTTGCTATCCCTACTTCCGTTCTAGAGACAACAACTGGATAGTTATCAATCGTTCCCTGCCAAAATGTCCAAGAGCCTAACGTTAATTCTTTTTTATTCTCTAATTGTTGAATCATGTAATCAACCTCAATATCCATCGCGCCTTGAAGCACAATAGGCTGCTGCTTTGCAACAACTTGAAATGAGGCTAATAGAATGGCGCTCGTCAGTAACAACTTTTTCATTTTTTCTTCCCTATAAAAGTAGATAAAAATTGATACTTCATAGATAGGATATTAATAAAGACGGAGATGACAAACAATATTCTACAAATTCCATAATTAAGAGAATATCAACATCTTTACATTCACTGTTTAACGTATCTATGAGCATCGCATAACGTTTTACTCACTCTTGACACATCAAATATAAGATGGGTTTCAACAGTTTTTCATCATCTTATAGTAGAACATTTATGGTGTTCTGTAGATACGCTTCACCTTATTAGAAGCTTATATAAAATGCCAAAAAGCAAGTGCAATCAATTCATTAAACACTCTAGGCATTAAAGACTTTAATGTCAATTTTCATTTAATTATTGAATTCAAAATAAGTGAGTTAGAATACTGTTTCTGCCATTTTTTCTGCTAAATAGGAAGTAATTCTAGGTATACAAACCATCTTATCTAGAACACATTTTCGATTGTGGCGAACTTTCTATCGAGGTAATCTTTAGTTTATTTAGTAAAAAATAAAGCCGCTAACTTAACGGCTTTGACGTTTATCAAATGATTTCATAAAAAGTGACTTCAAATGCATTTAATTGATGTACATTGAAACACCAGGGCCTACATCTAAACCTAAGCCAGTCCAAAGTAAGAGAAAAGCTGTCCAACAAACAAGAAAGCCGATCGCAAGAGGCAACATTGTTGCCATTAAAGTGCCAATCCGTAAGTCAGGTTTATAACTCTGCATATAAACTAGTGCCACTGAAAAGTAGGGAGACATAGGAGAGATAATATTAGTACTACTATCTCCAATTCTAAACATAGCAAGTGTAAAGGCTGGGTCAATATTCAATTGCATTAACATTGGAATAAATATGGGTGCAAATAAAGCAAATTGTGCACTTCCACTTGTCATGAATACATTACAAATACAAGTAATTAAAATAAAGCTAATAATTAACAGATACCCATCAAAACCAACACTTTGAAGCAGATGAGCGCCTTCAAAAGCAATAAGGTTCCCAATTCCTGTCCATTTGAAATAAGCAATAAATTGACTTATCGCTAAAAACAAAACAAGAGTCGTTGCAAGTGCTTTTACTGAAGATGCCATTAAGTCAGGAATATCTTCAATTTTAGATATTTTTCCAACCGTTTTTCCGTATATGACTCCAATACCCAAAAAGTAAAAAAACATAAACGTTACTAGCGACTTCAGAAATGGTGATGGGATTAAACCTCCATCAGGATTACGAAGAGATGAATTTTCCGGGAATACCAATGCAAAAATGAGAGCAATGTAAGCTAGCGTAAAGATGGCTACACGCTTTAACCCTAATTTTTCTTTAACGGTCATTGTAATTGTAGAGGTAGGCTTATCCTTAACCATCGAAGAAATAGGATGTAATTTATTTAACCTAGGCTCAACAATTTTATCAATAATTAATGTGCCTACAATCGCTAAAATAATAACCGATGGGGCGACGAAATAATAATTATCAACAGCACTCACATATGCATCAGGATCAACTATCCTTGCCGCATCGGTTGCGATTCCAGCAAATAAAGCATCACCAACAGTCACGAATAAACTAGCATCAAAACCAGCCCCTGCAGCAGCATAGGCAGCAGCAGCTCCTGCAAGAGGATTTCTACCTACACTATGGAACACCATTGCAACTAACGGTATAAGAATAAGATAGTTTGCATCACTCGCAATTGAGCCACAAATACCGGCCACAAAAACTAAAAAAGTAAGTAAGGACTTAGGTGCTTTAGCAACAGTTTGAGTTAACAAAGTAGATAGAAGCCCTACTCGCTCAGCAAGACCAATCCCTAGCATCACTACAATGATGGTACCTAAAGGTGGAAATGATACGAAGTTCTTAACAAAACTCGTGAATATATACTGTACACCTTCACCAGAGACTAATGACTTAACAACATAACTCTCCGTCGTCTTCGGGTTATATGTCGTCACACCAAGATAATTTAAAACTGCGGAGATAAAAATAATACCTATCGCTAAATAAACGAATAAGAAAAACGGATGTGGTAACTTATTTCCTGTTCTTTCAACCCAAGATAAGAAACGGCTATCCTTAATTGTCTCAGGCTGTAATTGCTTTATATTTTCCATTACTTCTTCCCTAAATAATAATCTGCCAAAGCTAAATAAGCCTGATTTGCCACAGGTATAATAGCGTCATTAAAGTCATAGTGAGGATTATGAAGATAGGCACCTTCTTTACCGTTTCCAATAAAGAAATAACAACCGGGTCTTTCTAATAAGTAAAAACTGAAATCTTCCGCCCCCATTGTCGGCATGTAATCAATCTCTTCAATATCACCGTCAGAAAAGACAGTACTGCATGCTTGAATAAATTCTTTGGTTTCTAGTTTATGATTAACTAAAGCAGGTATAGAAATCAGTGTACCCATCTGATAAGTACACCCTTGTTGAAGACAGCTTGATTTAATCGCAAGCTCTATTTCTTTTATCAACAAATCCTTCGTTGGCTTACAGTCAGATCTAACACTCAATATAAGTTTTGCGTGATCACTAATCACATTATGAGCTTTACCTGCATTAAATGTTGCGACAGTAATCGCTGCTGAATTTAAGGGAGAGAGTTTACGAGAGATAATAGTTTGTGCCTGAGAAATAAAATTAGCACCAGCGACGATAGGATCACAGGCCATATGAGGCATAGCAGCATGCCCGCCTTTCCCTAAGATATTAATCTCAATGGTATCATTCCCGCCCATCGCAGAGCCTGATTTAGCAAAAACAAACCCTTCATCAAATCCTGGCCGATTATGGAATCCAAAGATCTTATCCACATAAGGGTTTTCCAATACCCCATCATCGATCATAGCTTTAGCTCCTGCTCCCCCTTCCTCAGCAGGTTGCATGATAATCACTATATTCCCAGAATAACTCTCTTTATTTTTCATTAATGATTCTGCAGCACAAAGTAAACTGGCTGTGTGTCCATCATGACCACAAGCATGCATTTTCCCATGATTACACGATTTATGTTCGAAATTATTCGCTTCAATTATTGGTAATGCATCAAGATCAGCGCGAAATGCAATTGTTGGTCCTGGTTTATTTGTATATAAAACAGCCTTAACACCCGTTTTACCAATACCAGTAGTAACTTCGTAGCCTAAGTCACGTAAATGTTCAGATACTAATTTAGCTGTATCAAATTCCTCATACTTTAATTCTGGGTTGCGGTGAATTTTTTTTCTTATTTCGATATATTTTTCCAAATCAATCATTTCAACATCCATTTACACAATAATAACAAGTCAGTGATATAAATTTAACTACACATGAACATTCAACATCAAGGCTTACGGTAGAGTATTGTGATAAGTATCTAAAAGTTAAACCCTCACGTCGTTGTATAAAATACTTTTACCCATTGTTATCACTCTCAGTACAGTAAAAGAGAGCCTAAATTAGTCAGCTTAAATCTTGATTGAATTCGACTTTAATCAACAATAGAACAAAGACAAATTAACGACATGAATCCACTAGAATTGAAATTATTAAATAAAGATTTCTTGATAATATTGATGAATAAGTAGCAAAGGGGTATGGAGCTATTCGAAACCTCTATCCTTATATCCAAACAATCCCCACGACAAACGCTCAATTATTTTCAAAGAAAATTAACAAAGAAGTCAGTACTCTAAAATTCAACAAATTTAAATCCATGTAATTCAGTAATATAAGCGTATTTTCTCATTCCCCCTCCCTAGGAAGAATTAAAAATTCCAACAAGGATCACAATTAATGAATAATCCATCAAAAAACCGAAGTAAAACATGCGCTTAATCACATACTTATTTTGTGATTATTATTAATATTTGTTTGTTATCTAATTACCTTATATGGAATATTTGTAAATGAGATTAAAAAAGCTGGCTTTAGTTATTGGCACAACATTAACATTAATGGGTTGTAACTCTGATTCTGATGATATCAGTACAATATCAAGAGATGCACAAAGTATTGTTCAGTCAATGTCGATAGAAGAAAAAGTTGCACAAAAATTAATGATGAGTTTTCGATATTGGTGTGAAGATACCAATTCATCTTGTACTGATGGTATGACAGAAATAAACAACACGATCCATGATGTTATTCAAGATAACAAACTTGGTGGCGTTATCTTATTTGCAAATAATCAGCCAGATTTAAGATCAACAGCTAAATTAGTTTACGATATGCAAGATGCAGTTCAAGATGATGAAAAACTTGGATTATTTATGGCATTAGATCAAGAAGGTGGTAACGTTGTTCGTTTACCTAGAGATCAAGCCACAAATATGCCAGGTAATATGGCGCTAGGCGCTGCTTATCTTGCGACAAATGATGCTTCACTTGCCTATAAAGAAGGACAGGTTTTAGGTGCTGAAGTTTCCTCTGTTGGCTTCAACTTTAATATGGCTCCAGTTGTTGATGTGCAAACAAATCCATTAAATCCAGTGATTAATGTCCGCTCTTACGGCGAAAATCCAGAACTTGTAGGACTACTTGGTGGCGAAGTCGCTAAAGGGATGGCATCAGAAGGGGTTATCGGCTCCATGAAGCACTTCCCTGGTCATGGTGATACAGCAACTGATTCACACTATGGGTTACCTATCGTCAATAAGAGTAAAGAAGAGGCGTTTGCCATCGATCTGGCACCTTATAAAGAAGCAATTGATCAAGGTATTGCACCAGACATGATCATGACTGCTCATATTCAATACCCATCTCTTGATGATACTCTCGTCTACACAAAAGATGGTGAAGAGATGCTGGTACCAGCAACCCTTTCTAGAGTTATCCAACATGACATCTTACGTGGTGACCTTAATTACCAAGGATTAACGATTACTGATGCATTGGATATGAATGGTATCTCTGGTTACTTTGAAGAAACTGATGCCGTCATTAAAGTATTCCAAGCTGGTGTTGATATCGCATTAATGCCAACGCAGTTTAGAGTTGCAGATGATGCTCATCAAGTTGAAGATCTTATCAATGCCGTTGCAGATGCTGTAAGAAGTGGTGACATTAGCGAGCACGATCTTGATGAGTCAGTTCAACGTATTGTTGAAGTTAAACTCAAACGAGATATTCTCAACCATAATAGTGATACTTCTTTAGATGATATTTACCAAAACATGGATGCGACCATTGGGAGTCAAGAGCATAGGTTAATTGAAACAGAGATTGCTCAAAATGCAATTACATTGGTGAAAAACACTGATTCAAGTATTCCAATGAGTGTTAATGAGTTAGGTAAAATTCATATGCTAACCCCATGGGGAGAGCAAGGCACTGCCATGAGAATGACATTTGAAGAAAATGGTGTTGCTCCAGAAAGCATTACAAATGTTAAATTTAGTGCTACTGACTGGAATACAGAAAAAACCAATATCGATCATGCCGATACAATTATTATCGGTACATTATCATCGGGTATTAGCCCTGTAGAAATTGATGGCGATCCAGATGCACCAGTTACACGTCGTTTTTCTCAATCATTATTTACTGCACCAAATAATACGGGCTCATTAGTATTTAATGTTGAGGAAGATAATCAGTTATCACCAATGGTGAGAAGCTCAGAGATTTCTGATAGTCAATTTGCTCGTTATGCACTTGAATATGCAAAAGAAAATGGTAAGAAAACTATTTTAGTTAGCCTACGCGCACCTTATGACATCGCAAGTTTTGATGATGTTTCTGATGTCGCATTAGCTACTTATAATTACTTTGGTTATGACTATGGCTATTTAAGAGGTCCATCTGTTATTGAAATTCCAAATATTATTATGGGTAATATTCAAGCAAAAGGAAAACTTCCAGTGACTATTCATCGACTAGATGAAAATGGTGATTTGGGTGATGTAGCTTATGAATATGGCCACTCTGTAGAGTAATTAAACATGTAGAATAAACGACTAAGGCTCCTGCGACTAAGGGGCCTTTTTTGTTTGATGAGCCACCATTCTCAGCTTTACTATTTTGCTCAATGAAGACACCGTTAATAGATTGACGTACTGTTGTCTCATGGATAAGCAGTCTATTCCATGATCACCAGTACAAATATAAAAATGAATAATACTAAAGTCTATTGCACGTCCATTCATATATAACCAGTTCTTATAATACTGGAACCAGATGTAACAATCTGTAAATTTTGCATTCCATTTAGCAATCGGTTGCGTAAAATGCGCGATCTAATAATAAATAAAATAAGGAAATCCTCATGGTATTGAAAAAATCTTTAGCTGCTATCGTTATTGGTGCAGCACTTCTTTCTGGATGTAATGATAATAATGACAACAATTCCTCCCCAAATAGTAATTCGGAAACGGTTTCAGAAGTTAAAGTAGCAACGTTTAACGTCTCTTTTGATCGTAGTAATTTTGAAGATCTTGCTAATCAAATGGTCATAACAAAGACTGAGCAAGATAGTCTTATTAACGAGTATGTAAACAATAAAGAAGAAATGGTTGAAAGCGACCAAACCACAGCTGCAAAAATTATTCAAATTCGCAATATCGCAGCAATTATTCAAACAAACAGACCTGATGTTTTATTAATCAATGAATTTAATAATGATGGTACTGGTGAAGACTTAACGGCCATTAATGGTTTTCAAGATAATTATTTAAGTATTCCTCAAAGTCCAAATAGTATTGATGGTGGCGATTTGCTTGAGCCTATTCAATACCCTTTCAAGAAGACTTTTGCGACAAATACTGGTTTACATACCGGTATGGATTTTGATAATGACGGTATTGTCAATGCAAATGATCCTGATGATACATTTGGGTTTGGTTTTTATCATGGTCAATATGCAATGGCTGTATTTTCCCGCTTTGAATTAGAGGACGACAGCTTAAGAACGTTCCAAACATTCAAATGGAAAGATATGCCAAGCGCAGAAAATCCAGTGATAAGTGTATGTGACGATTTATCAAACTCAGAACTTAAAGATGCAGTAGTCGGGCCATTAGCCTGTGGAGATAATTGGTACACCGATGAAGAGTGGGAGATTGTCCGTCTTTCATCTAAAAATCATGTTGATGTGACCGTAAACATACCGACAATTGAAGGTGATAAGCCCGTTCACTTATTACTATCACACCCTACCCCTGCTATTTTTGATACATATTCTAAGCACAATATGATGATGAACAGAGATGAAATTCAATTCTGGGCTGATTATATCAACGGTGAGTCTTATATGTATGATGACAATGGTGTGTATGGTGGTCTTTCTGAAGGTAACTCATTTATCATCTTAGGTGATCTAAATTCTGACCCTTATAATGGTGAGTCATACAATAATACCATCAAGTCATTGATAGACCATCACAACGTCAATACTCAAGCATCTAATGGAACATTAACGCCATCAAGTCAAGGTGGCTTAGAAGAAGATTATCAAGGCAATGAAAATGTTAATCTTGAAAATAACACGCTTACACCTTGGGCAACACGAGTTGACTTCAATATTCCATCAAGTGATTTAAATGTCACAGAAACTGGTGTGTATTGGCCAGCAGCAGGTGAACCTGGTCGACTACTTATGAATGATAGTCGCATTGGTTCGAATGGAACAGGCAAAGATATTTCTTCTGACCACCGTATGGTTTGGGTAAATATAGACTTAAATAATTAAATCATTAATTAAAATCAAATCAGGGTGTATTGCTTTAAGCTATACACCTTTTTTAAAGTCTTGTTACCCTAAAGACGCAATAGAACATCTTTCTTTGAATGAATATAAAACTGTGGCCAAATTTTCTTGACCACTACACCTGAAATACCGAACCAATCCACCAAATTAACTTACCAGCTCAAATAATAAGATCAAGTCTCCAACTTATAGGAGACCTGAGATGGCAATTCGACAGTTATGAGAGCAGCGGCATCACTCAACGTGTTTTCTGCGAACAGAGCGGACTAAACCTATCGCCGTTTTTTCAAAACCTCATCAACTTCAATAGGAAAACCAGCCAACGTCAGTTGGCTTTATCAAAGCAGAAGTCATAGAAAAGACAACAAAATATCAAGCAACTCCAATACCCATAGCCAATATCACTATTGTCGTGAATGATATTGAATTAAGCATTCCTCAAGGAACGCCAACTCACTACCTGGCAGAAGGGCTCATATGAAACGTATGCTCAGCGCCCCAGAGATTTATTTATATCGAAAAAGTGTCGATTTTAGAAAATCCATTAACGGCCTTGCCGCCATCATCGAAAGTGACACAAATTTACCGCTTCTCCGTGGTGCTCTTTTTTTATTTACTAATAAACAGCAAGATAAAATCAAAGTGCTGTATTGGGATGAAACCGGCTTTGCTCTTTGGTGTAAACGCCTGGAGAAAGCAAAATATAAATGGCTCTCAGCAGAGAAAAATTAAGTATTTCATTTGAGTCAATGTGAGCTTGATAGGTTGCTTTCTGGCTTCACGACCATCGGCCACAAAGTTATTGAAACAAACTATTTTACAATGAGTTAGCCAACAACAGAGTCATATAGACCAAGCGTTACCCTAATGATTTCAGTATAATAAATATCATGGAAAAGACGCCAAATATCAACCCAGAAAGTCAAGATATTACCGAGCTACAAGCGATGGTAAAAACGCTGATGTCGGAAAAAAGCAAATGGAGCCAAGAACGTCAATCGTGACTTGAACAACTCAGACTTGCTTTCGACCGTCAGTTCGCCAAACGTTCGGAGGCGTTAAAGACTTACAATGAATAACAAGGCGACCTCGTCAATGAGATCGAGTGCGAAGCCGCTAAGTACGAAGACGTTGAAGGTAACCACCACCATGGCAAGATGGGTTATCCAAGTCAGTAAGAAGTTCACTCCACTATATGCCGCCTTGAAAGAGCGTCTACTTCAACAAGTGGTAGTTCAAGCCGATGAGACGCCGCTCAATGACATTAATGAATGATAAACAATGTTACATGTGATTATATTGTTCAGGTGCCGACTCGCCCAGTGCAGCACTACCCAATGTAAAAAATATCGTCTTGTACGACTATCAAAATAGTCGCGCAAGGAGTGTGCCCAATGAATTTTCTTCTTGAGTGACTATCATTGCTATTTACAAACGGATGGTTATGGTGCTTATGATGGGCTTCATCAAGTAAGTAATGTGGGTTGTCTCGCTCATGCTCGGCGCCAGTTCATGGATGCGAAAAAGCTTCAAGGTAAAGGCAAAACGGGTAAAGCTGATATGGCTTTAGCTAAAATCCAAAAACTCTACGGGATAGAATCCCGCTTAAGAGGTGACACTGCTGACAAACGGAAAACCGAACGTCAACAATATGCCAAGCCAATACTGGATGACTATTTATGAATGGATGATAAATCAACAGGTAATAAAATCAAGTCCGTTAGGCAAGGCGATTAAGTACATATGTAAGTCAATGGCCGAAGCTTATTCGTTACATTGATGATGGTCACTTATCTATTGATAATAATCGCACTGAACGAGCCATTAAACCGTTGGTTATTGGTAGAAAAAACTGGTTGTTCTCTAACACACCCAATGGGGCTGATGCGAATGCAATGCTTTACAGCATTGTCGAAACCGCAAGAGCGAACACTCTTATCCTCTACGACTACTTGGTTAGGTGCATGAAAGAGTTAGCGAAAGCTGAACCAGATATTGATACACTCCAACCTGGGAATTTCAAACACTGACAAATTGCCTCGTAGGTTCATGGGCGCATCCGATTAAAATGAATTAAACTTTATTTTAATCAAGTGTAATCTATTCAAATCCATACCGGTTTGTGCCATAAAAAAGGCCAACTAAAATCATAGTTGGCCTCCGGTGTTAAACCTTATTCTTACTTAAATGAGTAAGACAGGTTAATATTTGCAGAGTCATCGTTGTAATCACCATTTGTTAGGTGGTTCCAAGATAGTTTAGTTTTCAATGCACCAGTAACATAACTTAAACCAACCTCTGAATTGAAGCGGTTATCATTATTTTCACCATATAGATCTTCTTTCGTTAATAGGTTACCGCCTGACACAGTTGTGTAATTCTCATCATCAGCAAAGTTATACATATAACTTACAGCAACAGATGGAATTAATTGCGCTTTGTTTGATAACGTAAAAGTATCTTCATAATGAGCAGATAAACCTAATTCTGTTTTATCTAAATCATTTGCATCATACTTCAAACCACCAAGGTAATAGCTATCCATGGTTGCACGACTAAAGTTAAAGATACCTTTAACAACTAAGCTACCATTTGTGTTGAAGTTAAAGTTATTCCCCAACGCTAAACGAGTATTAAAGCTGGTTCCACCTGGGTTACCATGCTGAACATCATCCATATCATAATTTGAGTATGCATACGTTCCGTTAGCTTCTAAGAATAAATCATTAACAAGCTTGTTATAAGCATAAACCGTGAATGAGTAGTTATCTGAACTTGAGTCTGGCTGAGTATTATAATCACTTGAGTTATCTGCATAAGTAAATGCGCCACCTAATGTTAAGTTCTCATTAACTGCAGCATCATAACCTACTGTGACACCACCACTATTGGTATCAGCATGCTGTGAAGAACCGTCTTGCTTACCACCTGTATAGTTCAACTGAGCCCATGCACCAGTATCAATGTTATTCGATAAATCATCGACACGATCACTGACATTGCTATCGATCATATTCAACATATACGTCGCAGTTTGTAATTCATTACGTGTATATTCGTTCGCATCAATACCATTGATTGTGTTTAACGATTTTCCAGTTATATTACCTTCATCATCGGTAGTGAACGTATAATCAGTACCTTCATTATTTAATGAGAATTGATTATCACCCAATGCATTAACGCCATATACCACACCAGATGTCGATGTTGCAGTTACTGATTGATTACCACCAGAACTACGAGTTTGTGTACCAGTTGTTGTTATCGAAGCAATGTTATAAGCATTTTCATTTAATTGCTTAGTCACTGTCCCCGTATTAGTAATGCTGTTTGTAAGCTTTTCTTGCTGCTCAGTACTCATATTTGCAAGAGCTTGACGATCAACAACTTCTCCATTTTCTGCTAAGAAGTGGGAGTCTGCACCAATCTCAATATTACCAGTATTATTGAACGAGCTATTGGTATTATCACTGTTAACATTCACAACAACAGAGTCATCACCATCAACAACAATATCGCCACTATTGGTGAAGCTGTTCGCATCACTATTAACGGAAGAGTCAGCATACTCTGTTGGTTGAGATGTAGCCGAAGTATCACCAAAGTTAACGGCTGCAGAGCCACTAGCCTCAACAGTAATATCTCCATTATTGGTTGCACTACCACCATCATGTAACTCAACAGCAACGGTATGATAAGCATCTTCTTCTGGGCTATCTAATGTAATAGAACCATTATTTGTTATTGTTGAGCCTGTTTCTGCGCTTGTCGCAACTGTATTCTCTTCTTCAACCGTAATATTTCCATCGTTAGTGAAGGCTGAATTATTCTCAACATCAACTGCAGTCATCTCAAGTGATGTACTATCATTTAATGACTCATCTTTAACAATGATTGTGCCTTCATTAGTAAATGATGATCCAGATACACTCTCATCCTTAGTTCCATCATCATTTGTTGTTGTACCATTATCACCGACTTCAATAATGTGAATATCACCATCTCCATCTTGGTCAATAGCGCTATCAACCGCTAATGTGTCATCTTTAGTATTTGTAACACCTGCTGTATCGACATTAATTGTTGAACTATCATTAAAATCACCGTTAACGATTGGTGCAGATGGGTTTAATGGTGTTTGCGGTACAACTGGTGTTGATGGTTCCAATGGTGTTTGTGATGTTTCAGCTTGCAAAGTACCATCTTCATTTAGTGTTAGTTTATAAACCGTACCATCTTCATCAGTTGCAAGGTAATTACCATCTTCGTCTTTTGTTAATGCATACTCGTCATTACTAGCTTTAGCTGTATAAGTTCCAGTACCGACTTCACCTGTTTCACCACCATTTGCTGTAACAGAGGTCACACCAAATTTGTTATCTTCATCATTTAACTGCTTAGTAATTTCACCGTAGTTTTTAAACTGCTCAGCAGTCATACCATGACTATCTTTTGCTACAATTGTGCCATCATCGTTAACGGTAAAGTCATCTTTAGTCACAGTTTGACCATCAACCATTAGAAGATGTGAATCAGCACCGATAGTGATAACGGCATCTTGATTGTCATCAGCTGTACCATTAGTGAAAGTACTGTTATGTGTCATAGAAACAGCAACAGAGTCTTTACCCGTTACGTTAATTTCACCGGTATTAGTTGCGGACGCACCTTTGAATACTTTCGCGTTATCTGAAATCGCTAATGAGCCATCTTCATTGCGATTTATCTGGACTTTACCATCAGTGACTGTAAAGCCATTTGCTGTAATTGCAGAGCCTAATCCATCCGGAGTAATCACCTCTCCAGTCATTGTTTGTAATTGATATGAATGTTCGTCTGTATCATTTGTACTACCAATACGTACAATGTTATATTCTATTGGGTCGCTTTGCCCGTCAACCGTTAAAGAGACCTGTAATGTATTTGATCCTGTTTCTTTACAAGCATTATCTAGGGCTGCAAGAACCTCATCTCCGCCTAATGTACCCTTCAATTCAGAGTTGATATCATCAAAACCTTGAATAGTTACATTAGTAATTTCACTACCATTATATTCAAGGCCATCATAAGATAAGCCAACTTTGACATAATTTAATAGCTGTTGAGCTGTTGAATTCGCATCAAATGTTGCAGAAAGCCATTGCTGTCCTGCTTCTGTTGCTGCACCATTGGAAGTATTGTTGCCATTATCATCAACACCATTCAACGCATTACCAGTTAAGCCTGCTTGTGCATCTACCGCATGCACATCAGTTCCCCACTGAACTGTATTTTTAACTACGTTAACTGCGCTTACTCGTTCGTTGCCAACCTGCATACCAACAGAGTTATCACCAGAAACATTGATTGTTCCTTGGTTATCGATAGTTCCCTCAGTGGTACTCAAGGTATTTATTGTTTTAATAACGCCACTTGCAACCTTCTGAGCTGTATCATGTCCTGTAAGTGCTAAATTCACCTTGTCACCAGTGAGGTCATCACCAGAGTTTAATGTATCTATCGAACTATTTACCACACCTCTTGCTGTAACAATTGCGGCTTGTCTCGCAGCTGCTGCTGGTTTCGATAAGTCTTCATTATTTGCCACATGATCAGAAGCCACATCTAACTTAGCATTAAGTCCATCACCAGAAAGCTCTGTTTTACCATGAGCCGACATACCAACAGAATTATCACCGTTTACGTTTATATCGCCAGAGTTCGTAGTTGTTGCACCATTAGCTGCTAGCATACCCGTAGTATGATCCGCATTTAAATTAATCGTACCTGTGTTATTTGCTTCGCTTTCTTCCCCACGAGCAACCATACCTGCGTTCCAACCATTATTACGGTCTTCGCGAGCTTGTGAGTTTATATTATGAGCAGCAATAATATAATTAAGGTTTTGTTGTGTGACATTTTCTGGGAAGTTAGGTACTTCAGATGGGTTTGCTTGCCAATTAACGAAGTCCATAAGACTCAAGCCAAATGAACCATCACTTTGATCTGCACTAAATGAAATTGAAATTGAATTTAATGTTTCGATTGCAGCTGCTTGTTCATCGGTCCCAAGGCTATCAATATAAGAAACAATATTTTGTGCTGCTACCTCTTGATCACCTTTTGATGCTCCCATATATGATGGGTAAGCTTGAATAAGAACATTATGTACAAGCTCATTTCTTGCTTCAATATCAGTCATGTCCGCAGCTGAATTAAGGAATGCAATCATGCCTTGAGTATCAGCTAAACCATAAACTAATTGAGCAGCAAGAGGTTTTTCACCTAAAGCAGCTTGAATTGTATTCGTTTGGTCTTCGGTCAAGGTCACATCTGAAATGATATTGGCTTGCTGATCGTTAACATCGATCGTACCGTTGTTTGTCGCAGTAGCACCATCTGTTGCAGACATACCTCGAGATAATGTTCCTTGAACGACAACATGACCATCATCACTATTTACAATGGTTTTATTCTCACCATTAGCTTGCATTGCTGTTGATGCTATAGCATTTGTTGTGATAGTTCCTGAGTTAGTTGCCGTAATATCACCAGAACCATCTCCACCGTTTTCTGGGTTATAACAATTTTCAGATGCGTCTGTTTTACAGTCTGTCGTATTTAGCTGAACACCAAAAGAGCCTGCACCATTAACATTAATGTTACCATTATTATTAATCTCAGTATTGCCTTCACTACTTGATTCGTTCGCAATGCCGGTTTGAGATAGTCCATTAACATTAATGTCAGTATTTGAATCTAATGTTGCGCCAGAATTCACTAAAATAGCGGTCTTAGCAACACCATTAAAATTGATATCCCCGTCTAATGTCACATCTTGATTTTCACCAATATTTAATACATTTTTTTTATTTTCACCAACAGTCGTAGTATTACTAGTAATTGTATAATCACCAGAGTTTTGAATATTTGCAGTTACCTGCCCATTGCTTGAATCAGGTACAATAGTACCTGTTGCGTTATTAGTAATTAAAGTATTAGTTGTTGTATCCGCATAAACAGGAGAAGAAAGAACGGCGGCAATCGATAAAGCAAGAAGTGTTTTATTAGTCATAAATGGATCTCTAAAAGTTGAAAGCATTAAAGAAATCCGTTTCTTTGTCATATTGTCTGCTTGTTATCAGCAATAAAAGGAATCTACATTTATAAAGATATTTGCACAATATTACATCATATGAAACCAGTATAATTACTAGGGAACTTTATTTGATAATGCGATTTAATCAGCAGATACACAAAAATACGATAAATAGTATTGACTACACTTGATTTGGTTGTTCAATTATCACCCAATGCATTATAAAACGTTTGTCTGCTGCAACTTAATCTCTCCACTATTTGCGACTTAGGCACGCCTTTTTCATTTAGATCAAAAATTTGCCTGTGTAGCTCACTATTCGTCTTTCGACCTAAATGTTTACCTTCAGCTTTTGCTCTATCTTCATTACAACGATCAAGAGTACGCTTTCTCTCTATTTCAGCAAATGCACTGATTGTTGGCTCTTCGACGTTTCAAGTGGATTTGAGTTAAAATATGTACCTCCTAAATAGGCTCCAATACTAGGTCTAGTCACATTGTTATGGTAGCTAAATTTGGTCACATCGTTAGATGTTATTAGAATGAGATGTATTAAGCAGAGTGCCTTCATTTATAACTTGATAGAACACTCCTCTAAAAAACTATTGGGCAATTTCTTGTTATGACTCTGCACCAAGCATTAATCTGATGATTCGATTAAACAAAGCCTACCGCCAGTGCTTCTCACTTCTGGTGGGTCAGAAAGAAAAATAGCGTTAACAGTAAAATTGGCTTCATTACTTAAACATATCGAGAACTATTTTTATTCCTCGACCTAATATTTCCCCCAATTCAATTATTCCCTATACCTCAAAAAGCGCCTCTTTACTCGTCCATCTTCAATTGAGTCAAAAAGAAGAGTTAAAACGCTCTGACTAATCATCATTGCATCAAACTATTTTCTTAAACCGCAAAAATGGGTCGCTTAAATGGCTTTTACACCATTTCACTATTCTAAAATCAAATATAAAAGAAGGCTAATCATTGCTCAGGGGCAAAATAAACTTGTCGAGTATTAGGTTGTCATCCTAGTAACCGTTTATTTCCCCTTGGTTTTGAAACGATAATATTAACCATAGAGGTCAAGTTATGATAAATGTCATCACTATAAAGAAGAAAAACAGCATCAAGTACGGGAAAAAGTCTTTGATGCTTTACCTATATACCCTAAAGCAAGCGTTACTTTCACTTCTACTGATTTTCAAATCAGCGATTCATATGACTCATCATAGAGCAATAGGTTGTATTGAGCACTCTGTCATAAAATTAACGCTCATTTTCAACCGAAGAACTCAAGAAAAAAAACGAAATCGAGCAAAAAATGCCGGGGGCGTACCAGCTGAGGGCTATAAAGTCGTTTTAGCACTGATCAATGCATTAAAAGAATTAAAACCACGATCATCAAATAAACGCCCTAATCAACCGACAGAATTGAGCGCAGAATACCTATATTTTATCTATCTTTGGATCACGGGATCGATTAATTCATTATCGTCTCCTGCTGATATTCCAGACCTTATTGTTGTAACAGGTGCTGATAGTTGCCAACCTCATCGTTTACGACGGATGTACCGCTCAAATAAACGATGGATAGAATATGCGATGACCTTTCAAACGCGTAACGGAGAATTGTCTCAATGGCAGCCCCTTCCATCTGCAATTGTTCATCTATTTATTGCATGGATAGATAAACACAACACACTCACCTTAAGCAAAATAGAAAAAGAGAATCTATTTAATGCATTAAAAGTGAAAAAATGGCGTGCGCCTTCTCCTATCAATAATATTGTGCGCCTAAAAAAAGATCTGTTTTTTGATTACATGATAAAACAAACAAGGATGGATCCTTACTTATCCACGCCCGTGAAAGATATTTTATTAAATGGTCGATTACATCACCGATATGCTATTTATTATCAGTCACTAAATAGTAATCAAATCCGTTATGACTTATTTCAAGCTCATGAGGCGTACCTAAATCGATTAGTCCCCTATATAAATGATACCAAATGTGCTGACTATCGAGACTTTTCCATGGCTGATCATAAAAGGCTGCCTATCTTAGCCGTTGGCGTTGAGTTTCCTACACACCTATCTAAAAAAGGCGAAATCCTCGCTTATAATAGAATGAATTTCGACAGCACATGGCAAATGGAAGCAATACCTGCACTGCAACATGGTTCTATTCGAGCCTTATCTCAAGAAAATTTAACCTCTTTTTTTAACTTCATTCGTCAGGATATAGAACGATATCGCCCCAAAAAAGCGCAATCTATCGATGAGTTAAGGGAGTATTATAATGCACGAACTTTTGAGCTGGGGTTGTTATTTGTTCTTTTAACAGGGGCAAGACCAAACCATCATATTACTTTCAATATACATAGCTGCTTTGAAATAAAAAGCGCGCTCATTAAAGATAAAGGACGAGAGCGACTCATTTACCTTTGCGACTATTTAGCATCTGCGATTAATGATTATTTGCTCGTTCAACATCAGCTTCTCAAGAAAATGAGTATCGATAAAACACAGCTTAAAACCCGCCATTTAATGTGGTACCTCATTAATGACGATAATGACGGCATTCCATTAACAGCGAAAACGTTAAGAGAATACATGAATGACGCATGGCAACGTTGCTTTCCTAATACAAAAGCAAAAGTGGTTCCTTATCAACTACGTCATAGCTTTGCTCAACACGCCTTGTTAGCTTCAGCACCTCGTCTTCCTACACAACAAATCGACTATTTAATGGGGCACTTTGAACAAGGTGAAGGTATTGAGGATTATTATGCAACACCAAAAATACAACATAAACTCATGGAACACTTAAATCGATGGCCCGAGCGCCTTAACCTTCCATCATGCTATTCGCCTAAAAAAAGTAAGAATCATGCGCGATAATAGCGATTACCAACCATGGAGCTTGATATATCTATGTTTAAGATTTCAAGCTTCATGGTTATGGCTTAGCTTAACGGGAGTGAGTAAACAAACGAATCAATCTAGCCCATAGCTAGCGCGTTGTTATGAGCAAGTATTCAGTACCAAATAGAACTTTATGAAAATACTAAACATTCCCCCAATAAGGTAATCGTTAGCTCGTGATGTGACTCAATTACATTTTCGACGAGTTGTTTGTAATATAGAAAAGCTTAAAGCCAAATCGCCAGCACAATACTGCTCTCTGACTTTGTTTAGGTTCATTTCCGAGATTCTTTAGGTCTTGGACAAACACAATACAATCCCCTTTATCGACTTTCTTTTGACAAAAATATCCACTTTTCATTCTTCGCTCACATTCTCCTGCCAAACAAGTATTCGATCAAAAACATCTTTGAGAAATTAGTTGCCAAGTTCACGATGAAATAGAGTCACCAACATGATATGTCCATCTCGTTGATAGCGATAAAATCTACCGTCAGTGTTTCGCACTTTTATTGGATCAGAAAGAAGAATCATCTTTACCCTATTCACTCTCATGATGACATTATCACCTCAATACTACTCTTCTTTTTCGACCTCATTTTTCACCTCACGTCGATGATTACCTTTAAATCAAAAAAGCCGCTGATTTCTCGTAAAACACCTTATTAATCGATTTTTTGAATCAAAAAGAAGAAATCAATCGATTTTTTGAAGAATTATTTTCTTAAACCGCAAAAATGGGTCGCTTATTTCGGCTTTTGCCCATATGCCCTATCTAGAATTAAATAGAAGACAAAATATTTAGGCACCACTTGAGTGCTGTTTTTAAGTGAAAAGAAGAGAAGAGGATGACAAATGATGAATGCGAAAAATACAACAAAACAAGTTTATGCGTATTGTCATTCGAGAACTCAAATATCGATTACTCAAGATTGCATTCATTTCATATTAAGTTTGATAAATGATGTTTGCCAAACAAGCGGCTCAATATCTCAACATGATCTCATCAATATCAAAAGAAACTTAGCGCAGATGACAAGGGGGCAATATGATGCAAAGCAGAGCCTTAATATCATACTGCGTTACCTTGAACAACACGGTGGCTGGAAGGTCGACAGATCACGATTAAACACGAATCAAGATGGACAAGGTGGTTTTATACAGAGCATTTATCAACAAAGTGCGTTGGCCTCAAACATCAATGCTATTTATAAAGATATGTCTGCATTGCAGTATACGTCGCGTGATAATGATAACCTCGCTTGGCTCTTACTCACCATTATGATTGATGGCTTACCCTTTCCAATCCATTACTGGTGTGAATTTCTTAGTAACGATGATGACATCATCACGTTTAATGGACAGTTCATCATTTTATTTTACCATCCTAAAGGGCTCTCTTATTTTCCAAAACATGAACCCCAGAGCTATACAAGTGTGACTGTATCTCCTCTTGTCGCAAGAGCCATTTCAAATTGGAAATCCAAAGAGAACCATACCGTCACCATCAAACACGCACTAAATGCACTCAATCAATGCTATCAACAATATTTTCCATCGCAAGTTAAGCTCTCGGCCTCAAAATGGAATAAAGCCTTTCAATGTCTTGCTAAGCATAATTTCCACTTACCACCTGAGATGTTAAAAGATCACTCAGATCCTTTGCGACATACCAGTGAGTTACTCAATGAAATGAAGCGCCAGGCGTCCAAAGACATCGCTAATATCGCATCACTCGATGATATAGATTTCTTTGCACAGCCTCAATTTGCACCGCGTGAAGATAGAGTAAAAATCGCGTCACATCGAAATTGGCCTCATAACAAACGTATTAAACAATTAAAAGATTCAAGTCTGACTCAATCAGCAATCCCATTACTGGATAAAAATAATATCACGCCCATTCTATTGCTGGAGTACATAGACGATCTGATTGAACATGGCGGAATAAGAAAAAGCCAACTTGCTAGCAGTTCAATACAACGCTATACACAAATAGCAAAAGTGCTTGCCGAAAACCCACTGAGTTACGATGTCGCGTCTCAACATCAAACATTACAACAATGGGCCAAAATGGTCTTTGATAACGTTGATTCACCGATGGATCGTTATCATCTTTATCAATTTTTCTGCTTTATGACACAAAATAGCATGACAGAACACCTCGATTTGAATGCTTTTAAGAAACCCACGCCAAATATCATTGTTGATGCCCTCTCATTAAGTATTGATGACGTTCACCAAATTATAGAGGTGCTTCTCAGTGCCAAGGCGCAACCCCTGCAAATTCTCTTTTCAATCAGCACGGTCATTTTAGCTTTTTATGGAAAGCTTCGACGAGGTGAAGTGCTTCGTTTACGCATCAAGGATATCTATTGTATCCATGAAAAAGGTCAAGCGTTTCACTTGGTCATCACCAATACCGATGAGGGAACAACAAAGGGCAATAAAACCAGAGAGGTGCATGTTGTGATGCCAGAGATAGCCGCTCAGATCATTCGCTCGATACTTCTAATAAAACAAACGTGCCCACGCAATACGCCATTAATTAGCCTCATGGGAGAAAACATGGCCTCACGTGAGCGTCACTACTTACAACCGGTGAGTCGCGCCATGAAATATCTGTTTGGTAAAAAAGCACGTTTTCAACACTTTCGTCATTCCGGTGCAAAGTTAATGTACCAACAAGGATTCTCATTGATAAACAATGCGGTTCCAGATGAGTGGTTAGAAGCGAAAGGAAAATATACTCGCGACTTTCTTACTATTGATATGGCAGAAAAGCGTTTTAACTTCTGGCTTGATAATCGAGATTTTGATGATCTGAATCACTCCATTTTATTTGACTTGATGAGTAAAGAGATCGGACACACTTATTATGCGACAACTCGATTATCCTATTTACATGGACTTGAGTGGGTCACCCCTGTTTTTGTTTCTTCATCACGGCACTATACGCATGCACAGCTTAGGTATATTCTCGACCTTTCTCCCGCATCCAATGATGTCTCTCGTATTATTGGCCAGCTCGATCCTCATTATAAAACACTCTCAACTCAAGAGAAGAAATCTTACTCTTCTCTCATTAATGATAAAGATCTTATTGAGAGGATCAGTAAAAAGATGCCATCGGTTAAACCCGATATTCTCAACAATAAAAATGATCATCATAAAGATACCGTTGACCATGATCATTGGCGAAAACAATGGGTATCAACGCTCGCGCCTCACTCTGAACAACATGAGACATTCCCACCTTTTATGTGGCAAAACGGACCCAACGTCAAACGTGTTATAGATAATACCTTGAGCTTTGAGGATTTCAGTCACGCATGGCATGTTTTTGGAAAGCATAAAGAGATTCATTTCACAAAAACACAATGGTATGCCTTACAGCAACTTGGCCACCTGTCCTTAAAAGAAGATAAAGAAGATACCGCGATCTTTTGTTGCCCATGTAATCAAAAAACACTCACCGCTTTAACGCTATTAAGGGTTTCCCCATTAGCGTTTAAAGCCAGCTTTACCTTATATCAAAACCGTAAACAAACAGGGAGTCACAAGTGGGAGATCATTAATGAACAATTTAAAAAAAGAGGTGAAATATGCCATAGAAACATCATCGCAACGGGAAAGAGTTATCTTGAAATGACGATTAAGTTAGAAAGTAAATTAGCTCGCCAATTCGAAATCACCCCTGTCTCCATCACACCTTTTATCGATTGGTGGAACAAAAATATTGACTCATTACGCAAATAATAAGGAAGCACTATGCAACAGCTTAATTTTCCAATCCATATGTATTCCAGTATAAAATCGATGTGTAAATCAACACCTCGAGATGAAAAAAACATGTTTATCTCTTTCATAATTAGTGAGGATAAGATTTACATGATTGGTGGTCAGAGTGATAATTTATTCATGTTCACACTAGAAAAAGAAGCCGATCTCCCTTTTCTTGGTGAAGGGTTTTCTATTGAGGCGACCGCTTTTCGTAGTTGGTTAGAGCAACAAGACACCACAACGCTAAATAATCAGTTCCTTACTTTAAATATTTTAGAAAACCATTTAGAGGTAGGGTTTCAGCTTCAAGGAACCACCAAGTTTGAATCGATTCGCTTTTTTAAAAACCTGCCGCTTTGCGAAAAACATGTCCATTTCTTCAAAAACTATAATCAAAGTCCACGATATAAAATTAAACGTTCAACTTTAAATGAAATAATTAAAATCGCCGCACAACATCCCTCTTTTGATGTCATTGAGATCACAAAAGAAAATAAAATCAATATATTAGTCGGTAAAAGTATTCATTCTGAAGATCATCCATCAGATCTTGAATTAGAAACCAACTTAATGTTAACCCCAAATATCATTAATCATATCCAAGCAGCATTACAACAAAATCGCCAAGACGATTTAGACATCTATTGTAATGATGAGCAATTAGTGTATTCGAACAGTGAAATGACCTTTACATTATCATCAGCAGAGGTTCGTATATATAAAGAGCTCAAAAAAACGTCGGGCAAAAAAGTGTCTACACTGATATTAAGTAATTCTGTCTTACGCGATGAAATTGCAGCTCTCCTCAAAATGGGAGAAGTAAAAAAAGAAGGTTATATTTTCCTGTATGTTAGTGAAGGCAATGTCTGTTTACTTAGTTCAACGGTTTCAACAGGTTCAGCGATAGCACTTCCAATCGTAGAAATAAAAACAGCTAAAGAAGGGTTATACTGTATCTCTTTGAACCAACTCAGTAATATACCCATTCAAAAAATCACAGGAAAAAATAATATCAAGCTAACGATTTTAGAAAAAAACCAAAATGATTACTATCTTGCTTTTTATCATTATAAAAAACCCGAGCACCCGCATCGCCTTGTACCGGTAGAGTCAGTTCCTCATCTTATTCCAGAAGTACGTCCATTAATAGAATCTACAATTCAGCAACCTAAGAATCGATTTGGTGAGCAAGTTGATATGTTTGGTTTGGATGATGTGTGAGTAACATGATGTGCTGCGTATCAAAAATTAGTCTTATAGGCTCAATTAACTTAAAGAAGATTTAGTGAATTTCTAAAGTTAATTGAGTCATAGGCTAAGTCATGAATGAACATACGAGAAATAATCGATATTTTAAAACAGCTCTCAGTTTTAAAAAAACATCAGCAATTCTAAACGTATTTCTCTCAATTGATTGACTTGTTATGTCGATTGGTTACCGCTAAAATAACCAATACAAAGACCACTTAAGAGACCGATTATATGACCACTAGAATTTTGGCTGATGTTGCCGCAAGCATTACTGAGTTGAAAGCTAACCCTATGAAAGTTGCAACTAGTGCTTATGGTGAACCTGTTGCTGTATTGAACCGAAATGAGCCTGTATTTTATTGCGTACCTGCCGAAGCATATGAAATGATGATGGACAAACTCGAAGATTTTGAACTATTAGCCCTTGCTAAAGAACGTGAAGATGAAGAAAGCATTTCGGTAAACATTGATGACCTATAAACTCGATTTTAAAAAGAGCGCATTAAAAGAGTGGAAAAAGCTTGGTTCAACCTTACAACAGCAATTTAAGAAAAAGTTAATCGAGCGCTTAGATAATCCACACGTCCCTGCTTCAAAACTATCTGGAGCTGATAGTTTGTATAAAATTAAGCTGCGCCAATCGGGCTACCGCCTAGTCTACAAAGTTGAAGACGATGTTATAATCGTAACCGTCTTAGCAGTCGGAAAACGCGAACGTAGCGAAGTTTACCGTAAAGCGATAAAAAGATTAGATGATTGAGTACGGTATAGACACAATAGATTTGAGATAAAACATGAGACCTATAGTAAGGTTTCAGTAAATTTAAATTCACCAATGATGAATATTCACAAATCGAAAGTAGAGCGCTCGAAAATTAAAAATGTTCATAATTAATTTCAAACTTTGTTGTCACATTCTTGAGAAGTAGCCACATTAATAGAACCTAAGATCATGAAAAAGTTGCCTTACAGAGCCCCTTTTTGCTTCATTCCCTCTTTTAATGTTTACCAAGGAAAATTAGATTAGCGTAATTATAATGATTGAAGAATGTAATGTCGAAAACTGAACAGAGTGCGGATATTAATCGAAGAAAATAAGATAACAGTGCTAATTTAGAGTGTGCAGTTAACTTACATTTAGACACGACTGTTATAGCCACACTCAAATTACCATAAATTTGGGTAGTTCTATTTTAGGAATACCCAAAAATAGAACTTATAGCGGAAAACCTCGGCTAGAGCCGTCAGGCATTTCAATATCAATCCTTAATTTGCACCCAGCGGCCTCAATATAACGCTTTAGTGTTAAAAGACGTGCATCTTTGCCTTTCTTTTCTAAGCTTGCAATTGTAGGTTGAGTCACCCCCATAGCCTCTGCTATTTGAACTTAAGATTTTTCAGTTAATTCACGTAATTCAGCAAGTCTGAGATCTAGGAGCATATTTTCAGCTTTGATCTTGGCTTCTTTCAAAACATGAGAAGATAACTTTTTATCTAATTCACTAAGAGGTTTACTTTTTTTAGCCATATCTTATAACTCCTCTAAATGCTCGTCATATTCGGCATCAGCGATAGGTATCATTTTCTTATAGAAACGTTTATCACCCGTTTTATCACCACCACACAACACAATCCCAGTTCTTTCAGGATCAAACACATAAAATACTCGTATAGGCTTACCATTACTTTGAACTCTCAATTCTTTCATATTCTTATGCTTGAACCGTTTAAAGTATCGGCATTAGGCCTACCTAGTTGCACTCCTTTATCTTGGACTGACTTCTCCCCACTCCTTGGGCGAGGCTTTACGCACTATTAGGTAAAAGAGCCTGTACTTTATACGTACATACTCCCTGTCTACCAGCTATACAGGGGGAGTACCTATCTAACTTAGAGTGAGTTATTCTGAAAAGAATAGGTATAACTGAAGCTAGTTAGGCTCATTCCCATCAATGCCATCAACATAAAAATACTCTTCTGAGGGTATTCGTGAGTCATCACCTTTACCTTTCATTTGAATTGAACCATCCATCATTAAAGCAGCTAATCCTGTAGTAGTCCCATAAATAGCGATAACATTATTATTACTATCACCAATTTGTTGATAGCCCCCCGCTTGAGTAAGTCCCCAGGTAATAAGTACCCCATCATCTCGAAAGCCCCCCAAAACACCATAATCTGTAGAGAGAAGCTTTGTTATATTATAAAGTTCATTATTCATCGATCCAGTACTGCCACACATTGTAAATTTGCCATTATGATTAGATGCAGTTTGACCATTACCCCAACTTATAACACTTCCATCTTCCCTTAAAGCTGCTATACATGCATTACTAGCAATAATATCGATAACAGGAATCACACCATTTATCTCATCATCAACCGATGAGGATGATGTGCATGAATATGCATTATATGAAATACAATTGTCTCCACCATATGGCACACTTCCCCAAGAAATTACGGAGCCATTTGATCTTAAGGCAGAAAAAGCACCATCAGAAGCCACTATCTTTACAACTTTTTGATAATCATACTCTGCAGAAAGTTCACTTTGCTTATCATCTGGTATTTCAACATCACCCCATGAAACTACTGAACCATCTTCCATTATGGAAGCAAAAGCATCATTACTTGCAAATACCTGTAAAATTGATTGAGCAGTTAACTTATCATGTACTACAGATATATCTGCTCCAGAATTTGAGCTACCCCATGTTAATACATCATTATTAGCAAGCACCGCTAAAAATGCTCCCTGTGTTGCATAAGCATTTATAATACTTCTTGAGGTTAAATCAATAAAATCACCACCAAAAGAAGGGTCCCCCCAAGATATAATTGAACCATCAGATCTAATTGCTGAAAATGCAAACTGATTACTAATTATCTTAACAACAGGGTTATCTCCATTTAATTGTTCAATAACTGCACTCGCATCACCACCATAATTAGGGTTCCCCCATACAATTACAGATCCATCATCACGTAGTGCTGCAAAAGCATAATCAGTCGAAACAATGTTAAGAACAGGAACATCTCCATTTAATTGTTCAAAAACCGCACTTATATCGCCTCCGGAAGCAGGACTCCCCCATGAAAACACACTTCCGTCACTTTGGATGGAGGAAAAAGCTGAATAAGTTGATACTATTTTTTGAGAAGGCAGCAGTGAATTACTATTTGTTGTATTATTTACATCTGCACCATAAGTTGCTTTTCCCCATGCAGTTACATGTCCATTATTAGCTAATGCTGCAAATGCATAAGTAGTAGACTGAATATTAGCAACATCATAGAAGTCAGATTTGCTCTCATCTAAAGGATAAGCATCTTCACTGTCAATTACACCGTCATTATCATCATCAGTATCAATAACATCAGCAGCACCATCTTTATCCGTATCTACTAAACACACTCCATCAACAAGAGCAAAACCATCAGTACAGGTTGATGGAGTAACTGGTACTGAAGGAATTGAGACAGATAAATCTTTATCCAATGGAAATGCATCATCTATATCAAGCACACCATCATTATCATCATCAGTATCGATAACATCAGCAACACCATCTTTATCTGTATCAAGTGAGCACACTCCATTTGCAAGAGCAAATCCATCAGCACACGTTGATGGACCAATTGGTGTCGACGGTACCGACTCGGATAAATCTTTATCTAGTGGAAATGCATCTTCATTATCATTAACTCCATCACCATCGGTATCTGCATTTAATGAATTAGTACCATTTTTCTGCTCATCAATATCACTTACGCCGTCATTATCATCATCAGTATCAATAACATCAGCAACCCCATCTTTATCTGTGTCGACGGAACATTGACCTTGAGCATTAGGTGCAAACCCTTCAGAACATGTTGATGGGCCAATCGGTGTCGAAGGAATCGACTCGGATAAGTCTTTATCTAGTGGAAATGCATCGTCATTATCATTAACCCCATCGCCATCAGTATCAAGCATCAATGAATCTGTTCCAGTTTCTTGTTCAGCAATATCACTAAGACCATCATTATCATCATCAGTATCTACTACATCAGCCTGTCCATCATTATCAGTATCAATCCCACATATTCCACTGATATATGCATAACCTTGTAAACAGCTTCCATTATCACTTGGTACAAACAACGGACTCTGATCTGAAAAATCATCACCTGTAGCATTAATATGCTCAATGGAATTCTTAATCGTTTGATTTACGGCACGGATAGATTGGTTAAACTCTGAATCAGCCGATTCATCAACGACCAACATCAATTCATCTTGTGTCTTAGGTAAAACGCCTGACGCAACAATATTCTCTGCTGCATATTGAACATCTGAATAACCATTTGAAATGTAGTCACCTAAAATTTCGTCAGAAGCAAGACCTAAACTGCCTGCAACAGCTTCAATAGCATTGCTTTGAATTTCTTGTCTTTGCGCTTGATCCTCAGATCCCGTAAGACTTTGCTGCGTATCAATATCAACCAATGTAGATAAAGGTGTAATAGCACTTTGACCAGCAGAAGCAACTAAAAAGAAGTCTTGAGCAACAGACTGCTCAGTACTTTCATCAACTGTCATTCCAATTTTAGATTCTGCAATAAGTGGGTAGTTTTCTGGGCTTTCAATCCCTGTCACATCTAGGGATGCTTGACCGCCAGCGCCTGAAATAGCCGTAGGTTCATCGTTATCTTGCATATAGTTATGATTTAAATCTAACCAAACATTTGCATTCGTCAGGTAACCGTCAATAACAGTGGCATTTAAAAGTTGGTGGTCACCAGAATTTGCACTTGTATCACTAGAGGAGCTACCTCCACTATCACAAGCAGATAGTAATAATGCTGCAATAAGAACAGCGAACTTTGAGTTGGATAATTGTGTCATCTTATCAATCATTGAGCAAAAAATAGGCGCGAATTATACACAAAACAATCAAAAAGAAAATAGAGCACAAACACTAAAATGCAGTTTATATGAACTTTGCATTATATCTGCGATATAATGCTCATTTTAGACTTTATTCATCGTAGTTTGAGCGATGAATTGAATGTAAACGAGTATAGAGCGCTTCCACAGTTCCTATGCAAGTACGTTCAACTCAATAATATTAGATAGTTTATAGTATGATAGACAACTAACCGTAATACAGAATCTAATTTAAACTACACAATATGAAAAAGGTAAGACAACATAGCGTTTGAAATTTTGGTGGTGAAGCCTAGCTTAGAATTAAGAATAACAATGAAAAAACCTACCGCCAGTGCTTCGCACTTCTGGTGGGTCAGAAAGAAAAATAGTGTTCACAGTAAGATCAGCTTCATCACTTAAACATATTGAGGACTATTTTTATTTCTCGACCTGATTCATGGTTATCAAAAAAGTATTCAGCCCTAAAGACGCACGAAGACGTCTTTATTTATATATGAAAACAATGTTAATTGGGATAGTTTAACTTTCCACTCTCTTTACACTATCCCTCTTAATTAAAATAGGGTGGAACTCTCGAGAAATCTCAGAACTAAATCCATTCAATGAAATTAATGTTGCATTAGAAGCCATACTTTCAATCGGGTTTCTAATCGTAGTTAAAGCCGGAGAAAAATAACATTGAGGTAAAATATCATCAAACCCCACAATCGATATTTCATTTGGTATATCAATATCATGAGATTTAAACACTTGCATCGCTGCTGCGGCAAAGTAATCATTATAAGAAACTATAGCAGTAACGGGTAACCCTTTATTTAATAGGTTACTTGCTGCAATCACTCCGCCATTATCACCAAAAGGAGCTTCTTCGACCCAATCAGGATTAACAGTCAACCCCGCACTCTCTAAAGCACGACAATATCCATCAAAACGAAGTGTTTTATCATCAATTTCTGCTTCACAAGAAATATAGGCAATTCGAGTGTGCCCTTGTTCTATCAGGTGAAGAGTTGCAAGGTATGTCCCTTCTGAGTTATCTAACCAAACACACTGCTTTTCTATTTGTTTTATATATCGGTTAACAATCGTGAGTGTTGGGATCTTCTTTGCATACTCAATAAGCTGTGAATCACTTAAGCCTTTACTGTGTAAAATAATATTTTTACACCCTTTGCTAAGAAGAAATTCAATCGCATTAATTTCTTCTTCTGCAATGTAGTTAGTATTAATCACCAACATCATTTTGTTGTGTTTCTTAACGACTTTTTCGACACCTTGACTCAATAAGCCATAGAAAGGAGAGTTTAATTTACTAATCACTAAACCAACGGTATCTGAACTTTGGTTAATCGTCAGTCTTTGATTTCCAGATACGGTATACCCGACTTCTTTCATCGCTTGTTCAACAGCATCTACAGTATGAAACAATACTTTACTTGAACCATTGATCACTCTTGATACCGTCGCGGTGGAAACGCCAGCTCTTTGGGCGACTTTCTTTATCGTTGTCATAAACTCTCCATGTAAATTACATTGGGTTACATAATATTACATTAGTGAATCTCGTCACAGAATGCTTAATTATCCTCATGTACTATGCAGCACAGACACTCATAATAACAAACATTGGATGTAAATTACATGGACAATTCTAAAGCAACACCATCAACAACACTAGCCTTGCTACCTATTGGTACAATGCTTCTATTTTTAGTCGTTGGTTATGGCCTCTTTGGTTTACCGATCGAGTCATTACTTATCGCTTCTGCCATTGTCGCATCTACAGTCGCCTGGAAGCTCGGTTACACATGGAACGAAATTCAAGATGCAATCATCAATCGCCTTGCTAAAGCATTACCCGCAGTATTTATTCTTGTATTAGTCGGTGGTTTGATTGGTAGCTGGATGATTGGCGGCACAATTCCAATGCTTGTATATTACGGTCTAGATGTTATTAGTCCTGAATACCTTATTTTAACTTCATTTTTAGTTACAAGCTTGGTTTCACTGTGTACTGGTACATCTTGGGGATCTGCAGGTACTGTTGGTGTGGCATTAATGGGTGTTGCAGCTGGTATGGAAGCTAATCTTGCCGCTGTTGCTGGTGCTGTTGTTTCTGGTGCCTACTTTGGGGATAAAATTTCACCGTTGTCTGATTCAACTAACTTTGCTCCTGTTGTTGCTGGCACAACACTTTATGCACATATTCAACATATGCTTTGGACAACAATCCCTGCATTTCTATTAGCTGCAACTGTCTTTTTCTTTGCTGGTGATAGCTCAGTTTCAGCAGCAACACCTGAAAAAATCACAGCGATTCTTGCAAATTTAGACCAACTATTCAGCTTAAATATTCTTTTACTTCTTCCTCCAATGATCATCTTATTTGGTGCAATTCGTAAACTACCAACAATTCCACTAATGATCCTAGCAATCGTAGTTGCTATATTAAATGCAGTCATTTTCCAAGGCTTTGAGTTAGTTGTCGCGCTTAAAGCAACATTAGGTGGTTTCAATGCATCAATGTTTGAAAGTGCAGGTCTTGGCTCTATAAATATCGTGAGCGACGTATTAACTCTTGTTAATCGTGGTGGTATGTCTTCGATGATGGGTGTCGTACTGCTTGTTTTCTGTGCATTCTCTTTTGCCGGAGCGCTTTCTCTTACTGGTGGTCTGCAAGTATTAGTTAATTTATTGGCTAAAGGCATCAAAGGAACAGCTAGTCTTATTAACGCAACAATTGTCACGACGATTACGGTAGTATGTACAACATCAGATGGCAAACTCGCTCTATTAATTCCATCAGAATTATTCCGTGATACTTACAAAAAAATGAATCTTGATGCTAAAAACCTATCTCGTACTATCGAAGATGCGGGTACAGTCATTGAACCTTTAGTTCCATGGACCAATGCCGGTGTATTCATGGCGGCAACACTGGGTGTATCAACCTTAGATTACCTACCTTGGGCCATTCAAAACTATGCGGGCGTGATTTTCGCTATGATTTGGGCATCAACAGGCTTTGGTATCGCAAAATTAAAAAACACGGATAAAGAAAATAAAAAATCAGAACAAAAGCCGAGTGTCGCTTAATCTTATAACGAGAAGAAAAGCTCTCTTTAGCAAATAATCTATGAATCAATATAAAAGAGAGAGTCTATGCTCTCTCTTTTCTCATTATCAGCTTACCGAATTCAGAGAATAATCATGAAGAATGAATTAGATACCGTCATCAACCGCTACAATACCGACTGTTTAAAGTGGGATTACATGGAGAAGTGGTTAGATGTACCAAAAGGTGATGCACTTCCAAGTTGGGTATCAGACTGGGATTTTAAAGCACCTTCTTTTATTACCCAACCACTGCAAGAACGAATCGAACATGGGATCTTTGGCTATTCAGAAAGAAGTGATGAGTATTTTAACTCAGTCATCGATTGGTGGAGAGATAATCACCAAGTCGAGCTCAAAAAAGAATGGTTTCATACAACCCCAGGAAGTTTACCTGCAATTGCAATGCTGATTGAACGTTGGAGTCGCCCTAACGATAATATTTTGGTCTTTAGCCCTGTTTATCATGCATTTTATCGTACCATTGAAAACTGCGACCGTAATGTTGTTACTTCTGAATTAGTGAACAACGATGGACACTACACCGTTGATTTTGAGCACTTCGAAAAACAATTAAAAAATGGTATCAAAGCGATTATTCTATGTAATCCACATAATCCCGTTGGTCGTGTATGGACAGAAGATGAAATCAATAAAATCCTACAGCTTTGTCATCAATACGATACTTATGTCATTGCTGATGAAATTTGGGCGGATATTGTTTTTGATAAGGGGTCTTTTTACAGTTGTTTAAGAGTTGATAAGAAGTACCAAGATAAATTAGCGGTTTGTATTGCTGGTACTAAGTCTTTTGGTCTTCCATCATTTCGTTTAACCAACACCATCATTCCAAATGAAGAATCAGCGAGTGGCTTAAAATCAAAATTATTAGCCTATGGGATTGATGTTTACAGTTCTTTAAGCTTAATCGCGAATCAGTCAGCATATCGTCATGGTCGTGAGTGGCTAAATAACACACTAGATTATCTTGATAATAATAATCAAGTATTAACCACGTTTGTCGATAGTCTATCGAAGGTCAAATATAAAAAACAAGAAGCAATGTACCTTGCTTGGTTGGATTGCCGAGAAATGGGCTTAAGCGATGAAGAACTAGAAAAGAGTCTTCATGAATGTGGCGTCATTCCGACAATGGGGTATAACTTTGGGTCTGCAGGTAAAGGTTTTATTCGTCTAAATTTAGGGTGCCCGACTTCCATTCTATTAGAAAAAATAGAACGACTTCGCACTGTTTTAAAATAATAATACTCGATTTTTAATCAAAACTGTGCATTATGCATGTCGATAAATAGCAAAAAGTAAGAATATTGTGCTCAACTTAATTGGCCAATGTTTAACTTTTTATCTCGTTTTTCCAGTAATGATAAGTACTTCTGTTTACAGAAAGGACTTTACACAATAGTGTGGCTGGATAGCTCTGCTACTGACAGACTTTAACCATCTAAAGAGTCTGTCAGTAGCAGAGCACTGGCCTAATGGTATGGTCTACTCCCCCCTGTAATGGTCTACTAATATTGGAGAGTCATTAAGCTACTTTCTTTAATTCCATATATTTTTCATATAGAGTAGCATGACAAGGTATGATAATTTAAATATTCACTTTGATAGTATGCTAGCTTTAGCTTAACTTGTGCAAGAATTAGGCTACCGATGTGAACGATCAACAACCTTTAATAACGACTAACATAGAAAATAAACATCTCCATTCCAGCGATTATAAATGCTGAATAAATAATCAAGGCTAACTCACTCCTGTCGCCATAACTCTATCCATCAAAACCAAAATATATACCACCCGACTCCACAGCACGTTGAGTAATCCAATCTAAATATTTCGAGGCATATCACAATTTTGAATATTTATTCTTTCATCTTTTGCTATTTTTTATGAAAAAAAACGGCCACCGTATTTATACTCATCCCTGCTCCAAGCAAGGATGAAAGGCGTTTAGACTTCCCTCACACGATAAGAGATAAAATAAATCACCCATTTTTTCCATAAATTACGTTCACACGTAGCCGTAGATATTAACCACATATTGACCTTATATTTATATATGACACAACATATTGAAATGTAGCGTTATTAACAACGGTGAAAGGATTTTAGTCATGGGAAAAGCCAGTAGCATAAATAAAGCCAATAGAAAAGATCAAAGCGGCGGACCGTATCCACCTTTAAAGCGAACCCTTTCCTCTTTAGCGCGCATGTTTAATAGTATAAATAAAAAAACGCTAACGACAAATCAACAAGAAAAGTTTTTTATCACATTTATCTATCTATGGTTTACCGGTCAGCTTGCCGATTTACGAAAACAGAACAACAGCGCCAAAATTTCAGACTATACCTTGCCTGATATTGTACGAGTGAGGGGCTATCAGCCTTGTGGCAAAAATACTATCCGCACAGTTATGTATGGAAATATTCCCTGGGTTGAGTATGGGTTGGCCTATACCATCAATAAGGAAGTCATTTACCAATGGCAACCTATTCCCATTCAATTTAATGCCTTCTTCCAACGCTTTATTGCAAAAAAAGCGTATGACACCCCATTATTAACCAATAAAGAGCGAGAACAATTAAAACAACTTATTGAAAAGCGATGGCATTATCACGGTTTAAATACGTTAGAACGCTCGGTGTTAAGAAAAGATGTATTAATTGATTATTTTAATATCTGCGCTCACAATGATAATTTACTGCCCGCGATCGCTAGATATATCGTTATCTTTAAACATGACGCCCTCCATCACCCTTACGCTCGGTTTTATCAGTCGAGCACTACCGAGCATATTCGTGCGCACATTTTCCATAGTCATAATGATTATATTGAACGTCTAGTCGTGGGTATTCGAGAGTTTGATTGGCAAAATAAGTTTACCTATACGCGTAAAAACAAAACCAAAGACAGCAGTGAAACTCTCTATTTTATTGATGCCACCTCCACACCTCGCATTCCTGCGGAGCTTGCACCGAGCGTCAAAACCATCGCTCAACTGCACTACCAAGAACACGCCACTCAACCTGATGGTGCGATGCCAAACCTCAGAGTAGGCAGTCAACGATATACCCCTGTTGTTGATATCAAAACCTTTTTCCAGCAAATATGCGAACAAATTGACAACAAAAAGTCGCAGGTATTATCTCAAACTGAACTCATTGACTACCATAATTTATGTACTCTTCATCTTGCACTGACCTTTATTCTTTGTACCGGAACACGACCGACCCATCATATCAGTATTGAGCGTACCCGTTACTTTCCCAATCAGCACGCGACGGTCAGTGATAAAGGTCGCTATCGCCACATCATGATTAACACACATTTATCGCGACAAATTGCACATTATCAAGAACTTCAAAATACATTAATTCACACTCTCTCTCCCGTGTTTAATGTCAATAAGTGCCGCGTCCCTAAACACGTATTATGGTATTTTCTCGATGCCAAGGAAGGAGCAACATACTTATCCGCCTCCGTACTGAGAAAGTATTTAAAGTCACAAAACGCCTCCTTTGTGGCTTACTCATTGCGTCATGCATTTGCACAATATGCCCTTGTTTCTATCGATAATAAACTAACAAACTCTCAAGTTGATCACTTGATGGGACACATGAGGATGGGGGAAGATCTTGGCAATGATCATCTTTTTCCTCAACACAAAACCCAATTAATTCATCATTTAGATGCCTTAACGGTCAACTTTCAGCTGCAAGAGGTCCACTATGCACGCTAATACCCCATCTCTTTCGGTGGTTGACCAAGCAGAAAGCGCGCCAGAGACGACAATCCTATCCAATGCGGAAACTGGGTCTGTATCAAATACAAAAATCGCATACTCCACGCTATTACAAGCACTTGATACCAATGCGATTTATGAATATGCGCATAAAAATTCCAATGAGTCCCCGACAATTGAGGGACTCTCTTGGGTACTCAAACACTGGCCGATTGAGCAAACATCTGATCGAGAAATTACAAAAGATACGTTACTGCAATTAAAAGCGAGCTGGAAACATTACGCTTCGAAGTTAAAAAGTGAATTTAACACGGCGCTTAACGCCATTTTGCGTTACTTGAATGAAGTATTAGACTGGCGTTTACCGCAAGAAGAAAAAAAGCGCCTGATTGACCATGATGCTCAACATATTCAGCGTCTACATGAAGATGTATTAACCCCTCATCGACTCATTGAGCAATATCAACAGCAATTAACCACTTTTTATCATGACCGCACTCCCCTCTCTTCTGAATGGGTTGCAGTCATCGTTGCAATGGAAGTCGCGCCTCTTCCTGTAACATACTTACTTCAAATATTGAATAATCCATCGTGCATTGAAAATAATGGCACCCAAACCACACTCAGACTTGAACACCCACAACAACAATCCCTAGCGACGTCTTCAGAGCGTGTCGCCTTTACACGGTATCAATTGCCTTTATTGGCCTTTCGCGCCCTAAATGACCACCATATTGCGACGCAAAAGAAAAGATCCGTCAACCATGACGTATTTTTATCTCGGCTGACTACACTCATTAACTCGATGCTCATCCCTTTAGGGCCATTTGATCCCCAATATAGTGTCCAGACAGACAATGAAGTTCACCACCTATTACAAGCGGTCTGGTTATGTCGGGAGCAGCGACTGCCGACCCTGCTAAGAGACATTGCATACCCTCAGCGTCATGTGGCTATCGATATTGAATTACCCTCTGAAACTGACAAACAGCGAGCATTAAAAACGATTTATACTCAAAATTGGTGTGAGCCTAATGTCACCGAGCTCGCCACGCCAAAAAAAGTAAAATGGGAATATAAACAATTAATGACTCGCGCATTTAAGACGCGTTCTCGACAGATTAAATACCATGTCGATAAATGGGAGGCTGAGAATATATTGCCACAGATGGCGTGCTTGTACGTGAGAAACCTGGTTTTATATGGTGGGCAACGTAAGCATCGATTAGCAGAAGGAACTATCTATACTTACACCTCTTCTTTGCAGCCCCTATTAACCGACTTCCCACTCAGTTTTGATGCGTCACAAAATCACCTGGCATTGATGAAGTGGGCATTAAACGTGTACGAAAATACGGAACAATCTGAGAGTAAACATCATTTATTGCGCTTTTTTAAGTTTTTAAGTACCCAAGATCTCACCGATAATATTGATTTAAGCGGTCTTGGGAATCCGGTATCAATGACCCATGTTGATGCAGGGTTAATCGAGATCGAACAATTAGATGAAATTGTGGATGCCCTGCTGAGCAATAAAGAAGGTCAATTTTTTCAACGATTATTCAGTGCCTCTGCGGTGATCCTTAGCTACTTTGGATGCCTTCGACGTGGGGAAGCCACGCGATTACGTATTAAAGATATTCAGCAACAAACTGAGCAGCGATTTGAGCTCTACATCACCCATACAGGAGAAGGAAAGACCAAAGATGGGCATTCACGTTCAGTCCATCTTTATCTGCCGGCACGCTTTGCTAGTCTCATTCGAATGTGCATTAAAATTAAGCCCAAACTTGCAAAAAAAATTGGACGAAAAAACTGCTCTTCTCAGACGCCACTGCTGGGCTTTGAGGATGAATCCTTTTCATCAAGACAGCGTTATTACCTGTTACCTGCAACACGTGCCATTAAAGCGGTGTGTGGTGCGCAGTGTCGTTTTCATCACCTTCGTCACTCAGGGGCGTTTCTTTCGTATTTACAGCACCTGACTTTAGCTTATGACTTAGAGAGTGATGTGCTCCCTATCTCTGAGGGATTTAAGTCGATGCTGCAAAAAAAGTGCTGGATTCAAAATTTAACTACTGGCTTGAGGGGCTACCATTTATTGAGAAGAATGGTCATATTTTATTTGATGAATTTATCCGAGAAATCGGTCATCAGCATATTGCCACAACACGCAAACACTATATACATGGCATCGAGTGGCTCTACCCGTTTTATCGTCAGCACAATCATGAGGCAATCTCACGTCTCTACACACGGGCTGAATTAAATTATTTACTCGGATTAAAAAAAGGCTCAAACGATCTCTCTCGTCACCTAAACGCGATAAGCGAAGATTACCAACAACGCGATGCACAAGCAAAGAAAGTGACTCCTGTGTATTTGAGTGAAATGACCATCAAGGATCATCTTTTTTCAACCGCAGCAACCGCGCGTATAAAAGCAACACAAGCATCGCATAAAAAAGCGTATACACATCTCTCCACGCTACTGACTCATCTAAAAAATGGAAAAAGAGATCCTCACTCCTCAGTTCAAACCGTGCTCCCTTCTTATCAGGCCGATCTACTCAGTAGTGTGTTTACGATGCAGTTCAATCAAGAGAACCTAAACATGCAATCATCCGGATCTTCGTCATCACTGTCATCGCTGTCATCCTCGTATCTGTTTTCAGATCTCAGTCGTATCTGGTTGAATACGTCAAGACATCAGCAGAAAAAAGACAGTAAAAAGTGGATAAAATCACTGCAAACGATCCCCAATATACAGCGTATCAACGATGACAAGAATAACACCATCTTAAGGTTATCAATGGAGCCCAATCAGGCCTATGCCAAGCGTTATCATGCCGTCATTGAAGATCTAGGAAGAACGTTATTTGCCCCATCATTTCATCTAATAATGAATAGAAAAACGGACTCAACACGGACAGAGAACATCATCAAAACCTATTTTGCCAAGAGAAACACGCGTATTCATATCACAAAGAAAGATGAAGGAAAGACAGCGTTTTATATCGACCTTGAATGTAATAAAGACATCGGGCTTGCTAAAGAAACCCAAGATCAGATTTGTGAATATATTTTGTTTTATTATCAACAAAGAGAAGATTGAACCTTTAATCTTATGCACTTAACCACTGACACTGACCACATCAAAGGGTGTGATTAACAATATAGAGACAAAAAGGAATCACTATGCCAAATCAAGCCACGTTACACATCCCGTTATCACATGTTCCTTATCTTAAGGACATCAATACGGCATTGATGAAAAAAAGTGATGATTATATTGTCACGTTCTTATTGGATAGTGAAAACGATTGCTGTCAAATCATCGGGGGGCATGACAGTCGCCGTTATCTTGCTCTTCACTTTCCTTTGAGTGATACGTTAAACACACGTCATCCTATCGGTGATTTTGCGATACCAGGCTCCGTGTTTACTGACTGGTTAGAGACCGCTATCGACAGACAACGAAGAACATTAGAACCTTTTTTGTTTATAGGATTAAATAACCACCCTAGTTTTCAGACACCGCACTTGGTTTTCTATGATTTAAAAGCACTGTCTCTTCCGACCAACGTTGATCATTGCGTTAACGCTGAAAGAGTGCAGATCATCTTGGATAATAGCTGTCGTCGAGAACTTCAAACCGATCTCCCATTTGAGCGACACGTTGAGTTTTACCAGCAAGATAATCAACGCCAATATCAGCAAGTCTCTAAACAAAGCTGTGAGCAATTATGTTATGAAGCCGAGCATTATATTCCCTTAGAGATGATTGAGTTTGATCCAGACGGGAACACATTAAAAGTGATGCGAGATGGAAATATTGAAATCAAAAAGACCCAACTGCCTTGTCGATTAGATAAGCCCCTTATTAGCACGCAAGAAGGGTTAGAGTTACTTGCCATCGCGGCAGAAACAACCTCAGATGCGTTCATTTCTATTGTTCAAGAGAGTGAACAGCTCATTATCAAAACATCAGATATGCATGCGGCTATTTCACTTGAGTCCATTCATCAGTTTAAACGCCTCATGGAAGAAGCGATCAACCATATCGTCCAATTTACAATAGACTTTCTCCCCTTCAAAACAGAGCTTGCCATTCTGAGAAAAAATAGCATGCTTCATCAAGACACCGCCATGCTGGTTATTCAACAACCACAGTCTTATGTCGTTGCATTAGATCATGATAAAAATGAATCACATATCAAACCAATCATCATTGATAATTTATCCAAGCACTTTCAAGAACAATATATTGTCCAAATCAATCTAAAAGAGTTTCAGCATTTAAAGGTAAAAGATATCACGACAATGAGACAAGTCAGGGTCAGCTTGTATCAGCGTGCAAACTCACGAGAACATCATTTAGGCTTCTATAAAGACTCAAGCCATAAAGAGCCAGACCAATCACTGCCCGTTTTAATCATCAGCGATCGTAAAGTACAAGATTTGGTGAAAAAAACCATTCATGAAACGGAAAATGATCCCAATAAATGCGTCACGAAGCCACTACAACAACATACTAACTTCAGTCTAGATCTAGACGTGGATTTAGGTGACGTGGATTTAGATGAATCGTTTTAACTATCGTAGCCATCTGGATAAAAAATAGAACCTTAATCACAGCGCGGGTCTTCATTTTAACCGATGTTTATCGTGGTAACGTGAGAATGATTGATGTCTTAACATCAACCATGTCGTCGGTAAGTCTGCGTTAACTAGCAATCATCCAGTAAGGGCAGTTCAATGAAGAGGGAGACGGTTAGAAGACTAAACGGTAATAACGGATTTATCCTCATCCTCATCCTCATCGGGAGATTGTTTCAGTTTCTCGATATGAATAGGCTTCATTTACGCTAAACATGAAACTCGAAGTTAAGAATACCGGTGGCAGAGAAAATAAAGACAATAAAAACAGGTAGATGAGAAAAGTCGCGAATAATAAGAGAAATGAAGAAAAAGAAAAGAGATGAAGCGTGATAAGAAAAATCGAGAAAGAAAAAAGGTAGGAGATACATAGCTCGAAATATCTATACCCTTCATATTTGGCGTTGTTAGGTTGTTGGCTGCACTCGCCCGCCCCAATCATATAGTACACCTATACTCATGGGGTCTCACTCACTTGTCACCTATTTGAAGATCCAATGACTTTAAGTATAAGTTTATGTATATAGATCATATTTTAATATTATTAAAAATGATAAAATAAAAGAAAAATAAGGTATTTTTCTTTGTCTTTTATTGAATCATTTACATTAATGTTAGCGCTTATTTATAGCGCAATGCTTTTATATACAAGCGGTAAAAAGTTCGGGGCAATATTTGTCTTTTTGATGGTATTAGTCGCAATAACGACGGCGTTTTATTGGCCTCTATTATTTGCTTTAATAGGCGCTGTTATTGTTATGACAGCGATGTATTATTGTAAGAAAGAGTTGATTGAAGCACAACAAAGACCCAACTTTTTACGCAATCTATGCCAACATTCGATGGCACTCTCTTTTTTCTTTGTTGCATTACAATATAGTCTTCACACTGCGATGTTAGCGATGAATATTAGTCCTGATTTTTTACGTCCAGATGTCGTTGATGCGTTCTTACCAATCGCTGCAGCGATAGAGCTTAAAGCCATTGTGACGCTAGGGTATTGGGATCCTGTCCATCCAGCAGGGGCCGTCATGTTGCTTACTGTGATGGTAACGGGTGTACTTTGTAAGCGAGCCTTTTGTGGTTGGATCTGTCCAATTGGATTGGTTGGAGAATATATTTATAACCTTAGAACAAAATACTTTAAACACGTCATCAAAATACCTCGCTGGTTGGATTGGCCACTACGCTCATTAAAATATCTGTTATTAGCTTTTTTTACTTTTATTTCAGTGGGCATGCCAATCAACAATATTCCTTACTATTTAAAAGGCAATTATCACAAAATTGCCGATATTAAAACCGCATGGGTGTTTGTTGATCCTGGGTTAATCACGCTATCTGTATTAGGAATAATTTTAGGGTTGACGTTATTACAAAAGCGGGCATTTTGTCGTTATTTTTGTCCTTATGGTGCTTTGTTAGGGCTGATTAGCTTTGCTAGCCCATTAAAAATTAGACGAAATAAAGTTCATTGCTTAAATGAACATGGTGATTTGAGTTGCAATAAATGCACAAGAGCTTGTCCATCTAATATTGTTATTCATACTAAAGATCAAATCCGTACCGATGAATGTCAGGCGTGTATGAGTTGTATTTCTGCTTGCCCTAAAAAAGAAGCGCTTGGATTTAAAACTAGAAATGGTTGGCAGGTATCAAGTAAATCGTTAATGGTTATCGTTTTAATTATTATGTTTGGTCTTCCACTTATCGCTTATACAGCAGGATTTTGGCATAGCCAGACCAGCAATGAGGTTCGAATGCAGTTACTTCAAGTGATGAACTACATTAGCCATTAATTTATCCTCATTCCTACTTGACGTTGCTAAATAGCGGTGTTTGTCAAGATAGTTGGTGACGACAAATGAGAAAAAATAACACCAATACAATGCAATGGTCTTATCATTTTAAGTGAGTACCTTGGTTTATTTTAGTGTCGCTAGCCTTGCGAATTTTTCCTTATGAGGCAAGCTCATAAAGTAAAAACCGTTCGCTTTATGATAAAGATAAAACAAATATTGTCTCATTTTTAAACAAAAAATACTGGACAAATACACAGCTTAGATTATGATAAATGGTAATTATTTAATCAATTGGCTAAGACGGTTGTTCATGGCTTTGCGATTAGGTAAGAGAAAGCAGTTGGAGTAGGAAGGCGGCAACCTCCCTACCCCGTATCGGCTGCACTGACGTTTAAAGCAGACCCAGCCGATGGGTAAATTCTAGCGAATTCCATCGGATAGGGACAGATCTATTTTGATGGAGGCCGTGATATGGCTCACATTCGCACACGTCCAAATGGACGTATTCAGTTTGATATGCACATTTATGGTCAACGTTTCCGTGAAGGCACGAAAATGATGGCTACCCCAAAGAACCTCGCTATCGCTAAAGCACAACTCAAGCAGATGAATGCGGAGATTGATTTAGGGACTTTCCAATACCGTGACTACTTTCCAACAAGCAAAAAAATTGCTCTGTTTGAACAGTTACAGCGTGAAAAGCACCCTGATAGACTCTTCCCCTTTTTTGATACTTATGCCAACGATTGGTTTGAGCGTCAAAGCCCAAAATGGAAACCGAGTTATTGCGAATTTGTTCGTATTAACCTTGATCGCTATTTAATTCCAGAGCTAAAGAATCTATTGGTCAGTGAAGTAACGCTCTATCACATTGAGCAGTTTCGTTATCAATTAATGGATAGTAATAAAGATCGCGCTAGACCCTTGTCGAACAATCGTATTAATAGTATTTTTTGGACGCTCATTGCTATCATGCATGAAGCATCGGATGTCTTTAAGTTTGATTATCCCTTTAAGCGTTATAAGCCCTTGCGTCATCAAAAATCGGATGTCAATCCATTGAGTGTCAGTGAGGTTGAATGCTTTTTAAGTACCGTTGATGAAACATGGCGAGACTACTTTATTGTTCGTTTCTGGACAGGGATCCGAAGCTGTGAGGCGCATGGTTTAATGTGGAAACATATCGACCTAACCCATCGCTTAATAAAAATCCGCCAAAACTGGGTCAATGGAGAGTTAGGGGCGTTAAAAACAGAAAGCTCCCGCCGTGACTTAATCATGAGTGAAACTTTATTGGCTGCGTTTGAACAAATAAAAGCCAAAGCCGATGATGCCAGTGCTGATGCCTTTGTGTTTATGGATAAAAATGGGCGTCCTCTTGATACTCACTATGTGAGTAATAAAATCTGGCACCCAACGCTGAAAAAAGCTGGATTGAAAAAGCGACGCGCGTATGAGACTCGCCATACTGCGGCAGTCTTACATATCAGCGCCTTAGAAAACCCGCTCTATATCTCTCATATGCTCGGTCATAGCGATACAAGTTTATTATTTGATGTATACGCACCTTATGTGGCCAATGCCGCAAGAGAAGATGGGAAGAAGTTTAATCAATTAATGGCTGATGTTGGAGGAAAGCGTTATGTCTGAGGCATTATTGAAAGAGTTATATTTTGCTGAATTTTATTTATCTGGTCCAACACAGCTTGAGTATTTTGCTGCGGGTATGGCCGACAATAAAATAACTATTGAAATGAAATTAAAGCAACTCCATGACGTTCACGATACAAAGGGATGGCAATATTTAGAAAGAAAAGCCAACGCTCATTTGAACGTACTTAAAAAGAACAAAAAAATGATGATTCTCCTTAATAAATACAAAGCGTACTTATTAACGCCATCAAGTTTTAGATCACAGTTTTTTTATGACATAGATAGCCACCTTAATGATAAAAAGTTAGCCCTTGTGATGTTCTATTATTCTGCTTTAGGGACAAAAGACAGTATTGAGCGAAAAACATTATGGTTAAGGCATACTCGACATTGTCTATACCTTCTGCAAGCGATAAAGCTAAAGTCAATATTCCCTGATGCAGCCATAAAGTATAATGCGATGTCTGTCATTATCGATGATATGACCGAGAAGAGCTTATACTATTTTAGCCATGACTCTCATGTGACATTTCAACATGGTGCTTATCAAATTAAGCATAGGCCCTTATATTGTCATCAAGATCTTAAGGATTTTGTCAGTCTGAAAGCAGTAAAATAAAAACTAAAAAGCCAGACTCAATATTGTATTGGGTCTGGCTTATCTAAAGATATAATGACTTAATTAATAAGCTATTATTTAATCGTTACTGCATCTGCAATATGTTGCGCCCAGTCTTGAGCTAAATCTTGAGTTTTCGCCTCAACCATCACGCGAAATACGGGCTCAGTACCTGACTTACGCAGCAAAATACGACCAAGTGCATCACTGTCACCCACATTGAGTGCTTCACTCGCTTCAGAGACCGCTAGCTTAACAGCATCACTTTCTAATGGATCAGTGCCTTCTTTAAATCTTACATTAAGCAAGATTTGAGGCATCATGTTCACATCTTGCGTCAACTCTGTAAGTGATTGCTTACTGTGCGCCATCGCTTTTAAGACTTGAAGTGCAGCAACAATTGCATCCCCCGTCGTAACGAGCTTGCGGCAGATAACATGACCAGAATTCTCACCACCTAAATACCAATCACGTTCAAGCATTTGCTCCATAACATAGCGATCGCCTACATTGGCACGTATAAATGGAATACTTAACTTACCTAAAGCAAGCTCCATACCCATGTTAGTCATTAATGTACCAACAACGCCACCTTGAAGCTGCCCTGTCAGTAAAGCATGTTTAGCCAAGATATAAAGGATTAAATCACCATCGATGATCTTACCATCACGATCTACCATCATGATACGATCACTGTCACCATCTAATGCAATACCGACATCTGCGCCGACTTCAAGCACTGTCGATTGGATTAACCCCATAGAGGTCGCGCCACACTCTTTATTGATGTTCATACCATCTGGATCAACACCAATTGCGGTAACTTTGGCACCAAGCTCACGGAACACTTTAGGTGCAATGTCATACGCCGCGCCATGAGCACAATCGACAACAATATGCAGTTTCTCTAAAGATAACTCTGATGGGAAAGTCCCCTTACAGAATTCAATATAACGCCCAGCAGCATCATTCAATCGGCTTGCTTTACCAAGCTCAGCTGAATCAACACATGTCAGTGGTTTATCAAGTTCGGCTTCAATCGCAAGCTCGATATCATCAGGAAGCTTAGTCCCTTTTCCTGAGAAGAACTTAATACCATTATCATAAAATGGATTATGTGAAGCACTAATAACAATACCCGCTTCAGCACGAAATGTTTGCGTTAAATAAGCAACTGCAGGTGTTGGGATTGGACCAGTAAATACAGCACTGACACCTGCAGACGCCAAACCTGCTTCTAATGCCGACTCCAGCATATAACCAGAAATACGCGTATCTTTACCAATAATCACTTTTTTAGTGCCAGCACGTGATAAAACTTTACCTGCAGCCCAGCCAAGTTTTAATGCAAAATCTGGTGTGATTGGGAACTCACCCACTTTACCGCGAACACCATCAGTACCAAAATATTTACGTGACATCTTTTTATTCCTATATTGTGCGCATTTCTATTATGTACGCTGACTTTCAATGAATATGATATTTAGTGTTATAAAGGAAACTTAAAATGCAATGGTGTATTTGGTCCACACATCAAATTGGTTATCATTATCGATATCATTTTCATACGTTGAATAAGTATAGCTAGCCCCAGTTTCCATTTTCCCTATCCAAATAGGGTAAATGTAACTAAAGTCAAATTGAGTCGCTTTTTCAGCAATGAGAGCAACTCTGTTACCACCTGGAGGAGCTGCATTAGTATTATCTTTATTTAAATCTAAATACCGAAGGTTACTTTTCCATTGATGACCATTTGCAGAGTTTCCTATAAAGCCTAACACATAAGTTGTGCTGTCATTATCATACGTATTCCCCAAGCTTCGACCGTAATAACGATACCCTTCAGTGTAAGTGCTGTGCTCATATGTACAATTAGGGAGGTTATCCCGGCATTGGTTATCGGTATATTCAAAAAAGGTTTTTATCGCTTGGTTTCTGATTTGATAGGTAATATCCGCGCCATAAAGATAACTTCTCTTACCAAATGGAACAGGGAAACGCGACATATCAAAACTGTCTTCACCATAAATTTCCGTATACAGACCATAAGGAATCCCAAACGCTGTATCACCCCAGCGTGCATCCACTGTCGCTCCTTGATTAGCAACATCAATAGGATCATCAACAGTCGTATTCGAATCACCACTTAGCATTTTCCACCAAGCATTCGCATCGCAACTTTGATCATCTCCACACATTTGAGCTGTACGTGAAAAGCCAAGCTCTAACTGGTGGATGGGTTTAATGGTACTTCTAAATTTCCAAAGCAGAGTATTATCGACCGCGCGATAATCATCATCATTCATCCAGCCTAAACCTGTTGTTAATGTCCATGGACCCAACCATTTTAATACAGGTACATCAAATGCTTCAGGATTATTTCGTGTTAAATTAATAGAAGGTATAGGACGAGCATTGGTACTCATAATAAGCCCAGTATCCCAACCCGGGCCATAAAACTCACTATATTGCCCCGCACTAAAGATCCAGTTTCCCCATATAGCACTAATATAACTACCATCCATACGGAAATCTTCGTCATCTTGAGCATCTAGCGCATAAGTGGCTTCTATATTATAAGCAAACGCACCATCCATCCCACTCACACCAACAGTAGCTTCACCTTTTTCACGTAAAGGAGATCCAAAGTGTTGAAAGCGAGCAGCTTCATCGGTTCCACCACCCACGGAGGCCTCGACAACATAATTTTTCCGATGAATACTTTGATAGCGATGCTTTACGCGCAAATAAGCATCTTTAATCATCGGAGAAACGTCCGCTAATTTAGTACTACTCGTTCTATTTAAATTACCAATGACACCACTCCACATAAGTGGATACGTGGTGGTTGGTACCGTAATGATGCCTGCATCGGACAATGTTTGAATATCAGCACGCAAATGTAAATCATCTGCCTCAATCCATTGATATGAGATAGCTGATGCGCCACCACTGATAAATAATGATGAAAGAAATCCATACCGTATGAGTTTTTTTAGCAAAATACGTCCTTAACGAAGGTTAATTGATTAATTAACAACTTCTTGTAATTTTGATTTTTTATTGATTGAAAATATTGTTCTAATAAATATCGTTAACTTCCATGAATGTGACATCATATAAAAATGACCACATGCCATGAGTAAAAATAGACCAAGCATCATCACTTCGGGTATATCAAAAAGCTCACCAACAATACCAATGGCTGAATAAACTAAGGCCAATGCACAAATGAGACTTAATGATTGTCGTGAAGATAATCCAATCCGTTGACAAATATGGTGGAGGTGTTCTCTATCTGGTTTAAATGGCGAATCACCACGTCGAATACGACGCACCATAATAACACCCATATCAATAAGTGGAATAGCAATAAACCACAACGCCGTCACAGGTCTAAACGCAATCGCTGCTGGATCGGTATTTTGTGTCGTAGACAGGATAAAAAAGATAACCGAGTAACCAATTAACATACTGCCCGCATCACCCATAAACACCTTTCTTTTACGCCCAATAAAACCAAGATTAAAGAGCACATAAGGAACAATACAAACAATAAAGACTAGGCAAAAGTAGGCAAGTCGATCATGGCCGTTAAGAAAGCCCAAGAGACCAATGCTCGCAAAACTGACTATACTTAAGCCACCCAACAATCCATCGATACCATCGACCATATTAAAGGCATTGATGGCTCCAACAACAGCAAGAATAGTCACAATCACACTCAACCAACCAAGCTGAACCGTACCTAGATTAAAGAGATTACCTAATGTATGTAAATCAACATTCGCAATATAGATCATCGCAAGAGACAAACAAACCTGAACAAATAAGCGAATTTTGAAACTAATATCACACTTATCATCCCAAACGCCTACAGCAACCAAAATAACAATAGATGTCGCATAGAAACCACCTAGTGGAAGCGATTGATAATTAATAGAGATAAAGAAAAGAAGAGAAAGAAGGATGGATATTCCTCCAACTAAAGGGATCACACCTTTGTGATGTTTTCTCGCATTGGGTTTATCAACTAATCCGACGACGACGGCAAGCTTTCTTAAAGAGAATAGAGAGGTTATCGCAAATAAAAAGATACCAATAAGTTCAATAACTGCATACCACATTGTTTCATCCTTGATTTTCAATCTTTACCATAATAAGGCAATTAAGATCCCTACAGACTCAATAAGTCGGTAGGAATACAAAATATCTACTAACTCAACATATTAACGCTATTCTCGTTGAATCAATGTACCCAATCCGTTTTTATTAATCACTTTTTAATATCTGTATATGACACGTACTATTTAAATTTTCTACGTTGCAAACGAATATATTTCGTCAGCTTAAATGCGTGTGTAATAGCATAATAGTGCCAAAATCCAAGGATCAAAAATAAGATAAGCATGATGCTTTCTCTTACATGAAGCCACTCCCCCATCATTCCGATAAACGAATATATGGAAGCGATCAATAAAATCAAGCCAAGTGACTGTCTGGAGGTAAAACCAATACGTTGACAAATATGATGGAGGTGCTCTCTATCTGGCTTAAAGGGTGAATCGCCACGACGAATTCGGCGGATCATAATGACGATCATATCAAGTAATGGGACAGCGATAAACCATAACGCCACCACAGGTCGAAAAGCACGATGATCAGTAATTGTTTGTTGAGTTGCAGCAAGTAAAAAGACAATAATAGTATACCCAATCAGCATACTACCAGCATCACCCATAAAGACTTTTCTTTTTTTGCCAATGAAACCCAAATTAAATAATAAATAGGGAAGAATACAAACAATAACAATTAAACAATGGTAACTGATTCTTGGCATTCCATTTAAGTGCGTCATAATACCGATACTAGCAAACGTAACGATACTTAACCCACCCAATAAACCATCGATCCCATCCACCATATTAAACGCATTAATTGCACCAATAACAGCAAAGACTGTAATGACGGAGGCTAATATTCCGAAATCGATATGACCGACCTCTAAGATATTACCCACCGTATGCAATTTTATATTAACCACAAAGACCAAGATTAATGACAATACCGCCTGAACAAAAAGTCGAATCTTGAAACTAATATCACACTTATCATCCCAAACCCCGACAGCAACAAGAACGATCACAGAAAGAGCAAAGAAAGGGGCGATGGTGATGGATTCATAGTGTCGAAAAAGATAAAAAAGCAGAGAGATAGTGACAGATAGACCACCGACAAGTGGAATTGAACCTTTATGATGTTTACGTTCATTGGGTTTATCAACAAGTCCAACTTTAATGGCGACTTTGGACAAAAAGTAGAGCGATGTCATCGAAAAAAAGAAAGTAAAAAGAAGTTCAAATATATTATGTAACATAGTTCGTCTTAATCATTAATGGTCGGTTAATTTAAGTTAAATACATTTTGAATTAATTCTAGTCGCATATCAAATTTAACCCAATAGAAATGCGATAACTTCAGCACAAAAAACCAAATCAGTCTGTGCAATTAACATTTGGCTGACATGACGAGTATTATAATATGGCAAGTAGGCATGAAGTCATATTGCTCCTTAATAAAACATCACGAAAAAGTCATGAACATCCCTGCCACATAAGGTCTGAGAGCAAGACAAAGATATTATTCTTAACCAGCTGATAAATTGCGATAAAATCATAAGCCATTGATTTATTGAGTTTGACAATTTGCGACTATTCGATAAAACATAAAGCACAAGATTTCCAGCTAATTCCTCTATATCAATGTGCCGTCAGCCCTTTAAACATGGGCATGTTCGTGACTTTTCCCTGCATTAAGAGTTGAGCTGTGCAAGTCCTAGTTTATTCATTCAAGAAACAAACAGGATAAAATGAAAGGCTCTTTCAAACAAACATCTCATAATTAATAATTTGTGGAATTTAACAATAAATCAACTCATACTCTCGTCCTGAGCCACAACCCTTTTAAATTAGGGCTGCTTCATGCGATTTCCCGTTATTTGATACTTGAAGTGCTTTTACCTATACCAATTTTAGTAAATAGGAAGCGAAAAACTCCTGTTACATGCCAATAGAAATGTTTCGAAAATATCTTTCTATTTGCGTGTTTAGCTAAATGTAATGCCCTAATATTAGGATAAAATTTCACAGACTCACCAAGTCTATGACTTCTCCAGCAAATATCTATATCTTCACAATACATAAAATAGCGTTGATCAAAACCTTGTAATTGCTTGTAATGCTGTACATTAAACGCCTGAAAAGAACCTGCAGCCCAATCGACATCTGTTATATGGTCTATAGTACTTTTATCTATAACTGCTGTATTTTTTTTTCCAATAAACGAGGATATAAATTGCGTAAGCATAGGAAATGAACGAATAGAGTTATCATAAATTGTATAATCATCATCCTTATATAAATTAATTGCAGCTAACTTGTGTGACTGAGTCTGCATAGTTGAAACAAGATTGTAAATCTCATTATTACTAATTATTACATCTGGGTTCAAAACTATAAAATAGTCACTCTCTAACATCCCAAGCTTTAACTCACAATATTGGAATATTACATTATTATTATGTCCAAAGCCTAAACCAAACTCATTGTTTATCCAATGAAAGTTCGGAGAAATATATTCCGAAAAATCATCTCCTTCTGCATTACTTTTTAGAACTACGACGTAATCCTTAGTTAAATTTTTGATTATGTCTAAAGATTTGATAAGCCGCTCATGTTTATGAGAAATTATTGATATAAAAATAGTCATTATAATGAAGTATTTTCAGAGAATAGAATACCACTTTCATCTTTCGGTGATAAAAATGGCTTTTGGTTACTACCTAAAGGCCACTCAATACTTAACGTTTCATCACACCAAAGAATTGACTTTTCTGCGTTAGGATTATAATAATCAGTACATTTATAAACAAACTCAGCTTCATTACTCATTACATAAAAACCATGTGCAAACCCTTTTGGGACCCATAGCTGTCGTTTATTTTCAGCTGATAAAATTTCGCCAACCCACTGACCAAAAGTTGGTGAATGTTTTCGGATATCAACAACAACATCAAAAACCTTACCAGAAATAACTCTAACTAACTTGCCTTGAGTATTTTTGGTTTGATAATGTAAGCCACGAAGGATTCCCTTTTTAGATTTAGAATGATTATCTTGTACGAAAATTGTTGGTTTTCCGGCTACTAACTCTTCAAATTGCTTTTGATTCCACGTTTCCATAAAAAAACCACGTTTATCACCAAAAACTGTTGGCTCTATAATTTTAACATCAGGAATAGCTGTATCTATTACTTTCATATTTATACCATATATTATTTAATATCTTACTACTAAAACTCAAGAAGAACTCCATAATACAGGGGTTCAAAGAGCTTTACTAAAGTGGGTTTCTCCATACTAGATAGAGAAAAGTCATTATAATACTTATTCTGACAAGCGTCTTAAATTACGGAAAAGTCATGAAGATCCTTGCTACATAAGGGCTGAGAGCTAGTCAGAAACATTATCCTTAACCAGCTGACAAATGGCGACAAAATCATAAGTCATTGATTTTATTATAGGCTGAAAATTTACGACTATTCGATAAATTATAAAGCACAATATTTTCAGCTAATTCCTCTTTATCAATGTGCCGTCAACCCTTTAAACATAGGCATGTTCGTGACTTTTCCCTGATTAACCATATGAATGGCTTTTTTATCTGAGGCTTTATCGTAAGAGCTTCGAACGGTTTTACCATCAATAGCAATAACTTCACCATCAGTTAATTCAACACAAGCAATCATCCATACCAGATAAAACTCAGCAGATTGTTAATAAAATGATATCAGTTAATTTGTGTGTCACCTTTCTTGCTAGGCGATAATCAGGAATAATATTAAAATAAGTAAATGGATGATTTTCGTTCATGCTTAAGCCCTAAATAATCTCAGTGCTTATTAAACAGGACTGAAAATGATCATCAAGTTGATCCTTTTTTAATCTCAATAAATTTGATAACTATCAAAAAAGTTCGAACTTTAAAACATTATCAATTATTAATGAATCCAGTAAATATAGGGCTCTTCATGACTTTTCCGTGTACCCTATACTCTCCGCATTATTTCACTTGGTGACATATTCGAAGCACTGATACCAGAAGACGCACATGGTTTACACTTAACATCTTTTAATATTTCAATTTGAAATATATTACATATTTGTCGAATGATCTATCGAATTCGAAGTGCTACATCATCTCTTAAGACAGGATGACTGCCATACCTATAATCCATTTAGATTTCGCCAATGACAGGAAAGACTAAAATAATATCATAGCTAAAACTGACCGACTAAAGTCGGTAGTTTTAACCTTAAAAGGAAACTAATAAAAAAATTCTATTTATCAAGAGATTCATTAGCATCTAAGATTAACTTATCAACTAGTTTATCCCATCCCAATATAATATTAGTATCACTGTTAGACTTGGTCTTACAGAAATTCAATTTTCCAGTCATCATCAATTTTAATTTTACTTTCAAATTTTCCGCATCATTAACATCTATAAAACATGCTCTATCATATTCACCTAGAGTTTCATGAGCATAAGGTAGATCAGATAAAATTATTGGTAAACAAAGCTCTTTCGCTTCAATAATAGGTAAGCCCAAAGATTCCAATTTAGATGGAAAAACAACCACATCAGATTTAGAATAGTAATAGTCGACTAACTTTCTATCCAATTTCCCTAGAAATTCAATAGATCTTAATCCAGAATATTTATGATAAAGATAGCTTGAAAATCTTGATTCAGAGCCATCAAAAGTTACTAGAACTTTAATTTTTATTTTTGAGTTCTCTCGTTCAAGCAAATGAATAGCTTTAAATAATAATTCATGATTTTTAAAAACTCTAGGTAACGCTGGATAAAAAATAATAAAGTCAGATTTTAACTCATAACTATCTCGTTTAAAGTCGAGTGATTTATTGACGACTATACTACTAGGTTTTGATATAATACAAGATGGTGCCTTCACATTGTTTACGAGAAAATCACCTAATAGATGTTGTTGACAAATAACACTAATATTTTTACTAACATTAATTTTATAGAGATATTTATAAAATTTAGAAAATAAGTAAAACTTAGGCTCATAATATAAATCAGAAAACTTTGGGTTATAAAGCACAGCAGCATTGTGACAATAAACGTATTGACGAATGCCAAGTCTAGAATCCAATCTTGGGGTCATATCATGCATTGATAACCAAATCTGGGGCCTAATCTTCTTTGCGAGAAGATTAAAATGAAAATATTCATAATATAGACGATTTAACCAGTTTTTTTTTGCTTTTGGCAGGGAGATATACTCAACATTACTTAAATTATGATCAAATAAATCCACATCATTAACCAAACAAATAATACTACAGGTACTTTGTCTAGAAAATGCATCGATTATATCTAAGAAAACTTTTAAAGGTCCAGCTTCAACTAAATTTACACCTGAAATTACAATTTTCATGAATTACTTTCCCAAACATTTCTATCAAAGTTGAATTTTCTTATTATTTTAGCAGGGTTACCAACTGCCATTGTATAATCGGGTATATTCTTAGTCACAATTGAACCAGCACCAACAATTGCACCTTTACCAATCGTCACCCCAGGTAATATATGAACTGACTCGCCAAGCCAAACATTATCAGCAATGAAAACAGCCGCATACGAAAGCTTTCTATCTGCTGGAGGTTTATGAATTTCATTATCAAAAGGAAAATTACCATGATTATGATCACTGATAAAAACTTTGCTTGCCATAAGTACATTATTCCCAATATAAACCTTATTAATACAGGCAATATGAACATAATCGTTTATTTGACAATTAGTTCCAATTGATAAATCTGGAATTAACTCATCAGTGGGAAAGCAATCTATACGTAATCCAACACCACAAGTGAAGCCTGAACCAATTTTAACAAACTTTTTTCCTCTAATATAGAATGGAATACGAATTAATCTAACTCCGGGATAAAAAACACGCGAAAATAGCACATCAATAATTAACTTTACAAAGCCAATAAAAGTATATCCCATTAGCATCATCTAATAACCTTTTTAGCGAAAAAAGAAAGAGTAGCTTGAAATAAAATCTTAAACTTCCTACACTTAAGAGACCAAAATAAACCTCTCATAGTTCTCATTAGTAGTTTCATACTAAAATACTTCCTCAAAGTAACACAATTAGCAATTAGTACCTCCCCCTTCGAAATGTTCCGTCTCCGTTGATGTGAGATAAGTCATGCTGTAAATTTGCTTCAGAAAGTAAGTATGGCAACTTATTTTTGTATATAAAGTTACAAAACTCACTATCTATTCCGTAAAGCTCGAATGATTCATCAAAAACAGTTGTTCGTATTTTCTTTATTAGTTTTATTCCGTTATAACTCAAACTCAAACCACTAGATATTGTCTGAACAACTTTACCATCTTTTACTGGATAGTGCTTACTCCCCTTACAGTAAATATTGGGAAACATAATGTTAAACTCATCCAATAAAACACTATCCATAAATTCTTTATTAATTGTAGTGTCATCATCCAAAATGACATATTTTTCTGATAAATATTGTTCCAAAAACTTATTATATATCTTTGAAAGAGAACCGTTAATCAAAACATGATTTACCTCAAGCCATTCAACACTATCATTCGAGATTTTATGTGGTCCATTATTAAAAACTACGACTTTAATATTTTTCTCACATCCTTGATTTAATAAATTTGAGATAGATGAAATACTATTACTTGAGGCGATCTCTTTGTTATAAAGCACAATACAAAAACAAATATCATATTTAATCATAATTTTTTCTTATAGGAAGTAGTTTTCGGCTACCATAATTTAGCCTAGAAAGTGTAATAAAAAATAAAGCGTAGTAAAACTGAAGAATATAACCACTAGCATTTAGCAAGTTCTGAAATGACAGTAATAACGATATAGATAAAAAAATCACAAGCCCAACAAGAGCCCTAGGTGAGGCTCTTGTTAGAAAATAGAGCACCCATAAATACAAACAAATATAATATAGGAAAATTAAGACAACACCAAGAATCCCTTTATACATATAAGATTCTAAAAATATACCACCGACATTGAACCCATTAACCTTAACAACTTCTATTTCATTGTTAAATCCTATTCTTTTTGTTAAGAAGTCAGGAATAATATTATTTAAGAGAAAGGTATTTAATGTTTCATCATGGTTATTTCTATTGACGTCAAAAATATTAACTGGTGTAGAAATATAGAGATAACCGAAAAAAAAGGGTTTAGGTATATATGAATCTTTAAACTCACTAGATGCTTTGCCTACATCTAAAATATAATCTGTAGAATCCTTACCTAGGCGAACATTACCTACATAATTAAAACCAAATAAAAATAAAGCAGCAAATAATAAACTCACTCCAACCAGTTTTTTTAAACTTTTTCCTGAAGATATGTAATAGTATGCAAATATAAAAAAGTAACATATTACATTAAAAACTATTGTTCCTCTCCGAGCTAATAAAAGAAACAATAAATTAAAAAGAAAAACATACAGTAAGTAGTTATTTTTCACTCTATATCTACGGCAATATTGATACTTTTGGAAATAAACAATCGATATATAACTAATAAATGACAAATATAAGCCGTGAATCAATGGAAGTCCAAAACTCATTTCAAGCAAGTTATCATAATTTCCTACAAATATTGGTAGAAAACCTGAGTACACATATTCAGCAATAAAGAAAGTAAATATTAATATAACGAGATATTTGTCATTTCGACTATACTTAAAAGAACAAAGTATCTTCTCACTTTCATTTTTCAAAATCTTGGAAATTTTATGCTGACACCCTAATCCAACTATAATACCAAACAAAGAAGATACCAAGTAGATATTTATTGTTTCAGACCCAACCTTATCAAATAAATCGCTCCACCCCAAGTAAGTACTTAACAAGCTTAGAAGCAATGATAAAGAAAATATCAGTAATGGGTTAAAAATTATATAAATCATAATATTTTCTTGATTTTCTCATATAGAGCAGTGGAGTAAGGTAATTTACATTCTTGTAGATTAGTTTCATCCAACACTAATGGTTCTAATATTCTTGGTACTTTATAATGTTTTTTTTCATTCATTTCTTTTATTTTTACAATAATGTCATTCCAATCTCTACACATAATTGATAATAATTCAAGTTCAAAATTAATATAAAAACCACGTTCATCTATCATATAGTCAGACAAATCGAACGATGAAATAAGAACAGGCTTTTTCAAAATAGTGAAGTCGAACATTAAACTTGAATAGTCAGTTATTAATAAATCATACTCAGAGAATACTGATGAAACATCTTCAATGTTAATTATATTTATTCGCTCGTTAACACTAGTGATATTTATTAATTCACTTTTAATTTTAGAGTAAGGGTGCAACTTTATATCTAACTCAACCTCTGCTTGTTCTAAATATATTTGTAGTTCATTACCCATCAACCCAAAGTTTTTAAATATAGATTCTTCATTTTGATAACACTCTCGAAATGTCGGAGCGTATAAGATTTTTTTTATGTTTATACTACTTTTTTTTCGCTCTGAATTAACAGGTCATTCCTAGGAAAACCTGTAAGTAAAAACTTATCTTTATGATCTAAAAATGCTCTAGAACAAGTGTTCGTATAGTAATCACCATTAGTAATGTAATAATCATAATGATTATTCATTAATAACTTCGTTAACTTTGAGTACTTTTTAAGTAGTGGAGATACTGATGGCATATCGTAACCGATTCTTTTTAATGGAATCCCGTGCCATAACTGTACTCTGACCGTATTTATCGATATAAAAATTGGATTTAAGTCATCTGATATAGAGTGGCTTACAAAAGCTACTTTTGCTATGGCTTGGTAATAAATTCCTTTTAAGCTCTTAAAATAATATGCTTCAACATCAAATGAATCTAATGTGGCTTTTAAGGCCTCATCTTTATAAATCCATATAGGCCTAATATCCGTCGAGTTTTTTTGCACATACTCATAAAAACTTCTTGTATTATCTGAGTATCGATTTCCGAACCAAGCACCGAACACCCATACTCGGTTACTTTTCGGAACAAAAAAAAGCCACGTAGATATAATTAATCTAACAGCATACTTGAATAATTTCATTTTAATTTCATTTAGTCCTAAACATATACAACCGAGGAGCAGCACTTGCCATATCAGCAAAAAATATAGCCCAACCAAACAAGTAGAGACCTACATATCCTATATCGAGTGTCATACTTGTTATTAATACAATAAAGTATGTAATTGGTGACAATATTAATGTTAAGTGAGCCTCTCTCTCCAATCCCTTTGGTACCAATACTGGATATCCTAGAAAACTACTTACCATTGAAAAAAACAATGCACTATAAAGGATAAATACTAAATTATATAGATCCTCACTCTTAACGTCAAAGATAAAATTTAGTATGGAATCACCGAAAAGTAAAATAATGGATAATCCTAAAAAATAGACTAAAATTGAATAATAACATGTTTTTATAATAATTTTTTTATCGTAGCCCCTTAACATAGATGTATATAATACTCGTGATATTGAACCGATAACCATTTGTCCTGCATTGTATAATTGTAAACCTATAGCGTATAAAGCAACAATTTCACTTAATAGAAACTTTGATGCAATAAACGTACTAGCCGCTTGGTATATATTAACAAAAACTCTAGATATGTAATAATTAAAGGATGCAGAAAGATTAATTTTAAACTTATTCATATTTAGATTTAATCGAAAATAATCTAGACGATATACTTTTAAAGTTAAAGCAATATTAAAGAACAAATTCGCAATTACTTGGGCTAACAATGCCTTAACAATATCGATTTCACCATAGTTAAAAATAAAAATTGATATAAATAATACCAGTTTGCTCAATACAGTAACAATACTCAGATAATCATATTTTTCCAATGAATTAAAGATTGTAGTAGGATTTAAACACAATAAAATAATATAGGTATAGATAAGAAAGCCTGTAATTAAATCCAACTCAAAGAATAAAAACACAATCCAACCAAAGGCAAAGCTTACTATAAGTTTTATGCTATAGAAAAATGAAACCTCTACTGCTATTTTTTCATGATATTCAGCATACTCAGAGATTAACTTAGGCATATACATATTCAACCCTAAATCTAATAATACCGAAATCATAATTGAAAATGAGATATATGTAACGTAGATTCCGTAATCTTTCAATTCCATATTATTGATCAAAATAGGTATTATTATTATTGGGACTATAGCATTGCTAACATTTGATATTAAATTATAAATTATATTTTTTCTATTCATCTTATGCTCATTGTCATCATAGGCATTACGGAAAAGTCATGAACATCCTTGCTACATAAGGGCTGAGAGCTAGTCAGAAACATTATCCTTAACCAGCTGACAAATGGCGACAAAATCATAAGCCATTGATTTTATTAGAAGCTGAAAATTTACGACTATTCGATAAATCATAAAGCACAATATTTCCAGCTAATTCCTCTATATCAATGTACCGTCAACCCTTTAAACATGGGCATGTTCGTGTGACTTTTCCCTGGTTGGATTTATCATTCTCATCGTTCTAGCGATGGTTGACGCTGATGGGATCCCTTCATCAAAACACCCGATTTTTTTCAAGAAATCTAGCCGTTGCTCACCATAATCTGATATTTCATCCCAATCATCTATACCCGATAAAACTGAGCAGATTGTTAATAAAATGATATCAGTTAATTTGTGTGTCACCTTTCCTGCTTGGCGATAATCAGGAATAATATTAAAATAAGTAAATGGATGATTTTCGTTCATGCTTAAACCCTAAATAATCTCAGGGCTTATTAAACTGGACTGAAAATGATCATCAAGTTGATCCTTTTTTAATCTCAATAAATTTGATAACTATCAATTATTAATTATTAATGAGCCCAGTAAATATAGGGCTCTTCATGACTTTTCCGTGTCATAGGTATCTACACAAATTGAGCTAGCTATGTGTCTCATTGCGTTTATCTCATCCATACTGTAGTTTTCTAACACTTCGCACATTTGTAGGAATACCCATAACCCGGCAAGTAGTGATGATAGCGTGACTGGCTTTGAACGTTTAGTTAAGCGACCACTTAACTTAACCAAAAAATGCTTAAATTTATTCGCTTCAGCTGAGTTGTCTGAATTAAGCTTAAATACCAATGTTGTGGCGACACTCGCGCTGATTAACCGCTTTAATATCGATGCCCCTGAGGTTTGCTGCCACTTTTCTAACTAGTGAACATCTGTCTTCAATAACTTAAACCAAGACTCAATATTCCAGCGGTGGCAATACCATGTCGCAATCTCTGTTGCATCTACATTCATCACATTAGACAAACACGGAAACGTCATGAACATCCTTACCACATAAGGGCTGAGAGCTAGTTATAAACTTTATCCTTAACCAGCTGACAAATGGCGAAAAAATCGTAAGTTATTTATTTTATTGGAAGCTGAAATTTACGACTATTCGATAAAACATAAAGCACAATATTTCCAGCTAATTCCTCTATATCAATGTACCGTCAGCCCTTTAAACATGGGCATGTTCGTGACTTTTCCCTGCATCATCAAGAAACCACGCTCAGCACCAAAAACTGTTGATTCAATAATTTTTATATCTGTATTTTTATATCAATAACATTCTTAATTACATCATATATTCTTCAATTCTATTTAAGCCCAGCTTCCAATCACTCGCTTCAACCTGAAACTCAGTATTAATTTTATTACAACTAAGTTTAGAGTTTGCTGGTCGCTTAGCTTTTGTCGGGTAATCTTTAGTACTTAACTGATTTAATGCTGGTTTAATTAATAACCCAGATTCTTCCGCTTTATTGAAAATTTCATCGGCAAATTGATACCAACTTACATGAGGAAGTCCAGCATAGTGATAGATACCATATTTAGATCTATTAGATTTGTCATTCAACTGATGCATAATTGTAATTAAGGTATCAGCAATATCACCCGCATAAGTCGGCCCACCAAATTGGTCGGCAACTATTCCCATTTCATCTCGTTGCGAACCCACTCTCAGCATAGTTTTGACAAAATTATTACCAATCTCGCCAAATACCCAAGCTGTTCTTAAAATGATATGTTTAGGGTTAGCTAACTGAACAGCTTCTTCACCAGCAAGTTTACTCACTCCATAGATACATTGTGGGTTAACGTTATCCTCTTCGCTGTATTCCCCTTCTTTATCACCAGAGAATACATAATCTGTAGAGATGTGTAAGATGGTAGCATTAATTGATTTAGCAGCTAATGCTAGATACCTTGGGCCATCGCGATTAATTGCATACGATAGCTCTATTTCATCTTCTGCTTTATCAACTGCAGTATGTGCTGCAGCATTAATAATAAAATCAGGACTAAAGTCTTTTACTACTGTATTCACTACATCCTTGTCAGTAATATCTAATTCATCACGGTTGACAGCTAAAATCTCGATGTTCTCTGCACTCAGCTTTTTTGTTAATAATGAGCCAACTTGACCATTGGCTCCTGTAATTAAAATTTTCATTAATTATTCTCACCAATAAGACGTAATAAATACTGGCCATAGTCATTCTTTTTCATTGGCTGAGCTAACTTGATTACATCTTCTTTACTCAACCAACCTTGATTAAATGCAATCTCTTCTAAGCAGGCTACTTTCAAGCCTTGAATGTGTTGAATGGTTTGTACAAATGAAGAAGCCTCGTGCAAACTCTCATGTGTACCAGTATCTAACCACGCAAATCCACGGCCTAGAAGTTCAACATTTAACGAACCATCATTTAAATACATTTCATTTAACGTAGTAATTTCTAATTCACCACGTGTAGATGGCTTAACTTGTTTTGCAAAATCAACAACATGATTATCATAGAAATACAAACCAGTTACCGCATAATTAGATTTGGGCTCCTCTGGTTTCTCTTCAATAGAAATAGCTCGATTATTTTCGTCAAATTCAACAACACCAAAGCGCTCAGGGTCTTTTACTTGGTAACCAAAAATAGATGCACCGTACTCCTTTTTGCTGCTCGCTGTAGCATCTCAGAAAAGTGCTGACCATAAAAAATATTATCACCTAACACTAAACAAACATTGTCATCACCAATAAATTCTTCACCAATGATAAAGGCTTGAGCTAACCCATCAGGACTAGGTTGTACAGCATATTCTAATTGAATACCGTAATCTGAACCATCTCCTAATAAACGTTTGAAGCTCTCATTATCTTCCGGTGTGGTAATAATAAGCACTTCTCGAATACCCGCTAACATTAATGTTGATAGTGGGTAAAAAATCATGGGTTTATCGTATAAGGGTAATAATTGTTTAGATACACCGCGTGTAATTGGATAGAGACGAGTCCCTGAGCCTCCCGCTAAAATAATCCCTTTCATTTATTTAGTTCCTTTTACTGACACACCTAGACGCTCACCAGCATATGACCCGTCTAATACACGCGACCACCATTGTTTGTTATTTAAGTACCACTCAACTGTTGCACGAATGCCTGACTCAAAGGTTTCTTCAGGTATCCAACCTAATTCTTTTTCAATTTTAGAAGCATCAATGGCATAACGCACATCGTGTCCAGGGCGATCTGTTACGTAAGTAATTAAATCTTGATAATGAGCAATGCCTTCAGGTTTATTTGGAACTAATTCTTCTAATAGCGAACAAATAGCTTTAACCACATCAATATTCGCTTTTTCATTGTGTCCACCAATGTTATAAGTTTCACCTACTGCACCTTCAGTCACCACTTTATAAAGTGCTCTCGCATGGTCTTCGACAAATAACCAATCACGAATTTGCATTCCATCACCATAAACGGGCAAAGCTTTACCATCCAGTGCATTTAAAATCATCAACGGAATTAGCTTTTCCGGAAAGTGATAAGGGCCATAATTGTTTGAGCAATTAGTCACGATCGTTGGTAAGCCATATGTTCGAAGCCAAGCACGAACTAAGTGATCACTTGATGCTTTTGAAGCAGAATAAGGAGATGAAGGCTCATATGAAGTTGTTTCAATAAACAAATCATCAGTACCTTCTAAATCGCCATATACTTCATCTGTTGAAATGTGATGAAAACGGAATGCTTGTTTAGCCTCATCAGATAAACCACTCCAATAAGTACGTGCAGCTTCAAGCATATTATACGTACCAACAATATTGGTTTGGATAAATTCAGCAGGGCCATCAATAGAACGATCAACATGAGACTCTGCTGCTAAATGCATAACAGCATCAGGTCGATATTCTATAAATAGGCGGTCTAACTCTGCTTTATCGCAGATATCTACTTGTTCAAAAAAATAACGTTCATCATTTTCTACAGTAATTAATGATTCTAGATTTCCTGCATACGTTAATTTATCGACATTAATAACACTATCATTTGTATTGTTAATAATGTGTCTTACAACAGCTGAACCAATAAAACCAGCTCCACCCGTAATTAAAATTTTCATAAAATCTTTCCTAAATTTAGTTAAAATAATATAGTTTAAAACATGTTAAGTTATACAAGGCAGCATTAACATCCCTGCTACATAAGGGCTGAGAGCTAATCAGAAACATTATCCTTAACCAGCTGACAAATGGCGACAAAATCATAAGCCATTGATTTTATTAAAAGCTGAAAATTTACAACTATTCGATAAAACATAAAGCACAATATTTCCAGCTAATTCCTCTATATCAATGTGCCGTCAGCCCTTTAAACATGGGCATGTTCGTGACTTTTCCCTGTTAACTTGATGAAATAGCTTTCACAATTGATATTACATCATGGAGTGAACCTTCAATTTTGTCTAACTCAGAACTTTTTAAAGTCGACAGTTTATTTTTTATTTTTGTTGTTGATATATCTTCTGTTCTCTTTAGGTAAACTACATCACAAATATCTTCCAAGAAATCAAATTCTCCCTTCCAATCATCACCCATTGCAAAAATTGCTGCATCATATTTTTTTATATCATGGACTTTTTGATCCCAATCATTTTCAGGAAATACACCATCGACATACCGACAAGAAGATAATATTTCAGCTCTTTCTTCGTATGAGAAAAATGACTTTTTCCCTTTTATTTCATTAAATTGATCCGATGAGATACCTACTATTAATCTATCCCCAAGTTCACTCAATCTTTTGAGTAATCGGACATGACCAACATGAAAAAGGTCATATGTGCCATATGTTATTACTGTAATCATGATAAATCCAAATTTTAATTTTAATTTTACAGGAAGGTTCAATTTCTAATCTTAATATCTAAATCTTCATACAAAAACACTTATATTCAAGTTATGATTCACGGAAATCGCATGAAGAACCCTATGATATAAGGCTTCCAAGTACTTTACTTAAGTAGTCTTCATCCATGGCACACATCATTCTTTTCCGTGTAATCCCACCTTTAAAGCTTGTCTCACTTTTCAAAAGGTTTAAACAAACCTGTCTGATCCTTGAAAAAGACTCTGCTCGATCATCAACTCTGATTCGACAAGCATCTTCTTTAAATGCCGTATCTAACTGCCAATGTATAACTTCAACACCCCAATGAGAACGAGTTGCATTGTGGAGCTCTTCAGCTGATAATTCCTTAGAACTTATGTAGTATCTAACAGAGAAATCTTGCTCTTGTGCTACATCAGCGTCTTGTCGTACACAGACCATCATTCCCATTGTTTTTAACGATGGCCATTCATAAGCTAAATCACCTAAAACTGATAAATCCTTGTTAACTAAAGCACAGCGAGTTTCAGTTCTTCCATGAGATTGAATTTGGCTTGAATAACTATCACCATCAAATTTAGTTAACATACATGGATGATAGTAAGCATCGAAAGCTTTCTCTAAAAGACCTTGATTACCTTTAACTGCAAGCAGGTAATCTGCACTTTTCTCAACAATTTTCTTCGCTATTTTACGTTGGCAACCCATCGCATCAATTGTCACTAAACAACCCGCTATATTTAATACTTCCAATAACTTAGGGATTTCAGTAATTTCATTTGTTTTCTCATTGACTTTTGATTGAGCTAAACAAACACCATTTGCTGTCGCAAATGCGTTTACCCACGGAAAAGTCATGAACATCCTTGCTACATAAGGGCTGAGAGCTAGTCAGAAACATTATCCTTAACCAGCTGACAAATGGCGACTAAATCATAAGTCATTGATTTTATTATAAGCTGAAAATTTACGACTATTCGATAAATCATAAAACACAATATTTCCAGCTAATTCCTCTATATCAATGTGCCGCCAACCCTTTAAACATGGGTATGTTCGTGACTTTTCCCTGTGCGTTTACCATATGAATCGCTGCTCTTCCGCGAGATTTATCATATGAGCCACGCACTGTTTTACCATCAATAGCGATAACTTCGCCTGCAGTCAAATCGTGGCAATCATTCATCCAATCAACAAAAGCTTGCTGCATTGTTTTAGGATTTATCATTCCCATCACTCTTGCAATGGTATCTGCGGAAGGAATACCAACGTCAAAATCACCATAATTTTTTAAAAAATCTAGCCGTATCTTTCCAAAATCACTGATACCTTCCCAGGTATCTTGACCGGATAAAACACCACAAATTGTCAGTAAAATAATGTCTGATAATTTATGGTTTACTTTACCTTTTTGCCGGTAATCTTTAATGACTGAAAAATGCATAAATGGGTTGTTTAATTTTGACATTATCGTGCTCCTAAATAGATAGGAGTTATTAGACAACACTCAAAATGATCGACAAGCTGACCCTTTTTTAAATAATTAATATGTAATTTTAAGCTGACAAGTAAAAAGAAAAAACAGAAGTAACAAATTAATAAGATACTCTAAGCCCTTTAAGTTCGGGCTTTTTCATGTGATTCCTCTAGCATTCAACTCAGACTTTTAACCATGCCGGTGACAATTTTCATCCATATTGAGACGGAGATTTCATTTAACTGATTGAAAAACCACTAAACATCAATTTCCTACCTGAAGTCCCCAATAGGCACCCAAAAGTTCTCCTTTAAGCGCCTATCTTTATAACCTGCAGCTAGACTGACTTATGCTTCTTGCTCTTCTTCTTTTCTGAAGGCATACCTAACAAGCACAATTGCCACACCTAACATGCCGCCAAGTAACGTTGCTAATACACAGATTAGGGCGCGTTTAGGGCCTGCTTTCTCTTCTGCTAATACCGCTGGGTCGATGGTTTTAAAGACATACTCATCTTGAACTTCCGCTAACATCTTATTCTTTTGCTGATCTTCAATCATGTCGTAAAACATGGTTTGAATTTCAGTAATCGAGGTTTTTGCTAGCTGTCCTTCAATGTAATTAATGTTCTTTTCAGACTCTTCTAATGCGTCAGCTTTCATCCAAGCATTTAAGTCTTGCACTAACCACTCTACCCACTGCTTTGCAATATAAGGCGAGTAGTGAGTGACGGCTACTGTCACCATGCCACTGTCTTTATCTTCAGAAACAGACATCACATCTTTAAATGACTTATACGCATCCCATAAGGTTGGCTTTAACGTTTCACCCTCATCGTCATTCAACCACTGTTTAGTTTTACTGTTATACAGCTCATCATCAAGAATGAGTTTATTTGACTCTTCACTCCAACTTGTTGCCGCCATCAGAGGCACAAGCAGGTTATGTTTCGTCACAAAAGCATTGATGAATTTACGCGATTTTAATACCGCAAGAGCTTGAACTTTAGGATCTGCACCGGAATCACCACCCAGACTAACACCTGCTAAGGATGCTAAACCGCCAAACTTAGAGGCGAGACCAGACATTCCCCCTCCCGAACTTTGAGTTGGGCTAAGCAGGGCATTAGATTGATAGGTATTAGGTTGAGACAGTGCAAAAAAGACACCCGCAATGGCAAAAATAAACGTAATGCCAATGATGATTAGCTTTCCTTTCCAAAGCGCAATAAACAGCGCTTTTAGATCGATTTCATCATCTTGTTGCTGGTATTGTAGAGGAGGATATTGTTCTATCTTATTGGAGCTCATTTTATCTAGTCCTAATAAGCCGCAACAACAGGGTCATTGCGGCTTCTTGTCATCCATTAATGAATTATTATTTATACTCTTCATACTTGAGTTGCTAGCAACGCCAAGCATGTTGAGTGGATACCTTATTATTTAGGTATGTTTATTAGTCTTTAATTGCATCATACGCAACACCCAACTGATAGATAACTTGCGTCGCTGACGTAATAACACTTAAGCCATCAAGATAATCAACATCAATCGGAACAACAATGGAATCGCCAGGGCGTAATCGCGTTCTATCTGGGAACCAAAAGGCATTACTTGGTTTAGAAATAGAGCCATCTGCATGCAAAATATAGATGCGATCATCATCAGCCTGTTTCTTCATACCACCGGCTAAATCAATGTACTCTTCAATGGATTTATTGCCATCAAAGCGATAAGTCGAACTAAACTGAACTTCACCCATAATACTGACGACGGGATTATTAGACGGTATGTATAGCTGATCTTGATTTTCTAAAATGACATCTTCAACTTTATCCCCATCTAAAATTTTAGGTAGATTAATGACCATACGCCCAAGTGCTTTGGTGTTGTCCAATTCATCAACTAAAGACATTGCATCCATTGGGGTTGAAGAGAAGCTGGCATTAGAACTATTCTTACGCAGCGTCAACCCTGCAATCTGTTGCTTCAATTGAGCTCGCAGCATATCCATGTGCATTTGCTCTCTCGCTTTGAGTTTTTCACGAGCAAATACAGCACCATCAGAGTTAGCAAATGTAGTTAAACCACCGGCTCTTGCAATTAAGTCTTCAATGGTATCGCCACGTTTAAATGAGTATTGTCCAGGGAAAGTTACTTCACCATGAATCGTAACTAGTACCTCATTTTTCCAACCTGGCTTTTCTAAAATCGTAATACGGTCTTTGGACTGTAATAGAATTTGAGTATCTGGCTCATCATCGATGGCATGTTTTAAATCAACATGCTGATTCACGATGTCTAGGTTGTTATTGTTTTTAACCCGCGTTAAATCCGCATACTCTAAGTAAGCCGCTTCCGTTAAACCACCTGCCGCTTTTATCAGTTGATTTAAATCGCCATTTACAGGTAATGGATAAGCCCCTGGATATTTTACTGCTCCAGAGATATTCACCACTTGAACAGGGTTCTGATAAGTTGCCTGCTGTTGTAAACGTAAGATAATATTTTCTATCTCTTTGGTACGCGTGTTTGTTGAGTTATCTTCAACCAGATCTAAAGCTGAGCTAACTTTATCTTTGATCTTATCAGCATCTTCAACGACAACACCCAAGTTTTTATCATATTGAACATCTTCATTAGTATTTTCAGCACCCGGTTGAGCTTGTGCTAAATTCTGCTGATTCTGTTGGAATAACTGATTTTGATATTGCTGAGACAGCTGCTGTTGCTCTTTCTCTTTTTCTTTCTTTAAATCTTCACTGGTTTTGTTTTGCGCTTCACTCCAATACTCCACATCTAAACCATTACTAAAAACAAAGATTTGGTCTTTTTTCTCTAGCGTCAGGTCATCGCGTGAATTGGATTTGGTGATCGCGTTAAAGAGATCAAATTGTAATACCTTAATCTCTTTCGTTTTTTTGTCTTCTCTGACAATTAAAGCGTAGTGAAGATCCGTTGAAGGCTTCAAGTCACTATCGATAGAGTTAAAAATAGACGATATTTTCATTCCCGATTGATACTGATAAACCCCTTGTCGAACAATATCACCTCGAACGGCAATACCATCAACAATCTGTTTATTGCTTTCGGTGACTTGTATTTCATCGCCATTTTGAATAACAAACTGTTTGCCAGAGACCGATGACAAGTCAACATCTTTAACCACCACACCTTGCTCGGTTGTCCGCTTGATGATCACTTTCTTCAAATACGCATTCGCTTTGGTGCCACCTGCGTTAGAAATTAACGTCGCAAGGTTTGTATTATTTCTTAATTCAAAATGTGCGGGACGATTAACTGCACCGGTAATTGTTGCAATTGTTGTTTTTGCAGGAATAAATAAGGTATCACCGCGCTCTAAACGAATATCACTTGAGGTATCCCCTTTTAGCAATAGGTTATACATATCGATATTCTGAACAACTTGGCCTTTACGTTTCAATTGAATATGACGTAGAGAACCGATCTCTTTAACACCGCCAGAGGCAATCAAGGCTTGTGTCACCGTGGTAATCGCATTGACATTATAAGCGCCAGGCTTTTCAGCTTCACCCATGATATAAACTTGCATCATACGCATATTGCCTAACGTCACTTTAGCACTCACGCCAATACTACGTTTTTTAATAATGCGTTGGATATTCGCTTGTAACTCGCTAAAGTTTAAACCTGCAACATCAATAGGACCAATTTCAGGCAGCGTAATTTGACCATCACGGCTAACGTCAACAGAGTAGCTTTGATCTTGTTTGCCATAGAGTTCAATATTTAGTTGGTCACCAGGACCGATAGGGTAATCATTTGGGATTGGGAGATCGTCGATAGGCGTGTAGTCTGTCGCATTCCCTGCCAGTGCATCATAACCAAAGTTTTTTATTTCATCTGCATCATCAACAACAAAAGGGGAAAGATTTTCAATACTGTTGGCTGCGATAGTTCTTTGAGGGATTGCACTCTGCCCGTTATTGTTTGCTTCTTGTTCGGTATTATTCCCTGCATTCAATGAGTTTAAATCTACACCATATTGACGAGCTAATTGCTCTTGTTGAGCTTTAGGTAGTGACTTAAATTGGGCTAATTGTTCGGGTGTTGGGGTTTGAGAAAATGCAAACGTTGATACAAACAATCCTGAAAGTACCAGCGCTCGATTACGCTTATGCATTATTTACATCCTGGTTAAATTTGCTTAAAAAAGAAAAATGAGTTTTATTAGAATGAGGGATCAAATCGTACTCAGGTTAAATTCGATTCAATTTTATTTTGTTTTTATAGTCTATAATATAAACAAAGCGTTTATTTTATCTTCAAATAATCAGCAAGGCTTTTTATTTTAGATACGCTACCGCCCTAAGGTTACAGCCCCTTAATGCTATATCAATTCAAATTTTGACACTTCTCTGACATTCAAAAAAGCTGTTGTTTTGCAATGATATATCAATAAACTCCTATAAGTGAATTGTTAATTTGTATAATTAAGAAATATGTCCGATAAATCGCAGTTTTTTACTACACCGACTAGAATATGATTTACAAACTTGATTTTATGTATAAATCATGTTCATCTCTTCTCCTCTTACTATTTATATCTACTTTGTGCTTATCATTTGTTTCCTGTTTATCCAGGCGAGATAAGTAAATTCAAGGACGACAATGCAACCTTTATCTCGTGTTCTTACTTCAATGCCTCTCTGTTCTGCCCTACTCTTTTCCACCAGCAGCTATGCCGTTACTCCTCTTTTTGAGGTTGGTGATGACTATCAAGAAAACTTTATCGATAAAACATTAAATATATTTGGTGCCGATGGCGGTTATGACTCATCAAAACCTATCGATATGAGTTATATCCCGACCGCATATTACACACCTGAGAAAAAGTTTGGTATTGGTTTACTGGTTGTGGGTCTTTATAAAACTGATTCTGTCTCAGAAAATGTACAGCCTTCCTCTTTGGTCATCAATAGTTACTACTCAACCAATAACTCTTACGGTATTTCTATTGATAATAATATGTACCTGAAGGAAGATAGCCAACGATTTGATATTGAGTTTGAAGCGCATAACGAAGATAGTGTTTATTATGGCATTGGAACCGATGCGGGTAACGATGATGATAACAAGCAAGAATTTAATGAGATTTTAGTTTCCGTTCAACCTAGTTGGAAGTTTGAGTTAGTTGACAATTACTACTTAGGCGTTGGTGCGGATATTAGTTATGCCAAAGCCGATGATGTTTCACGTGATGTCGGCGCAGAAGTTCCTTTAGCAAGCAGTACATCAACAGGCTTAACTGTTTCAAGTACTTATGATTCGCGAGATTATAAGTTAAATGCCTCAAAAGGTTGGTTATTCGATGTCGATGCCGGGCTTTATTACAACAACGACTCTGACAGCAGTTTTGGTAAATACCATGTCGAACTCTCAAATTATATCGACTTTACACCCATCCCCGGTTTACTGGCTTGGCAAGTACAAGGTGACTTCTCTTCTGGTGATGTACCTTGGTATCAGCTGGCTGATTTAGGCGGCTCAAAAGCGATGCGAGGTTATATCAAAGGCCGCTATCGTGATAACCAGATGTTGATGATGCAAGCCGAATATCGTCTTCCAATTTATCAGCGCTATGGCATGGTTTTCTGGGGGGCAGCAGGCAGTGTAGCTGACAATGTTTCTGGCTTAGGTGATGATATTTTAGGTTCTGTGGGAACGGGGTTCCGAGTTAATATTAAAGATAAAATCAACCTCCGTGCCGATGTTGGCCGTGGTAAAAACGAAACCACCTTCTACATTAACGTTAATGAAGTTTTTTAATTAAGCATGAAACGAGCGACGATTAAACCAGCAATGACCAAACTATTACGTTTAAATATCGTGCCCAAAAGCGCACCAATTTTGTTCACTGCCCTTTTCGGGGTGGTGAGCAACCCCAGTTTGGCAACTCCGAGCTTCTCAGATCAAAATAGATCCACTCAAAGTACTTTATCTCAAAACGTAACCGCCGATGTGGAGAATCAATCTCGATGTGAGAAACAGCTCGATTATCAGCTATATATTAATCGTTTTGATATTGGTCGCGTTAAAAAAGTTGAAACAGTTCAAGGTAACGAGCTATCGATCACCTCAAATAGCCGCTCTAATGTTTTAGGCATTAAAACCCAATTTGACCAGACAACACAGTTACGATTCAATCCTAAAAACAGGGTTTGGACGACGCAATCTTATCATCAAATTGTTTCAGGTTTTAGAAATCGAGACATGAACGTTAATTATCTCAATATCATGGGTACTCAAACGTCAGTTAACTTAGACGGTGAAATCGATAGTTACCAAAGTCCAGAACCGATATTTGATATTGATGGTCTGTCATTGGAGATCGTTCGGCGTGTGATTGCCGGTGAAAAGGAATTTAAACTCTCACGACAAGCAACCACCCATTTAGAACCTTATGAATATCAAGTTTTAGGCGCATTTACCGAGAAAACAGAAAATTGGGGAGAGATCAAGGTTATTAAAGTTGAACAGTCAGGCTCTGATGATATTACTTACTGGATCGCCCCAGATCTTGAAAATGAAATCGTCAGGGTTATCTATCATCGAATTCTATTCAGTGGTGAAGCAAGACTAAGATCTATTTTTGAAGAGTGCCATTAATGATTTAAGGCAGTTGGGATAAAGTGCAGTTCAGGGTTCATCTTTTGATTTAAAATCCGAACAATAAATATATCAAGCTTACGAGTACGATAATATACAACCAAAATCCTCTGCCGCTTTATTAGAAAGCTTATACATTAAGCTTCCTTTTACGTAAAGTAGCAATCTCTTTTAATGTTAATGAAGACTCGCCACTCTCTTCCCCTGCTATAAGCTCTTTTCGTATTAAATCAAGTTTATTCTCTTGTTCTTCAAGCAATTTTAACGCGCAACGCATGACTTCACTGGTAGAATTATATCGTCCCGATTGAATCATGCGCTCAACAAATTCACCCAATGATTCTCCAATTGTCACACTTGTTGTTCTATTCATAGCGGTATTCTCTATATTAACGATTCGCACATAAGAGCATACCATAATAGAATCAGATTAAAAAACAACCAACATACCCGTCTTACTTGAAGTTGCTAGGTTGTTGGCTGTGTGCATTCAGTATTAAAGAGTTACTTAATTCGCATGAGACGATGATTTTCAGTACCTGTGGAAAATTCAATGACTTGAGAGCGAGATAGTTTATCAACTCGGTGCAGTAGATTGTCTGAGTAGCCTCGCTTTACCATCCATTCTAAACGTTCATTAAAACTATCTTCATTGATAATAAAGGTGTTTTCCATTACCCCAGATCCATAGATATTGACGACCCAAATTCGTTTTTCGAAATCTAAAAGGTCTTTTATCTCATCAACAAGTTTACTTAAACTCATTTTTGTTTTATTCGATAGCAACACAATATCTCTTCTAACGTAACGATAATAAAGACCGAAGAGTAACAGAAATTAACCCGCAAAAATATTATCTTCTGGATAACGAATTAACGTTCGTTTTGGCTTGGATAACATATAAGCCAACGTTAATGGACCAAGACGACCAATGATCATTACCATCACCATAATCACTTTACCTAATACAGTTAAGTGAGCCGTTAATCCAGCGGTTAAACCCACGGTACCAAATGCCGAAATCGTCTCAAAAACGACCCGATCCATCGGTGCATTCTCCGTCACCATTAATACAAATAATGCGATCACTAGTACCAATATACTGACAACCGTAATTGCCAAACACTTAGTGACAATCGCATTAGGGATCGTTCTCTTAAACAAAATAACTTGAGGCTGTTGTTTAAGAAATGCTTTGGTCGCCACCATCGCGACAGTAAAGGTCGAAACTTTAATCCCACCCGCCGTCGATGTAGAACCCGCACCAATCAGCATTAAAATAATCATGATTAACATCGCGGGATGTGTCAATGCGCCAATATTAATGGTGTTGAAACCCGCAGTTCGTGCAGATGCAGATTGGAAAAATGCCGCTAGCCATTGACCGCCAAAAGAGAGCTTTCCTAAGGTATCGGGATTATTATGTTCTAATAGCCATAACATCACCGTCCCAAAAATCAATAAAGCAGGGGTCATCGTCAACATCACTTTGGTATGAAGGCTAAAGAACCTAAAACCACGACGCCAATTACGCTTGATATCAGACACAACAGGAAAACCAATGCCACCTGCAATTAACAGCCCTGCAATGGTAAAGTTAATGATAGGATCAGAAGCAAAAGAAGATAAGCTATCAGGGAAAAGTGAAAAACCTGCATTATTAAAGGCAGAAATAGAATGGAAAACCGCGTAAAAAAGCCCTTTTGACCACCCCATGGTTGGCTGCCAATAAAGGGTTAAAATAAGCACACCAATCGATTCAGTAATCAAAACAAACGTCATGATATGAACAATTAACTGACGTAAGTTAACAAACTTCTCTTGTCCTAACTGCTCTTTTGCCAACGCTTGTTGTTTCAGGCTCAATCGCAATCCAAACATAATGATCAAAATCGTCGATAGCGTCATCTGTCCCAAGCCACCAATTTGCATCAATAGCATTAATAAGATTTGTCCTGATGTTGTAAAATGCGTTCCGGTATCGACGACCCCTAAACCCGTCACACTAATCGCCGATGTTGCAGTAAACAACGCATCGATAAAACTTAAACCGCTAACCGAAAAAACAGGGAGTGTTAACAGTAAGGCGGCTGGAAGTAAAATAGCCAAAAAACTAAAGAAAATAATTTTCGTTTCAGACCATCTTCGACCTTTTTTACGACTAGAGAGTGAGAGTGTAGCAAGCTCTTTATCTGGAATAATTCTCATACGGGGTATAATCTTATTTACTCATGCTAATCAAACATACTGCAGATATTTAAACGATTACAATCTTTTCAATCGTTCATTTAGAATTTCATTTGGGCCAGCAAGAATTAAGATATCGCCAATCTCCAAAGCTGTTTCCATATCAGGCTCTTTAATTAACTCAGCACCACGCTTAAAGCCCAATAGCTCACAAGCACTGTTCTTTTTGCAGCAAAGTAGTTGATTTAGACGTCTGCCTGAGTGTTCTTTTAAAATCACAAGCTCAACTAACGAGAGATTATTACCCAGATCGATAAATTCAAAAACTCGAGTATCAAGCATTTTTCTTGCTACGCGAACCCCCATATCTCGGTCGGGACGAATAATAATATCTGCGCCAATTTTAGAGAGAATTTTATGATGGTAACGATCTTTTGCTTTTACCCACACCGTGTTGACACCGGCTTCTTTTAGCATCAATGTGGTTAAAATACTGGCTTTAATATCTTCGCCAATCGCGACCATAACAATGTCATAGTCATCTAAACGCAATTCTGCTAGTACATCCGCATTCGAGCAATCAGCAACGACTGCTTGAGAAGTGATCTCATCGGCTTGTTTTACACGATCTTCATTTAGATCAATCGCTAATACTTCTGCACCTTGCTCACTTAGCTCTTCACAAAGTGCCATACCAAAGCGCCCAAGACCAATCACCGCAAATTGTTTCTGTTCTACACTCATGCTTTATCTCTACTACTTCACCAAAAGTTAGCCAACATTGTCATCGAAAATAAAAGGCTAAAAAGCCTTCTAGAGACAAGGTAAACGAACTGATATTGAAACTAAGCGCAGGATAGTGCTCTTTTTGAATTAGCTTTACAAGTTGTAAGTTCCTTACAATAATGCAGCCTATTTTTCCATTTTTGTCGATTAAGGATTTTTCTATAAAAATCAATAAGAAAATAATAAGGAGAGGTTATTGAGTAGATCAAGGTGGCAAGAGAAATAGAAAATTATCGTTATTTTAAGATAGAGGGCACCTTTCGCCCTCCTAATCGAGTGTACTTTTATACCTAAAATAATCGGAATTGCTAGTAGGCGGCAACTGAGTGAGTACAGCGAACAACCTAGAGACTTCAACTATCAAGGGTGTCTTAGTTTTTTTTCACCAAGCCATAGTTAAAAGCATACTGTATTAACTCTGCACTTGTTTTTGCATCAATTAATTTCATCATGGAATATTTATGGAACTCAACGGTTCGAGAGGAGATAAATAGCTCTTCAGCAACTTGACGAGCAGACTTCCCTTGCGCTAACAATTGCAAAACACTTAGCTGACGCGCGGTTAAAACTGGCTTATCTTCATTTAAGCTGAGATTAATCGCTTTCGAGATATAACGTTGACCATTTAATACTGCAGTAACTGCAGCCACCAGCTCTTCTCCAGCTTGATGTTTTAAGATATACCCATTAGCTCCGGCGGCTAAAGCGCCTTCTGCGTATTCCACTTCATCATGCATGGTTAAACAGATCGTTTTCAGCTCTTTAAAATCACGCTTTAATCTTGCAACCGCAGCAATACCCGTCATTCCCGGCATATTAATGTCGGTAATAACTAGATCCGGCTTATGCTCTTTGACCAACTTCACCAACTCTTCACCATCTTTTGCAATTGCAATAATCTTATGTTGCGGCTCTAAAAGGCTAGCAATACCTTGAGCGACTAACAGGTGATCGTCGGCTAAAATTAAATTACTCATAAAGATCCTTATCAAGCGGTATTTCTATTCTCACTGTAAACCCTTCATTTGGCTCGCTTTCAAACAGGGCTTTACCATTAAATTGCTGCGCACGCTCAGTCATACTCACTAAGCCGAGTTGACCATGTTTATTAAGATTTGCTAAATCGGCACCGATCCCGTCATCACACACTTCAAATAACAAGAGATCATCGAGAAGTTCAAACGTAACAAAGACATTACTTGCTTTGGCATACTTTGCGATATTATTCAGCGACTCTTGTAATATTCGATAAATATTTAACTTCACTACCAATTTTAATTGTGGCACAGCTTTAATCATACTGTGTATTTTAAAGGGTTTTAATTGTTCAACACGGCGACATTCCGCTTTCAATGCCGCAACTAACCCCAAGTCTTCTAAAATGGCTGGATGAAGTGAACGAGATAGTTCTTGCATATCTTTCGCCACGACTTGGATTTCTGAACGCAAATCTTTCAACTCTTCAACATCAATGGTGTTATTTTCAGCTCGATTAATCACCGCACCGGCTTTAATAGTAAGAAATGCCATATGTTGAGAAAAGTTATCGTGTAGTTCTCTCGACAATGCTCTTCTTTCCGTTTCTTGATTTTCCATTAACTGCCGAGAGAGTTGAACGAGCTTTTCTTGTTGTTCTTCTGTTTTTAACCATAAATTATAATGTTCAATTTTTGCTGCAAGGTATTCACCAAATGTTTTAAGTCGTTCAATGACCCCTTTCTCCCAATGATCATGTTCATAGAATCGACTCACGGCTAATGCCCCCCAGATCTTCCCTCTAAACGATAAAGGTAAAACTAAGTGTGCAATGACGCCTTCCATCTGAGCGACTTTAAACTCTTCTTCACTCATTAAATCTTTAGGTGAATGATCAACACAAACCATTCCGCCTTTAAGTATCGTATTTAAGTAAATACCATTGGTGTCTGGTATCAGGGTGATAATTGGAGTACTGATCTCATCTCTGGCACTAACATACATATTCTTTAACTGGTTATCGCCTGTCAATTGGATCATGGACATACGATCAACAGCAAACATATCTAATAACTCATGAAGGACCGACTTTATTTTTGTTACTGTATCTTTCATCTCTATTTCTAAGAAGCCATTAGAGATTGAAGTGAAATACTTTTCAACTTCATTTAACTCTGTATCAACCCAACTTTTTTTATCTTTCATATACACGCCTAGAAACCCTTTTTATTGATACAGAAAAACAGATATGGAATATTTTCTTTAAATATAACACTAAAAAACACGCTTATACTCTTCTTACTTGAATTCGCTAGGTTGTTGGCTACACGCGTTTGCCGCCGACTAGCAACTCCAATGACTTTGGGTATATACCCAAAATAAATCGAGTTAATTTAAATTATAACTATCACCATAACTCGCCAAATAGTGAATTGAACTTACGCCAATCCAACCATTTAATTATTAAACAGACAAACTCAAAAATAACAAGCCTCAATCAATTGTTTTATAACATTAAATAAATAACTAGTAATACTCCTAGTAGTCATTAGAATTAATTATATCTATGATATATCCCATAGTTTTTGCTTTACCTAGATCAATCTAATCACTTGAAAAATGTTAGATTTTAAACTTATCAATAAGAGATTATTTTAATTTATCTATATTAATCTTTTTATTTTCATAAAGATCTTAGTAAACAATAAGGATTTTATTTGCAAATACTTATTATCACTTAAATTGATACATCTCATTTAAGTTAAATAGTTAAGTTTACATATCTATATCTAAAATAATTGGTTGCCAGATAAATATATACCCAAAGTCATTGGCGCGGCTAGTCGGCGGCAAGCAAGTGAGGCCCCATGAGTATAGGTGCGCTATATGATTGAGGCGAGCGAGCGTAGCCAACAACCTAGCAACGTCAAGTAAGAAGGGTATAGATATGTAATACCTTTTAAATAATCCTATCGATTATATGTTGAAGAGTTCATTATGAAGCATACAGATTTAAGTCTTGTCCCATTTTTTATTACGATAATGGAAGAGCATAGCCTTTCTCGTGCCGCTGCACGTATGAATATTAGCCAGCCAGCAGTCAGTGCCGCATTAAAAAAGTTGCGTGATGTTTATAAAGATCCACTTTTTAACCGTACTAATTACGGTGTTGAACCAACAAACTATGCGTTAGATATTTATCCTATGCTTTTAGCCGTAATGGATAACTACACATCGACGATTCCAACGCTGCGTCAATTTAATGCGTTACAGTCTAACCGCGTATTTAATATTGCAACGTTTAGTGCGTCGTACTTCTCGTTGATGCCAAAATTAGCGAAATCACTTAAACAAAATGCCCCTAATATCACGATTGAGACTCAGCCTCTTTTTACTGATAATTTAGAGACAAACTTAAGATTTCAAAAGCATGATCTTGCTATCTGCATTGAAAATCCAAGTCATGAAGCACTTTGTAGTGAAGTTATTCGATATGAAGAATTAGTGGTTGTCTATAATAATAATCATCCACGTATTAACGATTCTATTTCTGTAGAGCAGTTTATGGCTGAGCAGCATGTTGTTCACTCACAATGGGATCGTCGTGGTAGTCTTGCGAATGATTTGGATATTGAATTACTCAAGCAGCGTAATGTGACATGGCGTGCAAAAGAGACAACAGAACTACTTTCTATTATTGAAAACTCAGAACTGATTGGCTTAGTCACTAAAGAAGTTGCTGAAAAATTCTGCTCAGTCTTTAACTTAAAATATACTAAATCGCCATTGGGGTTAGATAACATCCCTGTCTCGATGATTTGGCATCCTTCCCGTAGCAATGATCTTGCTCATAAGTGGTTACGTGAACAGTTACGTGGTTTAGAACAAGCTAAAGATTCATCCATTGATGATATCTACCAATACCAAGCACCGGTTGTTTAACTCATTGCTAAAAATAGCTTGAAAGAACAATTTAAACCCCGTTGTTCTATCCCTGAAATAATTGGAGTGGCTAGTAGGCGGCAAGTGAATGAGGCCTCATGAGTATAGGTGTACTCTATGATTGGGGTGAACGAGCGACGCCAACAACCTAACCGATTCAAGTATGAGGGTATAAATAACTCTTCTTATTAGCTGGCATCGTGACGAATCATCACGATACTGGCTTTTTCTCTTTGCTAAGAAATCACTTCTCCCTAGCCACCATTTATCATTATTTTAACATTTCCTTAAAACAAAATGTTATATGTAATAATTTTTAGTTACTTTTAATAAAACCTGATTCCCCTATATTACCTCTATCTAAACTTTTATTTACTCATTTTATTTGTAATTTAAAGCAGATACCTAAAGCAATTGGAGTGACGAGCAGACAGCAAGGGAGTGAAACCCCATAAGTATAGATTGACTATATGATTAGGGCGAACAAACGCAGCCAACAACCTAGCGACTTCAAGATAATAAAGGGATATCAGCTTTAAAGGATATGACGTAACACCAGAAGGGAATCTAATGTCTACTTTTCTATTATTAAATCTATTTGTCTTTGCAGGACTTCTATTTCTGCTTAATAAACAACAACGTAAATCAGCAACCTTATCGCGACTCGTTTTATTAGGTGTCGTTGCGGGTAGTGGTTATGGTCTTTTACTCCAATTCTTCTATGCTGACTCGCCAGAAGTGATTAAACAATCATTGGCTTGGACGAACGTTGTTGGACAGGGCTATGTTGGTTTACTGAAAATGATTATCATGCCTTTGGTATTGATATCAATGATTTCAGCGGTGGTTAAACTTGAAAAGAGTTCTTCTCTTGGCAAGATCAGTGGATTAACGATTGGAGTACTTTTAACGACAACAGCAATCTCTGCTGCGGTCGGTATCGCAGTCACTTACTTATTTGATCTTTCTGCAGCAGGTATGACCGAAGGTGCTAGAGAAGCAGCTCGTGCATCAGCACTGGAAAGTCGTTTAGGCTCAGTCAGTGACCTCACTATTCCTCAAATGTTAGTCAGCTTTATTCCAACTAACCCATTTGCAGACTTAACCGGTGCCCGTTCGACGTCTATTATTGCTGTTGTTATCTTTGGTATTCTAGTCGGTATTGCAGCCCTTAAAGTCAGCAGTGAGCGTGAAGAGTTTGCTAAACCTATTCGTCAGTTTGTTGATGTTGCTCAATCTATTGTTATGCGTCTTGTTAAGATGATTATGGCAGTAACACCATACGGCGTGATGGCGTTAATGACAAAAGTCGTTGCAACATCAAGCATGGCTGACATCATGAACCTGTTAAGCTTTATTGTTGCCTCTTATGTTGCTATTGCATTAATGTTCCTTGTCCATGGCTTCCTTGTCTCTTTAGTCGGTGTCACACCGAAAGAGTACTTTAAGAAAATCTGGCCAGTATTAACATTCGCATTTACTTCACGTAGTAGTGCGGCAACGATTCCATTAAACGTAGAAGCTCAAATCAATAAATTAAATGTACCGCCTGCGATTGCAAATTTATCAGCAACATTTGGGGCTACAATTGGTCAAAATGGTTGTGCGGGCATCTACCCTGCAATGTTAGCAGTGATGGTCGCACCAACGGTGGGTATCAACCCATTCGACATTAGCTTCCTATTATCATTAATTGCTATTATTACTATCAGTTCATTTGGTATCGCCGGTGTGGGTGGTGGTGCGACATTTGCTGCTCTTATCGTATTACCCGCAATGGGGCTACCAGTTACGATTGCTGCCCTACTTATCTCGATTGAACCTCTTATCGACATGGCGCGTACGGCTTTGAATGTAAGTGGCGCAATGACAGCGGGTACGCTAACCAGCCGAATTTTGAAAACCAAAGAGAAATTCAGCAGTAAGTTAGCAACTCAAAAAAGTTAAGTTAAGGTGAATAACCCATTAATTTAATAGAGATATAACAAGAGGGAATAATATTATTCACGACTGATGATTGGATAATGTTATCAAACTCAACATATAATGAGAAAGCCGGATTATACTTAATGATAAACAAGTATATTCCGGCTTTTTTTCTATTTGTCTTCAGTTAAGTAACTAGGTATTTGTCTTCAATAAAGTAGCTAGATAACGCAAAAGATAAGCTAACAAACTTTATGGTATTTTTCTTTTATGTCTGAACTAGAATCACTTAAAGCATCAATTTCTGAAAGAAAAATCCGCTTAGGTTTAATTATACTGATTGCTTCCCTATCCGCGTATTATCTTACTGTTCTCTATCACGCATTAACACCGAAGGTCTCTCCCGCTTACCAAGCTTATTACCTCAAGAAAGAGACACTCTTTTGGCAAACTGACCGCACAAATTTAGGGCTACAACTTCCCCTAAATAAAGACATTTCCCTTATTTCAGATAATCCTTTTCTTTCTCGGCAAGGTTGGAACAAAAAAGAACAAAAAACATTCCGCACATTAAAGAGTGATGGCGGGATCTATTTTTATTTAACTGAGTTACCAAAATCCAATATCATGATTACCTTAACCACGATAGAACGACAGCAATCACCCATTGCATTAGCATTCATTCAATCGAATGTAACCCAGGTAACATCACAGCTTCAGCCAATCAAAGGCAATAACTTAGTACTAAAAGCTGAGATACCTTTATCAAAGTTAACTCAATTAGATATCTCTAATTTAACAGAAATATTCTATCTAAAACTAGAAACGAAAAAACCATTGAAGCTATCGACAATTAAATTTACGACGCTCCCACTATCGACAACAACAGGAATCCATCAGCATGGTCAATAAAGAGAACTATAGCCTTTCTATTCTGGTTCCCGTCTATAATGAACAACAAGGTATTGCCCCTTTTCTTGAGGCAATTAATGACCGTTTAGCGACGATTCGTGACCACATAGATATTGTCTTTATCAATGACGGCAGCCAAGATCAAACCCGACAAGTGATCGAAGAGTTTATCACCCAAGATGATTCGATCTCATTAGTGAATTTAGCGCGTAATTTTGGTAAAGAAGCAGCGATGACTGCCGGTCTCGATTATGTTCAAGGTGATGCGGCGGTGCTGATTGATGTCGATCTTCAAGATCCACCAGAACTCATTTTACAATTTGTCGATCGATGGCTACAAGGCGATTGCGATACCGTTTATGGTGTACGAGTAGATCGTTCTGCCGATACTTGGCTCAAACGTCAAACGGCGGGGGGTTTTATAAAGTCTTCAATATGTTAGCTAGTGAAACTAAAATCCCTGAGAATGTCGGTGATTTTCGCTTAATTGACCGTAAAGTTATCGAAGCCATGAAACAACTTCCTGAGCGCAACCGTTTTATGAAAGGGTTACTCGCCTGGTCGGCTTTTCGTTGTGTCGGTATCCCTTTTGAACGACCTGAACGCAACGTTGGGGAGAGTAAATTTAACTATTGGAAGCTGTGGAATTTCGCTATCGATGGTATTTTTAGTTTTACCGCATGGCCGTTAAGAATCTGGAGCTTTATTGGTGGTGCTATCTCCTTAGGTGCATTTATTTTAATGATGGTCTTTTTAATTGAAGCGATATTCTTTGATATCAAAACACCCGGTTATGCATCAACCATTGTCGTTGTGCTTTTTTTAGGTGGGATTCAATTGCTTTCATTAGGGGTCATTGGCAGTTACTTAAGTAAGATGTTTATTGAACTCAAACAACGTCCTATTTACTTAATCGAGGGCATTTATGGGCGTTATAATCAAAAGAAGACTAAATCATCTAACACCAAAGAGCAGATCGAGAATAAAGAGCGAGATGATGACTAAATTTTTTGATCTAAAAGCTTTCTGGCAGCTCAATCGATTTGCATTCATTGGCGGTCTTTCGACACTTGTCCATCTCTCTATCGTTAAACTTTATTTTCACTTTATCCCTTCTGTTTCAGAATATACTGCGAATATTGCGGCGTTTTCAGTGGCTTTTTTTGTCTCCTATTTTGGTCATCGTTACATTACATTTAATAAAGCAGGTTCATTTTGGCGTTTTTTGCTCGTGGCACTGTTGGGCTTTTTAGTGAATAATTTAATTCTGACTGGGTTATTACAGGCTCAACTGGTTTCAGGTTGGCTATCTGTCACTATCTCGACTCTCTGTATGCCAATTATTATCTTTATTTTAGCCAAAGTTTGGGTGTTTAAGTCATGATAAATCCTAATCCAAATTACCCTCGTCCGCCTAAAAGTTTAAGTCATCAAGAGGTGAAGGAGAGCCCTCCGCGACGAATTTCTCGAGAGTTATTCTTTACAATTGTATCTGCCTATCTATTAAGTCGCATCGCTCTCTATTTTATTGGTTTAACTGGCGTTGAAGTTTTTGGTACCCCTGACCAAGCTAATTTTATTAATGGCGAGTTAATTTCTGTTCAACACCTTTTTCAAACGGTTTGTCGTTTTGATTGTGTCTGGTTTCAACGTATTATTGAACATGGTTATGACACTCATCCTCAATGGTTACGACATGAAAATGGGGCAAATTGGGCGTTTATGCCGCTATATCCTTTATTGGCCTCGTTTGTTGCAAAAATAGTGGGTGATACCGCTTTAGCGTTAATTATCGTCACTAACCTCTTTTTTATCGCCAGCCTGTTTGTTATTACACTGACGCTTCAGCAATTAAAATTCACCATCAAAAGTATTAAGTTCGCGATCTGGTTTATCGTATTTTCCCCTTATACCGTCTACTCGATGAGTGGTTATACTGAGCCGATGTTTATCACTTTTGTCTCAGCACTTTTTTTATTTTGTTATCAACGTCAATGGTTATGGGTGGCTGTTTTTGGTTGTTTAGCGGCGGTAACTCGTAACTTAGGGGTCATGTTAGTCTTCCCTGTTTTATGGATTGCCATTAGTTTTTATGGCATTAACGCTTTTCTGCAATTTTCTACGCAAGCCATCAAGATCATTGCCGTACTTTGGGTTATTCCACTGGGCTTTTTCAGCTATATGCTTTATCTCTACTATTTAACAGGCGATGGATTGGCATTTGGTCATATTCAAATAGCTTGGGGGCGAGAACTTCATGGCCCTATTTATTGGTTAAGTTATGGCTTTGAACGTGGTGGTGCTAAACTTTATCTTGCTCTAGCATCAATTATCGGACTCAGTTTAAATCTATATCTGGTGGTAAAAAGGTTTTATGCTGAAGCGATATTTATGTTTATAGCGTTGATCTTGCCGTTATCTTCAGGCGTGAATGCGATGCCTCGTTATATCTTTGGGCTATACCCTGCTTTTTTGGCTATTATTTTATTGGTAGAACAAAGATCAAAACTAACAACACCTCTACTCTGTATTGGTAGTGTTATCAGTGGATTTATCACTATCGCTTTTTTTACTCATCAATTTTTTGCTGTTTAAGTCACTTGGTTTCAAGAAGACCGAGAATCATATAAATTCTGATTCTTCTCGCAATATCAAAAACCGAATTTACATAACAAAATGGCAACACCCTCTGGTATGATATTGTCATAACTTATACTTATCTTATAGGATGTTAGATGCATAATATTGTTTTTTTAGATCGAAAAACCATTCCAGAGTTCATTTCAATTCCAACGCCTGAATTTGAACATCATTGGCAAGCATTTGACAAAACCTCACCCAATCAAGTCATTGAGCGAGCAAAAGATGCCACAATTATTATCACCAATAAAGTCATCTTAAATCGTGAGTTGATTGAGCAGCTACCTCATTTACAGATGATTGCAATTGCTGCAACAGGAACCAATAATGTCGATTTAGCTTATTGTGCAGAAAAAGGCATTGCCGTTTCAAACATTCGTGGCTATGCCGATAAAACAGTTCCCGAACATGTCGTGGCGATGATTTTTGCCCTACGCCGAAATTTACTCGCTTATCACAACGACATCAAGAATCAACAGATTTGGCAACAGTGTGAACAGTTTTGCTTTTTCACTCATCCGATTAAAGATGTGGCCAACTCGACACTTGGAATTATCGGCAGTGGGAGTTTAGGTTCAGCCATTAAAGTGTTAGCAACCGCTTTGGGTATGAAGGTACTCTTTGCAGAGAGAAAAGGTGCAACTTCATGTCGTGAGGGTTATCTGCCATTTGAACAAGTTCTCGCTGAGTCAGATATATTGACACTTCACTGCCCACTAACTGAAAGCACAACAAACTTAATCGACACTGCAGAATTCTCACAAATGAAACCTGAAGCCATTTTAATTAACACTGGACGTGGCGGGTTGGTCAACGAAACGGCATTAGTTGAAGCATTAAAGAGTGGCATTATCGCGGGAGCGGGTGTCGATGTTTTTACTCAAGAGCCTGCCCCCAATGATAATATTTTAGTCCAAAATGCCGATTTACCGAACTTGATTTTGACACCACATGTCGCTTGGGGATCGGAGTCTGCAATTACGACGTTAGTTAATCAATTAATCAGCAATATCACTGCATTTGTTGAAGGTAAAGAGCAGAATCGAGTGTAATATTTCAATATATACGTTCAATAATTTGAGTTATTAACAAGCGAAAAGCCAGTAAGAGAAGTCCCAATCATATAGGTATAGTATATGATTGGGGTGAATGAGCGACACCATTACAGTTATAAAATAAAGCCTAGCAGCTTCAAATATCGAAGGGATAAAACATATTTAAAGTTTCTTTGACTATTCACCTCTCAAAATAACTGCGTATAATCAAGTTCATACCCCCTTTTGATAATAAGCCCTTTTAAAATATGCTCACTACCCCGTATAAATGGATTTCACAGTACCTTTTCGGTTTCTTTTTTGCTTATGGCGTTTATCTGCCTTTTTGGTCGATTTGGTTTGAAGGTCAGGGGGTTTCGCCTTCAGATATCGGGATTTTAATTGGTACGGGTTTTGCCACCCGTTGTCTATCAAATATGGTATTAACGCCTCGCCTTCATAAATTTGAAACGATTATTCCTGCGCTTCGATGGTTAAGTATTTTGAGCTTTATTGTCATTGGTTGTCATCTGTTTATTAGTGGCAGTTTCTGGTTAATGATGCTGGCAACGATTATTTTTGGCTTTTTATGTGGCCCAGCGATGCCATTAATGGATGCGTTAACCAATTATTATAATCGCTTAAATATTCTCGATTATGGTCGTACCCGCTTATGGGGATCAATTGCCTTTATTGTCGGTTCGACAGCAGTGGGCTTTTTGGTCAAACATTATGGTACAGATATGATTATCTATACGGCAATGGTCGGTTTTCTATTTGCTATTATTATTAGTTTTATGAAGATCTCACCAGCACCCGTATCTGCTCCTCTTGAGAATAGTGATTCCATAAAACTATCTACACTACTGAAAGAGCCTAGGACCTTACGTTTTCTTCTTTTGATTTCCTTGATACAAGGGAGCCATGCCGCTTTTTATAGCTTTAGTTCTATTCATTGGCATGCGGCGGGTCACTCGTCTGAAATCATCGGGTTTCTTTGGGGATTAGGCGTCGTTGCTGAAATATCTCTCTTTATGTATGGTAAGCACCTACTGACTCGTTTCTCAATTAATACCCTATTTACTATTGCTTCAATTGGCGTAATGGTTCGTTGGGGATTAACCGCATCAACGACTAATTTATCAGCATTGATCATTATCCAACTCCTTCATGGTGTCACATTTGCGATGGCGCATATTGCGGCAATTAAATATATTCAACTCGAGCAAGAGAGCAAAACAGTTCCGCTTCAAGCGCTTTATAATGCCATTCCATTGGGTGCATTTATGGCGGCAATGACAGCGATTAGCGGTTGGGGATATCAATTATGGGGAGCGAATATCTTTTGGTTAATGGCTGCAATGGGGTTTGCTTCTCTGTTTGTGCGTCTTAAACAGCCACAACAACAGGCGACTACAGAGTAAAGGGGTCTCCCTGTACTTCAAAGACATCAATTAAATTAACATAAAATAAAACTCAAAAGTAAGACTTCGGACATAATGAAATCGTTCAATATTTAAACAGTGCAATGATTATGTTAGACTTTGAAAATAATTATGTAGGAGCTAAAAACCATGAGAAGTGAAATGATAGGTACCAATATAGATCATAAAACTAAAATTGCATTTACCACTATTTGTGATGAAATTGGTTTAACTCCTTCTGAGGTCATTAAGCTATTTGCCCATACCGTTATTAAGCAAGGAAAAATTCCTTTTGATGTAGAGTTAAATAAACCAAATCGAGACACAATCGCTGCAATACATGAACTAACTTCAGGTAAAGGACATAAAGCAAATTCTATTGATGATTTAATGAATGGATAAAAAAAACAATTTATTTTATTGAGTTCTCTACTCAATTTAAAAAAGATTTCAAAAAGATTGTAAAGCTACCAATACAAGAAGTTCTAGAAATTGGGGGAATTATCTCGCAACTCCAAAGAGGTGATGTTTTAGATGTAAAATATGTCGACCACCCTCTTTCTGGTAATTGGAGTCAATTTCGTGACTGCCATATCAGAGCGGATTTAGTTCTTATTTATAGAATAGATAATAATACCTTACAGTTAGCTAGGATAGGTTCCCATAGTGACCTGTTTTAATTAAAAATAGTCTTCTCTTCTCAAAATAATTGGAGTTGCTAGTAGGCGACAGTGAGCGAGGTCCCATGAATGTAGGTGTACTACATGATTGGGGCGAACGAGTGTAGCCAACAACCTAGCAACTTCAAGTAAGAAGGGTATAACGATTATTACTTATGCACACAAGTACCCGCAGTTTCTGCAAGAACATCTAAGCTCTGCTCTAAAGCACCAATATAGGCACGACCGCCGAAATTAGCAAAATCACAAACCGCTTCGACTTTAGGTCCCATCGATCCTGCTGGGAATTCATGCTTACTTAACTCTTCGCTAGAAACAACACCCAACGCTTTCTGAGAAGGCTTACCCCAATCAAGATAAACCGCATCTGCATCGGTTAAAATAAGTAACTTGTCAGCATTAAGCTGTTTGGCCAGTAACGTTGCCGCTAAATCTTTATCGATAACCCCTTCAACACCTCTGAAAGTAGACCCTTCACGGCATACTGGAATACCACCACCACCACAACAGATTACCATTTGGCCCGCTGTTAATAGCGCATCAATAGAAGGCTTATCAACAATCGCCATTGGTTTAGGTGAAGCAACGACACGGCGCATATATTCGCCATCTGCTTTCATGATCCAGTGGTTTTTCTCCGCTGCAACATTGGCATCTTCTTTGTTATAAACTTGTCCAATAAACTTCGTTGGATCAAGCATGCTTGGATCTTGAGGATCCACCTCGATACGAGTCAAAATAGTTGCAACAGGCGTTGCTGGTAACAAGTTTTGCAACTCTTGAGCCAGCATATAACCGATCATGCCCTCACTTTCAGCACCGAGTACATCTAATGGATAGGGTGCAACTTTATCATAAGCTAAATTTTGTAGTGCTAATAAGCCAACTTGAGGGCCATTACCATGAACGACGGCAACATTGTAATCTTCTGAAATCTTAGCAATAGCTTGTGCAGCAATTTTGATATTTTCTAATTGGTTTTCAAAAGTCGGTGCATCACCACGACGTAACAGTGCATTACCACCTAAAGCCACAACAACGGTCTGTTTCATATCTTCATTCCTTATAATCTGTTTTAGTTTTTAATTTTTATCTGTTTGAATTAATAATAAGCTTCACAATAAAATTTTATCTTTTCTCTTCTTTTATCTTTTTATTCAAAACGTTGACGTGAGAATGCTTGACGATGCAAGAAGTCCCCTGATCCTGCTTTACCTAAGAACGTCCCATCTTGAGCAACTATCTGTCCTTTAGATAGAGTAACGGTCGGCCAACCTTGAATATCCATTCCTTCAAATGGTGTATGATCACAATTATCATGTAACTGTTGATGAGAGAGGCAATAATTAGCATTTGGATCGAAAATCACAATGTCGCCATCACTTCCTATCTCTAGACTGCCTTTTTGAGGATAGATACCAAACAGTTGAGCAGGCTTAGCACTGGTTAAAGAGACAAATTGATTTAACGTTAGTCGTCCTTTTGATACACCTTCAGAAAACAAGATTGGCATTCGAGTCTCAACCCCAGGCATTCCATTTGGGCATTGAGTAAAGTCATGATGGTTTGGCTGCTTTTGTTGTTCAAAATTGAATGAACAGTGATCGGTTGCAACGGTATCTATTTCATTATTGATTAAACCTTGCCATAACTTTTCACACTCTTCTTTGGCTCTCAAAGGAGGACTAAGAATATATTTAGTCGCATCGGGTTCTTTATATTTATCACTGTCTAATACCAAATATTGTGGGCAAGTTTCAGACCAAACGGCTTGACCTGATCTTTTCGCCAAATTGATATAATCCAAACCTAATCCGTTAGATAAATGGACAATGTAGAGTGGCGCATCATCGGCCAGTTTCGCTAAATTGATCATTCGACCAATGGCTTCAGCTTCGCACTCTAATGGACGACTAATCGGATGATATTCAGGTGTGGTTTTCCCTTCTGCTACTAATTGTGCTTTTCTTGCATTAATTGCCGCATCATTTTCAGGGTGTACTGTCGTTAATGCACCGACTTTATTCAACTGTTCTAACGCTTGATAGGTTTCGCTATCATTCAATTTATAACCGTAAGTCAAATACAACTTGAAGCTGCTGATCCCTTCATTACTGACCATTTGTTCCATTTCATCAAGGATCTCTTGATCAATGTGCTGAATCACACCATGAAAGCTATAATCGATAACGGCACGCTCTTTGGCATGTTCTTTATAAACAGCAAGCTGATGATGTAGCGAGCAGCCTCTAGGACCAAACCCCATATGATCGATAATGGTGGTGGTTCCACCGCAAGCGGCTGAACGTGTTCCTGTAAAGAAATCATCACAGCTTTGGGCGATCCCCACATCGATATTAAAATGAGTATGAACATCAATACCACCGGGCATAACATAACAGCCTTGTGCATCGATAACGGTCGCTTCTGGGTATTGATTAAGTTGGATTTGAGTTACAGTTTCAGCAATCTTGCCATTAATGATGACTAAGTCTTGCTGAGATTGTTGCTGACTATCAACGAGAATCCCATTCTTGATAATTGTTATTTGATTATGATTCGTTGCAGACATGTCGGTTTCCACTTTCGAAAAGACCCACATTATTTATTAGAACAAGAAGAAAGGCAGAGCTATGTTTTTAACAAATAAGTGGGTAAACAGGTAATGTAAGAGGGCGCAGACTCATTCACCCTCTTACGATAAGCCCTATGATTTCAGGCTTTTTTAGTCGTAATGATTACTTCTGACCTAACTTGTGTAGGTACATCTGTGGGATAACTGCGTACATTGCTGCACAAGTCACAAGATGTTGCTTCCAAGTTTTCTCGTTTGGCGCATGAGCTTCTGGCTCTTTACCAGGACCAAAACCAATGACTGGAATACCATGACGACCCATGATAGATACACCGTTTGTAGAGAATGTCCAACGGTCAACCTTAGGCTTCTCATCAAATAGTAGCTCGAAGCTAGACTCTAATGTCTTAGTTGCGATGTGCTCTTCTTCAATTTTCCATGCTGGGAAGTAACACTCTGTAGGGTAAACTAAACCGGTGTAAGCAGGCTCATCGTAGTTGTACATTGAAACTTTTGCACCAAACTTCTTAACTGCTGGTAAGTTAGCAATCTCTTCAATCGCGCCATTCCAAGTTTCACCCCAAGTTAGACGACGGTCAATTGAGATTGCACAGCTATCTGCAACCGCACAACGGCTTGGAGATGTGAAGAAGACTTCAGAAACCGTTAATGTACCCTTACCTAAGAAATCATCATCGCCTAGGTTGTTTGCTAGTTGCTCAATTTCTGGCAGGATGTGACCCATTTTGAAGATTGCGTTATCACCACGCTCTGGCGCAGAACCGTGACAGCTGATACCAGCAACATCAACACGGATTTCCATACGGCCACGTTGACCACGGTAGATTTGGCAATCAGTTGGTTCAGTACTTACGACGAACTCAGGGCGAATGTTGCTCTCTTCAATCATGTACTGCCAGCATAGGCCGTCACAATCTTCTTCCTGAACAGTACCCGTTACAAGCAGTGTATATTCATCTTCAAGACCTAAATCTTTAATGATCTTACCTGCATAAACCATTGATGCCATGCCGCCTTCTTGGTCAGACGCACCACGACCACCGATAACTTCGTCATCTTCCATACCTGTGTACGGGTCAAATTCCCAGTTATCCATGTTACCCACACCAACAGTATCGATATGCGCATCCATGCCAATTAGGTGAGGACCATGACCAATCCAACCTAATACGTTACCCATAGGATCGATTTCTACTTTATCAAATCCTACTTTTTCCATCTCTTCTTTGATACGAAGAACAACTTTCTCTTCATCACAGCTTTCACTTGGAATTGCGATCATATCACGCAAAAATTTAGTCATATCTGCTTTGTAAGACTCTGCCTGTTCTAGTACTTTGTCAAATGGGATAGTTGGTGTCATTGTTATTCTCCTTAACTTAATACTGACGGTATTAAGGTGATTTAATTAATAATTATTTTTTAATTTTTTAGTAAATAATGAATGAGTGATGATTAAAGAACTAACCACCACTTTTTAAACTGAACTTATTCTGCGTCGATAAGGTGCTTACCTAACCAAGTCACTTCACGGTAATGCACAGGATCTGTATCACCTTCTGTATTGATAAGTAATACAACAGAATCTTTATCTAAGCCCATTTGCTTAAATAGTTCTTCTTTATTTGGGTGATAATGAGCAGCAACTAATAGACCGGCACCAACAGCACCTGACTCTCCAGAAACAACGCGAGGATCATTACCTAGTGGGTTACCTAAAACACGCATCCCTAACGCCGCAACTTTGTCTTGGCATGAGATAAACTGCGTTGCACAATCTCTTAATACTGGCCAGCCAATTGGGTTTGGCTCACCACACGCAAGACCAACCATAATCGTATCTAAGTCGCCACCTACGTTAACCATCTCACCGCTTGCATCAACACCTGAACGATAGATACAATCCGCTTGTTCAGGCTCAATGATGATTGAGTGGATATTTTTAGCTCCAAAACGACTCGCCATATAACCTAATGCGCCACCAGCAAGTGCACCAACACCCGCTTGCAGAACAATATGAGTTGGCTGTTGTAGACCCATTGGTTCCATTTGATCAACAGCTTCATCAACTAACGTGGTATAACCCTGCATGATCCAAGTTGGGATTTCGGTATAACCTTCCCAGGCCGTATCTTGAACCACTTTCCAACCGCGCTCTTCAGAGGTTTGGATAGCAAGGCGAACGGTATCATCGTAATTCATGTCCGTTACAATACACTCTGCACCTAATGCACGAATGTTCTCAACACGCTCATCAGCAGCCCCTTTAGGCATATAAACAACCGCGTTTTGACCTAACTGATTTGCAGCCCAAGCAACACCACGTCCGTGGTTACCATCAGTTGCTGTCGCAAAGGTCATTTTTTCAGTAATATCATTTTTTAACTGTTTAAAGTTAAAGTGATTGATATCTAAATTATACTCATCACACATTAAGCGAGCGATAGCATAAGCTCCACCTAGCATCTTAAATGCACATAGATCAAAACGCTGTGATTCGTCTTTAACTAAAACTTTATTCACACCAATAGTTTTTGCTAATGTATCCAATGACTGCAATGGTGTTGGTTGGTAACCATCAATTTGCTGATGGAAGCTACGCGCTTTTTTTGCTTCATCAAGAGTGAAGAGTGGAGATGTCGCGCCATTAAAATGACGATTATCGGCAATATCCATTTTAAGAGTGAATGTCGTCACGATTGAACCTCATAAATTGAGTCTAATGAGTGGGACGAACGCCCCACCTTGATTATTTTAATTTACGTTCTCAGATTAGGTTGAAGTTGATGCCAACTTGACGACAACTTCAATCATATTTGAAGTAGTAAAGGAAATTACTTAACGCGAACTTTTGAGTCTTTTAGTAACTCTTCAAGCACGGCACCTGGTTCTTGGTACTTACGGTTAAGGATCATTGCAGCAATGATATATGGCTTCCAGCTTGCTTCTTTATAAGTCTCAATACGATACTTCTCAAATACGCCTTCTGTTACTTCACCTTCTTTACAAGATAGACCTGTGATATCAGCAGGTAGACAGTGCATATATAGTGCTTCACCACCTTTAGTGCGCGTCATCATCTCTTCAGTACAATGCCACTCTTTGTGCTTAGCATTCTCAGCTAGACACTCTTGCTCTAATGCTTTAAGTCCATCATGGTCATTGGCACGAAGAAGTTCAGTACGCTTGCCCATCACTTGGTAAGGCGCCCAAGACTTAGGATAAACGATGTCTGCACCGTCAAATGCTTCTTCCATTGTGTTAACTTGAGCGAAAGAACCGCCAGATAGCTCAGCATTCTTACGTGCTTCTTCAACCACTTCAGGAATTAGGTCATAACCTTCTGGGTGAGCTAATGTCACATCCATACCGAAGCGAGTCATCAGACCGATGATTCCTTGTGGTACAGATAATGGCTTACCGTAGCTTGGCGAGTATGCCCATGTCATTGCAATTTTCTTACCTTTAAGCTCTTCTAAGCTACCGAAGTGCTCTTGTAACCATGCAAGGTCAGCCATAGATTGCGTTGGGTGGTCAATATCACACTGTAGGTTTACGATAGCTGGACGCTGTGGCAGTACACCTTCTTTGAAACCATCATCAAGAGCTTCACCAACTTCACGCATGTATGCGTTACCCGCACCTAAATACATGTCATCACGGATACCAATAACATCTGCACAGAAAGAGATCATGTTTGCTGTTTCACGAACAGTTTCGCCGTGTGCAATCTGTGATTTCCCTTCATCTAGATCTTGTTGAGCTAGACCCAGCATGTTAATTGCTGATGCATAAGAGAAGCGTGTACGAGTTGAATTATCACGGAATAAGGAGATACCTAAACCATTATTAAATACGTTAGTTGCGATATTTTCGCCACGCATTGCTTTTAAAGCTTCTGCAGTTTTTAGGACACGTTCAAGCTCTGCCGGAGTTTGTTCCCATGTTAATAGAAAATCTTTTTCACTTAAGTTAGAATCTAATTCGTTTATCTCTTTAATTAATTCATTAACATTCTTCATTTTTTATTGTCCTTTACAATTTATAATTTCTTGTAATTAAATTTCTTATTGTTTGCTGTTTTTTGTCACTCTATTTTTTCATTCAGGATTATTTCGCTGAGTTACTTATACATAAGCGATATCTGTGCCAATTAAAACAAAATAAGCAAATAAATACCTAAGCCACTGAAAAGTAAGTAAGTTATATTTATACAATGATCGAGATCAAATATTAATAAGTGATCACCATCACGAATATTTTTTTATCATTTATTCTCATAATCACCAAAATGATAGTGATAGATTCAATGACTTATCATATTGATATTCTCAAGTATCTTTTACTATCAATAAATATCTCATAGTCGATAATTATCAAAAATTTATAATGGGGAATTTCAATCATTAATAGATATAAAATAATATCTGTAAAAACAAAAAATGCACTTTGAATAACATTTATACGATTCAGGTCAAATAAATTAATAACAATTTAATTTAAGGTATGTAATAACACTCATATTTAACACAACGAGTAGATTTAAGGGATTTCTAATCGGTATTAACTTTGACGAAAGGGATAAAAATGAGCGGACAGACAAATAACCTAAACATTCAGCCTGTTTCAGAATTGATGAAACTACAACCAACAATCATCAAATTTAGCAAGATGTTATCTGCCATTTTAAAAATCGATGTTGAGGTTGTTGATGCTAATTTAGTCCGAATAGCAGGTACCGGTCCTTACGATCATGCATTCGGTCAACCACTTTCAACAAGCTCCCGTCTCTTCCGTTACATTATTGAAAATAAGAAAGAGAAGGTGGTCGTTAAATCTCACAATGATCCTTTGTGTATTGAATGTCAAACTCGCGATAATTGCCAAGAAACGGCATTTATTGGGGTGCCAATATTAATATCTGAACGCTGTATTGGTGTGATTAGTTTAGCGGCATTCAACCAGCAGCAACAACAAGATATTCAAGAGAACACTCAAACATTTACTGAGTATGTTCGTCATATTGCTCAAGTCTTTGTCACTAGCTTGACCGAAAACAATAAACATAATAACGATATTGATCAGATATTTATTCGTTTAATTGAAGATATGGATCAAGGGGTTTTAGTTTTAGATCAGCAAGCCCATGTTAGATTTGGTAATCAAGTCGCATTGAACTATTTAAACCTCACTAACGGTTCACTGGCTAATGCTAAAGTTAAGATAGAAACATTAAGTCAACATCATATTCTTGATGGCCACCAACAACACATCATCTCTCTTGGATCCAGACAAGAGCTAGTCATGGGATTATTTCACCAAATAAAAGAGCAACAATTGTTCTTAATGTCTTATTTCCAACCTAATCATATTGCAGTTCCTCGTCATGACGACCCTCACCTGTCACCAATTGTTGGTGAATGTAAACAGATGTTAGCCATTAAACGCTTACTTTCTCGAATTGCTAATAGTCCGTCTAGCGTTCTTATTCATGGTGAAAGTGGCACCGGAAAGGAAGTGATCGCCAAAGCCATTCATTCATCAAGTCAGAGTATTCACCAACCTTTTATCGCCATTAACTGTGCCGCTATTCCTGAGCACTTACTTGAGAGTGAGTTATTTGGCTATGTCAAAGGAGCATTCACTGGCGCATCAACCAAGGGAAAAATTGGGCTGATTCAAGCTGCAAATAAAGGCACACTTTTCCTTGATGAAATTGGCGATATGTCGATGTCACTACAAGCCAAGTTATTACGAGTATTAGAAGAGCGGGAGGTGATGCCGATTGGAGCAAATAAAGCCGTCACTGTTGATATTCGGATCATCTCAGCAACCAACCAAGATTTCCATAAAATGATTCAAGAAGGCAGATTCAGAGAAGATCTCTATTATCGCTTAAATGTCATCCCTGTTTTTTTACCTCCACTGCGAGAAAGAGATGGAGATATAGATAAGTTAGCTCACCACTTTTTAGACCATCATAGTCGAAAGATTGGTGTCCCTTACCCCGGTATGACACCAGAAACCATCGAAGCGTTAAATCATTATCGTTGGCCGGGTAATGTCAGGGAATTAAGTAATCTCATGGAGTATTTAATTAATATTGTACCAACGGGGGAAACCATCGATCTTGATTTGCTGCCTCCTTATATCGAGACCCAAACACCTCATAAGCCTTCTGTCTCTACCATAAAAGTACATCCAGCAAATCAAAGCCATGAAGAAACATTAGAAGAGATGGAAGCGGAACAGATAAGTAAGGTATTAAAGCGGGTAAGCAGCCGCAAGATCGCGGCAAAAGAATTGGGGATCGGTATCGCAACGTTATATCGAAAAATCAAGAAGTACCAATTGAATGAAATAGAGACACCCTAACAGCCAAGAGAATTGAAGTTGCTATCGAACGATCAAGAGAGACTATCGCTAGCAACGTCAAATAACGCGAATGATTCAACATTAACCTTCAAGCAAAACCTGCATCTCTCGATTCGCTTGCTGCCACTGATCTGTAGCCTGTAATTCAGACAAGGTAAAAGTAGACTTTTTCTGCAACGATACCGCTTTAGAAACCTCACTGATGGTTAGATGATCGAGAACCTCAACCGCAGAGTTTCGATTATTACACATCAAGACCATATCACAACCCGCATCTAATGATTGCTGCGCTCGTTCCGATGGTGAGCCCATAATCGCTGCACCTTCCATACTTAAGTCATCAGAAAATACAATTCCTTCAAAGTTCAGTTGTTGACGTAATACTTTTTTGAGCCAGAACTCAGATCCACTTGCAGGGATTTGATCATAATGAGAGTAGATAACATGGGCGGGCATGATTGCATCTAATAACCCAGCAGTAATCTGTTGTCTAAAAATTTCCATATCATCGCTGATAATGGTATCTCGAGGGTCAAAAGGGGTCTCTAAATGAGAATCAGCAGTCACACCCCCATGACCAGGAAAGTGTTTTCCTGTTGTTGCCATCCCTACAGATTTCATTCCCTTCATATAAGCGCGACTAAAACGAAGGATCTCTGGGCTATGATTACTAAAGGCACGGTTCCCAATCGCTTTTGATTGATGACCTTTATCTAAAACAGGCGCAAAGCTTAAATCAATATCGTGAGCAATCAGCTCTGCCGCCATTAACCAGCCAGCTTGTTGTGCGACGTTTTCACCTTGCTGGCAATCTACCAATGTTTGTGCGGCTGGAATACGAGTAAATCCCTCTTTAAAGCGTTGCACTCGTCCACCTTCTTGATCGACACCAATAAGAATTGGTCGTTTAGCTGCAACACGAATTTGACGGTTTAACTCAATTAACTGCTGATTATCATGATAGTTACAAGCAAAGTGAATCACACCACCCACTGTTGGGTGAGCCAATACCTCACGATCTTCTGCGGTTAACTCATACCCTTCTACATCCAGCCATAACGGTCCCATGCTCTTATCCTTTGAATTAATTGAGAGAATTTTAAATTATATACCTAAAGTAATTAGTGTTACTAGTAGATAGCAATTCCAATTACTTTAGGTATATAATTTAAAAGGTTATTTCAGCTTAACCCTCAGATAAACAATAACTAAATATCCAACCAGTTTTATATTGCTAGGCAGTTTGTGAAATTATTTGCTATCCTAACCCTCATAATTTAACAAATCATTAAGGGAATTTATGAAGAAGTACCTCGCGCCATTAACAGCACTACTTGCAACTTTGCTCTCCTTCAATGCAGCGGCTGATTATCAGCCTACTGACCTTTTTAAAATCCAAGGACTTTCGATCGGTCAAGCTCAAGATAAAGAAGGCGTAACGGGTGTCACGGTTCTGCGCTTCGATAAAGGGGCCGTAGCCGGTGTCGACGTTCGAGGTGCAGCACCTGGCACTCGTGAAACCGATCTTCTTCGTCCTGAAAACTTAGTACAACAAGTCAATGCTATTGTGCTCTCTGGTGGCAGTGCTTATGGCTTAGATAGTATGACAGGCGTGATGAAGTACCTTGGAGATAATGACATTGGCTTTGATGTGGGTGTTGCTAAAGTACCGATTGTTACCGGTGCCGTGTTGTTTGATTTAACCATTGGTGATCCTAAAAGTAGACCCGATGCCACCATGGGTTATCAAGCCACAAAATCTGCCAATCGAACTGAATTTAAAGAGGGCTCTTTTGGTGCAGGAACAGGGGCGACTGTCGGTAAGATCGCTGGCGGCAAACGTTCAACCAAAAGTGGTATTGGCAGTTATGTGATTGAATTTGATTCAGGTTTAGTTATCGGTGCCATTGTTGCCGTTAACGCTTGGGGTGACGTAACAAAAGATGGCCAAGTCTACGCAGGCACTCGTTCTGAAGATGGTAAATCGTTTGTGTCAGGCAAGGATTTAATCGTGGACGGTCTCGCATCTAAAGGCTTTGCTGGACGTAACACAACGATTGGTGTCATTGTCACCAATGCTAAATTGACAAAAACTCAAGCATTGAAGATCGCTCAAATGGGACATGATGGCTATGCTCGTGCGATTAATCCAGTCCATTCGATGTATGATGGTGATACCCTATTTGCAGCAGGTACTGGTGAAATAGAAGTAACAGATATTAACTCAATTGGTGTAGTGGGTGCTGAAGTTGTTCAACAAGCGATTTACCGTGCGGTTGAAAGTGCCGAATCTTTAGGGGGGTTACCGACTCGAAACGAGATTACCAGTAATCAATAATCTCTTTTAATGAATGATGTTTATTTAAGTGCCTAACTTAAGTTCCTCTCATAAAAATAAGCTCGCTGAACTTTTCATAGAGCCGTGAGCTTATTTTTTCTTTGCCTTTTGGTTTTTTCGCTTTTTCTCACTTAATTAAGGCTCTAACTCAGCAAGAGATTGGGAGTTATTGTCTCCTTTTAACCCTTTTTTACTCTGCTGTTTTTGAGCTCTCTTTAATAACCCTAACAATACCTCTTTATCCCAATGCGGTTGTTCGGGATCTTGATTCTCCTGTCGACTAAATTGAGCTTTCTCCATTAACGTCACTTGCTGCTGGATCTGCGAAAGCAATTCACTATCAAGGGTTGAGAAATCACTATGACGATAAAGAGTTCTAAACTCAATGCTTGCGCCTCTCAGCAGTGCATCTATCAGCTTGCCAATAGAATTGGTATCTGAACGACGAATTATGTCATTCGACAGTGATAAGGAAGATGGCTGTTTTTTCGATTTAAGCCATAACCAAGAACAAAGAAATAGCGTGATTAACCAAAGTCCTGCCAGAATAAATACGGCGATCTCTAAGCTATTCTTTTTCTCTTGTAATTGACGGTAATCATCAAGACTCACTGAGTTTTTATTTGCTACATTTACGTCGGTATTTACACTTTTATCCTTTTGATCAGCTTGAGTCTGATTAGCGATAACAGGTGTTGAGCTAACGTGACTTCCACCATTATTATTAATAGCCGCCGATTTATCTTGTGTCACCTTCAACGTTAAGCCATCAATTGTTGCTGTTTGTGATTTTTTATTGATGGTATCGAACCAATTAACCGTTAAGCTAGGAAGCGAAATATCTCCAGCTTGACGAGGAATAATCGCCTTTTTCAATGTCATTACCATCGCGTTACCTTGTTGCTGATACTCAGCTTTTTCAGGGTAAACTTTAACCGAATTGGGATACTGAATATTAATATCAGGGAACTGGGTTGAATCAAATCCAGTAATCATGAGTTTAATGGTACGTGTTACTGGCTCACCAATTTTTGCTTCGACTATTTTTGAATTTGTTACGGTAGAAGCCGGTTCTTGACTACCAACATCTGGTTGCCAATCTTGCGTTAACGTTAATTTAGAGGTCGGTAACCAAAGCCCTTTAACTCCCTCTGGTTTAGCTAAAACCTCAACATCAATATCACTGGCTTTCTTGGCAATCGGGATCGCTAATGATGAACTAAATGGATTTTGTCCACCTTGAATTTTTGAAGCTTGGAACTCCGCACCATGAAGCGTTGTCGTACTTGCTTCTGTCGCCATCACCTGATAAATACGTTCGAGTACAATATAAGTGCGGCCATTAACCACTGTTCGATATTGATTATCTTTGCCCGTCTGTTTAACGGTTAGTCCGTTACCTTGAGGTGCAGTAATAGAAGCACTATCCGTTTGAACACCAATCATTACTGTCAATTTGAGATTGGTGGATTCCCCGACATACAATGTTTTTTTATCTAATTGAGAGTGAACAACAATATCTTGATTATCTGCTTTAACGTTGTCTGTTGATTTCATCGCACGTATGGTAATGGGGGCAGTTTGATCACCTGCAATCGTCAAAGGCGGAATGGTTAGATTACCCACTTTTTTCGCTGCAATAGCTACCGTCCAACGAGTCTCTCGACTAAATTTACCATTGATACTGCGCATGCTGTTGCTAACACTTGGTCGCCCCATCAGAAAATCGGCTTGCAGCGGTGAGAGATCCAAGGAATCAACATTGACATTCTTATTAGTTGTAATTTGTAGTTGAAAGGCACTATTTACCTCGACAACATTCTTTGAAACCGTTGCGATAGTCTCCGCATTAGCATTGATTGAAAACAGTGAAAATAGTGCAAATATCCAGAGCAAGAAAAACCCTTTTTTGTTGCTACTGTTTACTTTAGAGCTGTTTACCATAAAGTATTTTACCATGACGAGTTCACTCCTCTATTTTGCTCTTTTTCTCGCTGTTGTAACATAATTTGTGCTCGAATCAACTGACTCGCATCATCAGGGATCTGTTCTAATTTTTTCATCACTGGATCGCCTTCACTCACTTGTGAAGAAGAGACTCCAACAGACGCCTGCTCTGAGCTCGTCTCCTTTTTATCACCTTTTGCACCTTTAGTTTGCTCAGGATTTTCATTTTGAGACGCCTGATTCTGCGGCTTTTTATGTTGCTCAAACTGCTTATCTTGTGATTGTTGGTTCTGCTGTTGCTTTTGCTGGTCAGATTGCTGATCTTGCGATTGCTGGCTCTGCTGTTGCTTCTGCTGATCAGACTGATTATCTTGCGATTGCTGGCTCTGCTGTTGCTTCTGCTGATCAGACTGATTATCTTGCGATTGCTGGCTCTGCTGTTGCTTCTGCTGGTCAGACTGCTTATCTTGCGATTGCTGGCTCTGCTGTTGCTTTTGCTGGTCAGACTGCTTATCTTGCGATTGCTGATCTTGTTTATTATCTTGCTCTTGGTTTTGTTTTTGATCCTGCTTCTGTTGTTGTTTATTTTTTTTCTGCTTTTGCTGTTGTAATCGTTTTTCAACTTGCTCTAAATTATGTTTAGCATCTTGATGGCGAGGATCTTGTTGAAGCACTTTTTTATACTGCTCAATCGCTTTAGGGTACTCACCTAATTGAGCGTAGCTATTAGCTAAATTATATTCAGACGTTATATCATCAGCTTGCTTTAGCGATTCCACCGCTTTTTGATATTCCCCAGCTCGATATTGGGCAATACCTCGCCAAGCAGGATCAACAAACTGCTCACTCGCTTGTTGGTAGTTATTTTGAGAAAACTGCTCATAAGCTTGAGCATCTTGATTAACCAATAAATTGGCGGCATCAGCACCTTTAGGGAATATCATTACGGCCAGTGTAGCGACCAGTAGTCCTTTACGCATCCCCCAGAGTAAACACAACAGAATCGGTAACATAAACCAATAGCCATTATTTTGCCGACCATCCAGTTTCTGTTTCTCTTTAGACGCTTCCATCATTAAATTATGGCTAGTTGCTGATACCACTTGCTGAACATCTTGATTGGTCGCTTGTACTTCGACTAATGTTGCTGAGAGCTGTGAAGTAAACTGCTGCAATGCACGGCGCTGTAACTGTGAAATCACAATCTCCCCCTGTTTACCTTTGATTAACTGGCCATTTTGATCAGGGATCGGGGCACCTTCGGTCGTCGACACCGCAAGTATTGTTAGGTGATATTCAGTTCCTGATAAAAGTTGACTGATTTTCTGTTGTTCATTACGGTTAATATTGTCAGCCACAATCACGATATCCCCTTGCGGATACCCAGCTTGTTGCAACAATTTAATCGCCTCAACAACCCCTTCTGATGTACGTTCGCCTTTAGACGGAATTAATGATGGCGTGAGTTGAGGGATTAAGTTCTCTAATGTCGAAGTATCCGCCGTCATCGGGCTAATCATGTACCCTTCACCAGCATAGGCAACTAAACCTGTCACTCCCTCTTTCCATTCAGGTAATAGATCGAGAATTTTGAATTTTGCTTGTTGCAGGCGATTAGGTGCGATATCTTTTGCCATCATCGATTGAGATAAGCTAAGCACCACGACTCGTGCCTCTTTATTGCTATAGACAGGTTGCTCTTGTTTCTGCCAACTAGGTCCAGAGAGCGCAATTACCGCTAATAGCCAAATTATCGCAAAAAATATCCCTCCTAATTTTTGGCTATTTTTACTCTTAACTCCAAAATGTTGTGCTAAATGAGGGGCAAATAAGCCACTCGATTTCTGTCGCGTTTTTGGCAGATAGAGTAAGCCAATTAACGGCAATAATGCTAAAAACCATAATGGATAGAGAAAGGTAAAATCACCCATGCTTTCTCCTTAATAGAAAAATAAACAGTGACAATAACAGAGAAAAAGCCAATGGATAATTGAACCATTCTTGTTGTGGTCGCCAAGTCTTCTCTGCATTTTTGATCGGTTGTAACTCATTAATCGCTTGGTAAATCTTAGCGAGCTGCTCAGGATCTCTCGCCCTAAAATATTGGCCACCGGTTTTATCAGCAATCGCTTGTAAAGTTTTTTCGTCTAAATCACGGGATGGATTGACGGTACGATCAAATAACAACCCTTGTTGACGCATCTCATCTGCACCAATGCCGACGGTATAAATAGTGACGCCACTTTTTGCTGCTAAATCAGCAGCCGCTAACGGATCAAGAACACCTGCGGTATTACTGCCATCACTTAACAACACAATCACTCGCTGTTTGGCATCACTGTTAATAAAGGTTTTTGTCGCGATCCCTAACCCTTCACCAATCGCGGTCTGTTGACCAATTAAGCCGATCACCGAGCGAGAAAGTTGTTGGGAAACCGTTTGGGTATCCAGCGTTAATGGGGTTTGCAGATAAGCGTGATCGGCAAAAAGTACCAGACCTAATCGGTCACCTTCACGCTCTTTAATAAAATCAGCCAGCACCAGTTTTACTGCCGTTAAGCGATCGGTCATTTGTCCATTGGGTAGCTTCATATCCTTCACTTGCATTGACCCAGAAAGATCGACAGCTAACATCATATCTCGATGTTCAGGACTCACTTGAATTGGGTCGCCATACCAAACGGGTCTTGCTAATGCGATTAAAAAACTAATCCATGCCAAGGTTTTTAAGATCGGCAGCAGATAGCCCTGCTTTTTATTCGTCGTTGAGAGATGTTTAGGTAACGATGGGATATAAATCTCAGTCGGTTGCTCTTTAGTTGGCCTAAAGTAGCGAATAATCCATGGCAAAGGTAACAATAACGCCAGCCAAGGCCAGATAAAACTAATCATAATGACTCTTTCTTTTCGCGATTATCGGTAATTTTAAAATCAGCTTTTTTGATCAAAATATAAGCTTGTTGCCAGCAGATTTGAGCTTGTTGCTGACTCAATGCTTTATCTTGATAAAGTCCTTGTAGCCAAACTGCGGAATATTCAACAAACCCGCGATCCTCCGCTTTTAATTGTTGATCAAGGTACTCAAACCAAGCATCCCCAGTTAAGCTTGCGACTTGTGATCTTGGGTAATAGCTTAAAATAGTCTGCTTGAGTACACGATTGACCATTTTTAAGTTGAAGCGGGTTTCTACACCTGGTTGATCTGCTCGATTTGGCTGGTATTTTTTCAACTCTTTTAATGCCAATTTTCGTGCACTTGTCTGTTGAGAACAGCGATAAAGCCACCAGCCAACCCCAGCTAAAATTAGCAGTATCACGAGAACGAACAACCACCCCAGCAAGCTTAGCGGCCACCAATTTGGTGCACTCTGTAGATGAATATCTGCCAGCTGTAATCCTGAGTGTTGAGGTGTATTATTCATGAATCACCTCGCTGTTTTCATTCCTCTTTTTACCAACATTGCCATTGACTAACTGGCTTAACAGCGCTTCCCCTGCTGAAATACCATGCAAAGGGATAGCTAAACGGTTAGCCAACTGTTTAAGGGCGTGATAGTGCTGCGAGAAGTGTCCAGCAAGCTGCTTTTTACTTTCAGATTTCGAGAAGTCAACCCATCCAGTATGGTGATGATCTGTCACATACTCCGATCCGCGATATTCCGTTTCCCCTTGTTCAAGAGGATCACTAATATGGACAAATTGGATCTGGTTGTGTTGACGTAGCTTGGCAATTTTCAACTCATCTTCAACACTCCAACCATGAAAATCACTAATAATGACCACTTCACTGCCTTTGGGACAAAGACGATCTAAGTGTCGTAAGCCTTGTGAAAAAGTCACACTCGTCATGTTGGAGGAGATATTTTGATTATCATTAGTCTGAAGTGCAATCTCAGAGAGTTGTTGATGCCCATCAATAATGCGATTTAATAGCCGTAAACTGCCTTGTTGACGCGCCGTTGGTTTACATTCTACAACTTGATTAGGGTTGACAATCACTGCCCCGATACGATCCTTTTGAGCCACCGTTAACCAAGCGACAAGGCTAGCAAAATGGGCAGCTTGTACCGATTTCAACATCAGCTGCGAACCAAAATACATCGATATAGAGAAGTCGATTAACAACATCACAGGCCGCTCTCTCTCTTCAGAAAAAAGCTTGGTATGCGCTTTACCGGTTCGGGCGGTGACTCGCCAATCAATGGAACGAATATCATCGCCCCCTTGATAAGGGCGAACCTCAGCAAAGTCCATCCCTCGCCCTTTTTGGCGACTTAAATGCTGACCATTTAACTGTGACCAGATATTTCTTGCTGGCGGTAACCATCTAACTGACTGGTTTTTATAATTAAGTAACTCTTTAATCGTTAGATGGCACCCGTCGCTATGAGCTGGGAGTGCTAACTTCATGCGCTGGCCACCAAACTTAAGAGACGCTGAATAATGAAATCGGGGCTGATCCCCTCTGCTTGAGCTTCATAACTTAACAGTAAACGGTGACGAAGAACCGGATAGGCAACCTGCATAACATCATCAGGGGTGACAAAATCGCGCCCCGCTAACCATGCATTGGATCTGGCACAACGATCGAGGGCTAGAGTCGCACGAGGACTCACCCCCATCTGTAACCAATTTGCTAACTGTTGCTGATATTTTTCTGGATGACGGGTTGCCATCACAATACGAATCAGATAATCCTCAACCTCTTCGGCCATGTGAATCGCAAGAACTTGCTGACGAGCGGCAAAGATATCGGCTTGAGTCACTTTAGTTTGTTTGGCGGCTAAAATACCTTGCGCTTCCCCACGATTTAAACGAAGAATATCTCGTTCATGTTTATCATCAGGATAATCAACATTGAGCTGTAATAGGAAACGGTCTAATTGCGCCTCAGGCAACGGATAAGTCCCCTCTTGCTCAATCGGGTTCTGAGTCGCCATCACTAAAAATAACTCGGGAAGTGGATAGGTTTTACGACCTGCAGTGATCTGTTTCTCTGCCATCGCTTCTAACATTGCAGCTTGAACTTTAGCGGGTGCACGGTTAATTTCATCCGCCAACACTAACGAGTTAAAGATCGGGCCAGCTTGGAATTCAAACGTCCCATTTTCAGGGCGAAAAATATCGGTTCCCGTTAAATCCGCAGGAAGCAGGTCAGGGGTAAATTGAATACGGTGAAATTCCCCCTCAATATTATCAGCTAACACTTTTACGGCTCGGGTTTTTGCAAGCCCCGGGGGACCTTCCACTAAAATATGCCCATCAGCCAACAGTGCAATTAAGAGTTGTTTAACTAACGCAGGTTGACCAATAACTTGAGATTCTAAATGCTGTTGTAGCTGTTGAAAGGTTGTAGCTAACATTATTTGATGATCCTTCCAGTATAAAAAGTGAACAATATTTTATACAAATCATGTTGAATAAAATAATACCGAGCTAAGACACGATTTTTGATTTTAAGTTCCATTCAAATAACGGTTTAATATACCTAAAATCATTGGCGTTGCTAGTAGACGGCAAGCAAGTGAGATCCCATGGATATAGATGTATTATATGATTAGGGCGAACGAGTACAGCCATTATTATAAACCTAGCCTAGCGACTTCAGGTATGAAGGGTATATACCTCTTACATTTGAGAATACGCTCAATAAGCTCTTATATAACGAGTTTCCAACTAGACGCTTTGTCCATAAATTAGAGATGATCTTTTTCTATTTAACTACTTAAATTAAAATAAAATGCAAAATCGATTCTTTATTCCCTTACTCTGTTGTTTATTACTATTTTTTGTTATACCTAGTTTTACTCAACATGGCTTGATAAAGCACAGTTATGCTGAAAGTCGTGATAGTCATCATGGTCAAATTCTGAATATCCAGACTGAAAATAAACCCGCGAATAATATTAATACCTCAAATTCACCTAACCGTTCTGAAACTCAATACCTCGAATATCAACAGATCAGTGAGGAAATATCCGGATTGTCTCAACGTAATGATGCATTTAATGGCTTAGGTCAAAATGTAATTCGTTTACAGTTGCTGAGCAAAAATAGTCAACGCAGAAAGCTTCTTCTATCATTGATCAAGAACCATCAAAAAAGAGCAAACCTCCTTTCTCAACAGGGTATAGAGATCGAAAAAGAACAGCGACAGCAGAGCCAACAACAAGCAATTAATGAAGAAGAGATAGAGGAGTTAACGTCTCAAATTAATGACCCCGCCTTACCATTAACAGAAGAAGAACGCGCTCAATTAGAGCAACAACTAAACCAGAAAGAGCTTAAAAACCAAGAACAAAGAATAGAATTTCAACAAAAATCAATCTTAAACAGTGAACAACTGAAACAACAACAGATACACCATCAATCAGAGAATGAAAAATTACTCAGTGAAGTTAAAAAACAGATTAAATTCATCAACTCAGCCAAACAGTCATTATTAAGTTACCTAAATACAGAGGTAAAAAGCTACACTTCAATGGAACTGGAAGGAAAGTTACTCGCCTTAAAAAATATCGATGATGGCAAGATGTTCCACGCAACGCTATTACGAGATCAATGGCAAAACTATCTTTGGCTAAAAAAATTTGACATTGATAGTCAAAAACAGATAGATACGATAGCCAGTGATATTAAACAGCGTTCAGAGCTACTTTCCGCCTTGCTAAATTATGATTTAAGGCAGAAACAGGTCTATAAAAAACAGATTAGAACCTCAACTCAATCTGAAAAAGGTCAGTTAGAGATGTTGTTGTTGCTCACCAGCCGTAAAATTGATAACCAAACTGCCTTATTAAAATATTATGTTGCATTAGCCGATGAAATGGGAATTGAAACGACCAAATTTAAACAGCAGATTTTTGAATCAACGGGGAATCTAACCGAGGATATTTTAGATATTCAAGTCGCTTACTCAATCATCAAAAACAGTTTAAATGATTTAATAAATTGGTTAACTATTAATGGCCCCTATTTTCTTTTTAAACTTTTTATTTTCATCTCGATTATCTGTTTAGGTAAAATAACAAGTCGACTATTTAAACGGTTAACTCAACGGGCGATCAGCTCAGAAAAGATTAATACTGTGACGGGTTAGTGTAGCAAAAGCATCTTACACGGGTAATTAAATCTGGAAAATATATATAAATCGATTATACTGTATGTATGGTCAGTTATTTTTCTTGAGGATTTATGGCATTTCTAATCAAATCAAGTGACGTTTTTAAAGAGACGGATCTATCCATCAGTGGTACTCAACCTGCAATAACTTCGCTCGGTGAGAATATCGGTTCTTTACCGACACTTTATTCTGAAAATGGCGCTTTCAATAACCAAGTAAATAGCTACTTCTTTTATCTGAAAGCTGTGAAGGCCGCGAAAGACCTTCAACCATGCGCTCAAGGTCTAAAAGACTATTATCAATTTCTCGAAGACAAAAACCTTCAATGGAATATATTCCCCCCTGTTAAACGATTGAAGCCAACGTATTTATTTCGCGCCCATTTATTAAAATTGATTAAAAAGGGAGAGTTAGCGCACTCTACAGCCAGTGTGCGTATGAATATTGTCGTTAACTACTACAAATGGTTAATGCACGATGGTTATTTGAAAGTGAAGAATGAGAAAGAAGCGCCGTTTAAAATGGAATTTGTCTCTATCAAGCGTACAGATATGCTTGCACACACAGCCCCAACCTTTACCGTAGAAACGAGCGATTTACGGATAAAAGTACCACGCGACAGTGACAGTGGTAACATCAATCCCCTTACTCCTTTGAGCCAGCAAGATTTATCCATACTTCTTGAGCAACTGCCTAATGCCTCGGAAGAATTAAGGTTACAAATACTCATTTCGATTGATACAGGACTGCGTATTCAGGAAGTTGCCTCATTGACACTCGATGCGCTAGATATTGCCAAGCCATTTGCAGAGTCAGAACATCGTTATGTCATTACTGTATCACCGCATCGAAATGGTGTTCAGACCAAATTCGGTAAAGAAAGAACGATAGAGGTATCTAAAATGCTACTGGATAAATTAGAGGCTTACCGCACCTCAAATCGACGCTTAAAGCGATTGAACAAGCTTAACGCTAAGTTAGATACGTTTGAAGAATCCACAAAGGGATTGGCTTTTGAAACGGTTGAAGCTTTAGAGTTTTGCCTTAATCACGAGCCATTATTCATTAGTGAGCAAGGAAACCCTGTATCACCCAAATCTATCGAAGCCAGATGGTCAGAGCTAAGAAAACAAATCAAGCAAATCCACCCTAGCTTTGCACATCGCTTTCATAATTTTCGTGCGACGTATGGTACATACCGACTCAGTGACTTGCTTGAGGCGGGACTGCCTGTTGTTGAGTGCATGGAACTACTCATGAGTTGGATGGGGCATAAAAACGAATCAACCACTTGGAAATACCTGCGTTACCTCAAACGAAAAGAGGCATTCAAGGTTAAGTTTGGGCTCTTAGATAGCATTATGCATGATGTATTGGAGATGGATAATGAGTAATGTAACGTACTTGCATGAGTGGGAAGCTGATTTATGTATTCAGCTCAATACTGAAGACAACCGCAAGGCCGACTTTAATCGTTTTCTATTCAAGCATATACCATCAACAGAAGCAATTCAGCAAGGTAAGCCGTTTGAACGAGCCGATAGAGAAGGATTTGCTCTTCAACTTAAATCACGGTTTGATGAGATTATAGACGAAGGTGGCAGTCATGTGAGCTTATCTCATATCTTCAAAAATACATCTGCCTATCTCCGATGGTGTGACAATAATGCCATGGAAGCGTTCACTCAATCTTCGATTGAGGGTTATATGGGGCATGAAAATGAACGAGTGATGTTGGGACAGATAAAAAGCTCAAGTTATGTATCAAAGCGCTCATATTTAGTGACTGTTTTTACTCAATACTTGGAGCTACCTCGCGCATACCTCTCCAATGTTATCGTGCGAGATACGAGTGATAAAGAGTCTTATGAAGCATATACAAGAAGCGACCTCAAGCAAATGCTCCCCTTTTTAAGAGCTTTGTTTAAGCAAACACACCAACAATTCATTGCTGACCCACAAAAGCATATGAGTGCTCATAAAAGCATAGCAACCATGACCTTTCAATGGATGGGAAATGACTATGAGTTAGCAGCGGGAATATCCAAGATGATGTGTTCAGCCACATTCCTAATGGCTTATTACACCTATGCGAATACGGGGGATTTATTTAAGCTTAAACAGCCCGAAAACGCCTCCACAACGCTCGGTGAAGTTTGGTATACGATGCCCGCTTTTAAGCGTAGAGCGTTCAAGACCATTCGAGTAGAAATGGGAGGGCACGAACTTGAAATACCAAAATACTCAATGGAGTTTTTTGACAAGCTATTACACGCATCACGATTAATCTCTCGTGATGAAGAAGCGTTATTACTCCAAACCGTCGTTTTTCAACAAGTGAAACCCTTTAAGACCGCAACATTGCAAAGTTTCCTTAAGAGGTGGATGGAAAAGCACTTTACCTTCACTGACCAAACAGGACGAAGGTTGCGCCCTGTTGTGAGTCGATTTCGAGAAACAGGGGCGCAGCTTACCGCATATCATCAAGGCGAGTTAGCAAACAATATGATGCTTGGAAACACGCCAAACGTTCGCAGCAAGCATTACAGCGAAGGCAATCGGCACAATAACAACGGAATGATGCAAGACACGATGGCGATTCGTCAAGAGCAGGTGAAAAATGGTGTAGACAGTGAGCAAGCGCAAGATAACTTGGGGATTCATGTGCTTGTCATCGAAAAAGAGAATGCAATTACGTTACCTAATCTCAGTCGCACATCGAACGGAGCGAGCTGTGCCACCCCATTTGGTAGTAAGTCAGAAAAATATACAAGGAAAGCGCAGAAGCAAGGTTTAGCCAAGGAGGGAGAACGATTGGCTTGTGCTGATTTGCTCGGATGTTTTGGTTGTCCGAGCCAAGTTGTTGTTCAGTCTGTTAGTGATATCTGGTGTTTATTATCGTTTAAATCCTGTATCGAAGAATCGCTTTACTTGCATTTAGATGCTCACCATTACCGCAACAATTTTGAACAAGTCATCCAGTTTATCGACGCTAAAATTGTGCCTAATATCGATACCACCATCATGAAGCAAGCAGAAGAAAAGCTTAATGATGAGGGGCTTCACCCAGCTTGGGATGAGCCTGAATCGGTTCTTCAACTAATCCCCACTCACAATCAGGAGAGTCAGTAATGTCCAATGCTCATTTATACTCAGTTAGCTTTCCAGAGAAGCATAAAGTACAAGACGTTGATGTCGTCACACTTTACCATGAAGGGCGATTCGAAGAGCTTGATAAAGTGGTGATTTGTCGTGATGAGTCAGGTAAAGCCACCGCTACCTTTGGTGATAGCGATTGGGACTGTACGCCTTTTTCCCGTAAAAAAGAAAAGAATAATTTAATATTTAAATCCCTTGATGAGCATCCAGCACTGCAAAGAGAATTAAAATTATTCACGTATGGGTGGTTATTCAATAAAAGCACACAAGGTCGAAAAGCGCGATCTTTTTCGGGTGTTCGGACAATATTAACGGATACCACTAGAGCTTATACCTACCTTATGGCGCAGAATGGCACTTCTATTCAATTACTATCAAAAACCTCTGTATGGGAAGGGTTTCAGTCTTATTTAAAGGATAGAGAATACGCTCAAGACACAATGGGAAGTACCTTTATAGCCATCAATGCCATTATCAAGTTTGAATCATGGCACAAGGTTTCACATGGTTTTCGTAAGCCCATAGAGAGTGCGTCATTAGCTAAAGCACTTAATCCAGTCGAAGGACAGCAAACCTTCACAATACCAGAGCGTTTGTGTGATGCTATCTATGGTAAAGCCATTAACCTCATTGAAGAGGCGTATCCATTCAGAGATTTAATTGCGCAAATTGAGAATGAACTACAGGAGAACTATCTAAAGGGTAAGCGCATCCTTGATGATAAAGTTAAAAATGGCGCAACGTTCACATTTATGCGGCCTAATGGTGGGATAGATAGTGCAAAATATGCATCTAGAATCCAAAAGAATCAACCTCAAAAGGCAACTGATATTATCGCCCCTCTTGCGCAAAAATTACCTAATACCTCCTTGAAGAATGGCCGTGAATTTCAGCGCTATCTCGGCCAGCTTATCACAGCAAGTTACATTGTGTGTGGCGGGTTTAGTGGTATGCGCGATTCAGAATTAGATAAGCTTACACCAAACAGCTACTACAAAGACCACTTCGAAGGAAGAGATTATCACATGCTTCAATCTCATACTTTTAAGCTTGGTGAAAAGCGTGAAACGTGGGTGACAGCAAGCTCATCAAAAACCGCTATTGAATTAATGACTGCGCTCACAGGAAGATGGCGCAAAGAAGCCAGTTATCCCGATAAAAAATACACGAATACGCTCTGGGTTAATCAAATTGGCCGCTCAACACCACCTAAAATAATAAATGATTGGAATGAGCGCTTACAACGATTCTGCAAGCAGTTTAATTTCACGGTAACGCAAGAGGACTACCAAGAGTGCTTAGACTCCAATCCAAACTCCCAAGAAAAAATTAAAAAATTCGTCAAAATAGGCGAACCTTGGCACTTAACATCACACCAATTTCGCCGCACTTTGGCGTTCTATTGCATCAAAAACCGCTTCGGTACTGCTATTGCACTTAAACAGCAATTTAAGCACCTCTATGTGTCGATGACTGAGTGGTATACAAATGGCGGTAAACTGGCTAGTTATCACAACCTGATGACTGACGATAAAATCAAAGGATTACTTGATAATATCAACACTGAAACCACAGCGAATAAGATATTTAAGCAATGGCATTCTGATGAGACATTATCAGGTGCACACGGAAAAGCTATCATGAAAATGCGTGATGATATCCCTACAATTTATAGTTCTTGGGATTTAATTTATCGAGGTATTAAGGAAGGTAAGCTCACGCTTCATGGCTCATTACATAGCTATTGTAAATCAGGATACCAGTGTGACATGGACGGCGTTATCGCACCACAATTTTGCGTAGATTGCAGTTCTGGTAGCAGCATTATTGATGAACAACAAGCTAAATGGTGGCAACGAAAACATCGTAGCTTGACTGCTTATATAAGTGCAGAGAGTGATGATATCTCAGTCAGTGAACATAGCCATTACGTCACACAAATTAGAGCTGCTGAAATCGTCATGCGAGATTTTGGTATGGATTTCACACCGTTTGAAGCTGAATTAAATATTGTTGAGGTCTAAAAAATGAGTAAAAGTGAAAACACATTAATCACACTAGAAGCGGCACTTGAGCGTATCGCTCAGGGGAAGCCTAAGTACATTCCAGTTACTCGAAAGCTGAGTGTAAGAGCGGTAGAAGAAGAGGCACGACTTGGTAATGGCAGTGGCTATTACTACCCTGAATTTGTTCAAAAGGTAAAGCAAACAAAGACCGATATCGCCAAAGGCAATGGTGAATTTGTCAAACCAGAGATTGATGCGGTTCGTGACAAACTGAATGAGCAGAAACGGATTAAGAGCAACTTTAAACAAAAGCACCAAGAAGCTAGTGATAAACTGGCTTTGATTGCAGCTAACCAACACCACTTAAATGACCAATTGGTAAGAGCGCTGGCAAGAATTGAAGATCTTGAATGTGAAAACGCAGAACTGAAAGGGCAGCTTGTGGAGCTAAGAAGAGCGAAAGTAACCTCAATAAAATAATTGCTAAAAATCTGGAAAGTGGTACATTGAAAACACATTATTTAGGAAAAATAGTTGAAAAACTCCATTTTTCTGGAAAAGGCTCACAAGCCTTACCACACAAAGCTTTCCAGATTTATCCCAGAGTAAGCCCGTTTGGGTAGATTAATACTTCGCAATTGATGAAGAGCTTTTTTATTGCCCTCTCAAGCCGGTTAGTGATGATTATTGCCATTTTAATTGCCCTCTCTCAAATTGGGGTCAATCTTGCGCCGTTGCTCACCGGTTTTGGTATCGCGGGGATTATCATCGGTTTTGCACTACAAGATACCCTTTCTAATTTTGCAGCCGGTATGATGTTGTTGCTTTATCGTCCTTTTGATGTTGGTGATTTTGTTGAGGCTGGCGGAGTTTCAGGAAAGGTCAGCTCGTTAAGTTTGGTTAATACCACCATCCGAACGTTTGATAATCAAGTCATTATCTTACCCAATAATAAGATCTGGGGCGATACGATTAAAAATGTCACCCATGAACGAGTAAGAAGGGTTGATATGGTATTTTCCGTCAGTTATCAAGATGATTTGGAGAAAGTGGAAAGCGTGCTTAATCAAATTTTAAGCGAACATGAAAAAGTCCTTTCACGGCCAGACTGGACCGTAAAACTCCATACCTTAAATCATTCATCTGTTGATTATATTGTTCGCCCTTGGGTTAAAACTGACGATTATTGGGATGTCTACTGGGATGTGACTAAAGAGGTGAAGTCTCGATTTGATAAAAATGAAATTTCGATTCCATTTCCTCAACAAGAGATCCACCTCCATAGAGCAGCTAGTAATTAAAAGCGTGGTTAATCACGGATAAAAAAGCTAAATAAAGAGAGATGCCTCAATCACGACACCGCCACAAAGTAACAGTAAGGCAGCAAAAAGTTGCATCTTATCAATACTCTTTTGGCGTAGTAGGTGTGAAGCCCAAACCGCGACACCCGCAATTAAGCCAATAAAAGAGCAGAGAATTAAGTTTAATACACCATCAAGTTGCTGCTCGGGTAATAGAAGAAGGTAAATTAAAAAAATCAAAATAGTCAGAATCGTCGCAAATATTCCAGCAACTGGCAAAAGTTGGTGGAATGCTTGTAGGCGAGTTCTGGCTATAGTCAATAATAGGTGAGCTCCAATGGCGCCTAACAGGGCAACAAGGGCTAATTGGTATAAAGCATATAACCCATTTCCCATAGAAAATAATGTCACAACCCAAACAATAATACCGGTCAATAGACTGAGCTTATATGCCCATAATGGCCCTATATTTCGCGTTTTTCCGGTTTGAATTTTAATATTAAAAAAGAGTAAAAGTAGAAATGGAATAATCGCAACTATCTGCTCTGTCATTCCTAATAACCAACCCGCTACCAGAATAGGGAGTAATTTGTGAATTCGACCACGCTGCCCTGGACATATTTCACCTTTAGTTAATACCATCAATAAAATAGCTTGGGTTCCAATAAGAAATGGAAATAGTAGCTGTAAAATAAGTTCAAACATTTAGGTTAATATTCATCCGGTTAAATTCATATAATAAGGTGATTATACTTAAAATAATTGAAATGGCTAATAAACAGAAAGTGAATGAGACCCCATGAGTATAGGATCATTATATGATTGGAGGCGAACAAGTGACGCCAACAAATTAACAACGTTAAGTCTAAAGGGAATGAATTTGGGCTAATAAACATAACCGATAATCGAGCAGATACACGTATCAAGAGTACGGATACAGTGCAACACTTCATATCAAGTTATACCTCTTTATTAATATAAGAAACTATTAATTCACCTTTAGTTATCACTTCACCCTCAAATATCGCAACAAACAAAAACAATACAATTAACATAAGGAGGTAATTGCATATCATGATCACACTATTGCTTATTTAATTAGTTTCACTTCCATTTATTTAGTAACCTTAATACCAATAAAGGGGTATTAACCCTAATAAAAGATTTTTTATTTATCATTGAAGGAAGTGCTCATTATGTTAGAGCTATTAATTGGTCTAGCCGTCACCGTTGCGGTTGGTTATTTTATAATCAAAGGTTATAAAGCAACCGGTATTTTATTAACTGCTGGTATTTCATTACTTATTATTGCTGGCCTAATTGGTCATTCAGTATTACCAGCAAAAGTTGCTTCAACAGGCAATATTTTAACTGACTCCCTAGAGTTCGTTAAATATATGCTGAAATATCGTGGCGGCGGTTTAGGTATGCAGATCATGCTACTTTGTGGTTTTGCGGTATATATGACTCATATTGGTGCAAACAATGTTGTAGTAAAACAGTTTTCTCGCCCATTATCGGTCATCAAGTCACCTTATGTCCTATTAGTTGCCGCTTATATCGTTGCTTGTCTAATGTCACTTGCAGTAAGTTCTGCAACGGGTCTTGGTGTTCTATTAATGGCAACACTATTCCCAATGATGACAGCAATGGGGATCTCACGCCCCGCTGCGGTTGCAATCTGTGCATCTCCAGCTGCGATTATCCTATCTCCAACCTCAGGTGATGTTATTGTTGCAGCAGAAAATGCAGGAATGCCTCTACATGTATTCGCCGTTGAAACAGTTCTTCCTGTTTCTATCTGTGCGATTATTGCAATGGCTGCTGCCGCTTTCTTCTGGAACAAGTATCTTGATAAGAAAGACAACACGCCAATGGAGAAGGTAGACCTTTCAGAGATTGAAGTTAAAGCACCTGGTTACTATGCTATTTTGCCTTTCCTTCCAATTGTTGGTGTATTTCTATTCAATGGTGAGACTATCCCTGGTCTTAGCCTAGATATCTACACGATTGTAATTATCTCAATTGCTATCGGTGCGGTTGTTGAATTCATTACTCGTCGCTTCAATGGTAGAGAGACAATTGAAGGTTTAGAAGTTTGTTACGCGGGTATGGGTGATGCATTCAAGAGTGTTGTAATGCTTTTAGTGGGTGCAGGTGTCTTTGCTCAAGGTCTAACGTCTATCGGTGCTATCGATAACCTAATTGGTCTTGCACAGTCAGCTGGTGCCGGTGGTTTCGCACTAATGTTACTTCTTGTGATTCTAACTGCCGCAGCAGCAATCGTAACGGGTTCAGGTAATGCACCATTCTATGCTTTCGTTGAGCTAGCGCCAACACTAGCAGGTAAAATGGGTCTTAACCCTGCATTCCTAATTATCCCAATGCTTCAGGCGTCAAACCTAGGTCGTACTATTTCTCCAGTATCTGGCGTTATCGTAGCAACATCGGGTATGGGTAAAATCAGCCCATTTGAAGTAGTAAAACGTACTTCAGTTCCTGTATTTGTTGGTTTAATCACTGTGATTATCGGTACTATGGTTCTTGTCCCAATGTACCCACATTAAGAATAAGTTATCTTTATTTGAATAAACTAAATATTCAATAAGAAAGCGTTAATCATAGAAAAAATAAAAAGCATCCGTTAGTTCGGGTGCTTTTTTATTTAATCGTTATCCCCTTCATACTTGAAGTTATGTAAGTTACTATCTTAGTGAAAGTAAAGACTGAGTTCATTCGCCCCAATAAGATAGTGCACCTATACTCATGGCGGTTCACTTGCTTGCCGCTAACTAGCAACTCTAATTATTTTAGGTCTATCGAAGTTAATTTGAAAATGATTAACGTTGATTTTGATATTAATCAATTGAGCCGATTAATCTAGTTTTTCGCTCTGAAATCGTCACTAACAAATAATCTACATAACATTTAGTTTCCTTCTTATAGTTGCACTCTTAAAAATGTCAGGTAGAATCGCTACGCAAACGATAAAATGAAGAGATAATAGGGTTAAAATACCAAAAGCTATCCGTTCTAATTCCATCTCGTTTTAACCTAACTTAATAAAATAAATATAATAGAGTAATTTATGGCGACCATTAAAGATGTTGCAAAAATGGCTAATGTCTCTACGACAACGGTGTCTCACGTAATTAATAAAACCCGTTTTGTAGCTGAAGAGACTCAAAAGCGCGTACTAAAAGCAGTAGATGAATTAAATTATGCGCCAAGTGCTGTGGCTCGTAGCTTAAAATGCAATACCACTCGTACGATTGGTATGTTAGTAACCGAATCAACCAATTCATTCTTTGCAGAAGTTATCGCGGGTGTTGAGCGTTACTGTTATAAGAATGGCTATACCCTAATTTTATGTAACACGGAAAATAGTATTGAAAAACAACGCGACTATTTAAGAATGTTGACAGAAAAACGCGTTGATGGCTTGATTGTTATGTGTTCAGAGCTAGATAGTCACTTATTAACGATGCTAGATCGTCATGAGCACCTACCCATGGTTGTGATGGATTGGGGTCCAGAAAGTCCACATACCGACAAAATCATTGATAATACTGAGCATGGATCTTATTTAGCGATTCAGCACCTGATTGATATGGGACACCAAAAAATCGGTTGTATTACAGGACAAATGGATAAATTAACCTGTAAAGAGCGGATGAATGGTTTCTATAAAGCAATGAGTGAAGCAGATATTACGATCAATGACTCATGGTTAATTGAAGCTGACTTCTTATGTGATGCCGCGAGCCAAGCCGTTGATAAATTGCTAGAGCAGACTGAACGTCCAACGGCAATTTTTGCCTTTAATGATGTTATGGCACTCGCAATCATTAGTCGCCTGAATCAAAAGGGTATTTCAGTCCCTGAAGACATCTCTATTATTGGTTACGATAATATTGATCTTTCAGCCTATTTCTCACCACCGCTGACGACAGTTCACCAACCTAAGCGACGTTTAGGGAAAACTGCGGTTGAATTACTATTCCAACGGATGAAAGATAAAGATCACGAGAGTCGAGTCTTTACTATGGAACCAGAGCTTGTTGCACGTCAATCCGTCAAGAAGCTAAACTAATCATTCCAAAACCATCTAAATCTAAAATAATTGGCGTTGCTAGTTGCTAGTAGGTGGCAAGTGAGGCCCCATGAATATAGGTGTACTATATGATTGGGGCGAGCGAGTGCAGCCATTATTGTTATAAACCTAGCCTAGCGACGTCAAGTATCAAAGGTATAGAGGCACTAAAATCATTGTGTCTCTATACAGCATCCAATTTTACCACTAACCTTATCCTTATAATATTTTGATTTTAAGGATAAAAGATGCGTATTGAGACCAATGAAAAACTCTCATGGACAATAAAACCCCTCCTTTGGTTGCAGAAACGTCATTATGGCACTGTCTTAAACCCTGCACTTCTTTGGGGAAAAAAGCCGACCTTATTTTGGTTAGTTGCTACCTTTTTTGGTTTCTTAGATCGAAAGATGTCACCGATAGATCCTAAATTGCGCTCTCTAATCTGTGTTCGTGTTTCCCAACTCAATGATTGTGCTTTCTGTATCGACACTAATGGTCAAAAAATGGTGGAGCGGTATGGTTCAGAAGAGCAAGCTCACGCTCTGGCTGAATGGCACTCTAGCGCCCTTTTTAATCAAAGAGAGCAAGCGACCTTACATTATTTAGAAGCCATGACAATCACGGGTAATAAAGTAACAGATCAACATATATCTGATTTAAAACAGTGGTATAACGAGGATGATATTGTTGAGTTAACGGCGCTAATTGCATTTCAAAACCTCTCGGCTAAATTTAATACCGCCCTTGATGTTCCAGCCCATGGTTTCTGTTCTCTTCCAACCCCAAATAATTCACCATCAAATCATCAGTCTTCCAATCATTCGATTAGAAATACCTCATCAAAAAACAGTCATACAAACAAAACCTAAAGCACTATCCATCTTTTATTAAAGATTATATTTTCGCTCTAGAACACGGATAATGAAGACTTAATTATTATCACTTATAAATAAAATTAATAAACAATTGAACTAAACAGTTTATTAATGTTCAATACAGTTACAAATAGTTATAATTATTAACACTTACAGGGAATATAAACACGGATGAACAGTAAAAAATTAATGACCTTTGGCGTGATTATCGCCGTTATCGCCTGTTGGTTTATATTTGACCTTAACAGCCTATTCTCTCTTGAGTTTGCAAAACAACAGCAGTTGAACTTACAACAAACTATTATCGATTCTCCGTTGATCTCAAGTGTGACTTATTTTGGCTTATATATTTTAATGACGGCGCTCTCTCTACCAGGAGCAGCTATCTTAACCCTTCTTGGAGCTGCTCTTTTTGGCTTTTGGTGGAGCCTTCTTCTCGTCTCATTTGCCAGTGCGATTGGCGCAACCATTGCTTTTCTGCTTAGTCGTTTTCTACTTAAGGATTGGGTACAGAGTAAATATGGCCATCGTTTAAAAACCATTAATCAAGGTATCGAGAAAGATGGTGCATTTTATCTATTTACTCTACGTTTGATTCCGGTATTTCCTTTCTTCTTAATCAACTTATTAATGGGATTAACACCGATAAAAGCGGCGACTTATTACTGGGTGAGCCAATTAGGGATGTTAGCGGGTACGATGGTTTACTTGAATGTCGGTACACAACTTGGACAAATTGACAGCTTAAGTGGTTTAATCTCACCAACCATTCTTCTTTCATTAGCACTCTTAGGCATTTTCCCTCTGATTGCGAAAAAAGTGATCACTCTGTTCCAACAGAAGAAAGTTTATGCTCAGTGGAAGAAACCAACTCAATTTGATCAAAACATGGTGGTTATTGGTGCTGGCTCAGGTGGATTAGTGAGTGCTTATATTGCCGCTGCGGTAAAAGCGAAAGTAACACTGATTGAAAAACATAAAATGGGCGGTGACTGTTTAAATACTGGTTGTGTTCCCTCTAAAGCTCTCATCCGTATTGCTCACTCGGCAGCTGAAGTCAAAAAGATGAAAAAGTTCGGGATTGAAAGCACAATATCCAATGTCGATTTTCAGCAAGTGATGGGACAGATCAAACAGGTGATTAAAACGGTTGAACCCCATGACTCGATTGAGCGTTATACAGAACTAGGGGTTAATTGTGTGACAGGTGAAGCTAAGATCCTTAATCCTTGGCAAGTCTCAGTCAATGGCGAAACACTCACCAGTAAAAATATTGTTATTGCTACAGGTGCTCGTCCTTTTATTCCTCCTTTTACCGGACTAGATCAGGTGAATTATGTCACTTCAGACACAATTTGGGATCTTGAACTCTTCCCTAAAAAGCTATTAGTATTAGGCGGTGGTCCAATTGGCTCTGAAATTAGTCAAAGTTTCTCTCGATTAGGCGCTAAAGTGACTCTGGTTGACCGTGGTGACCAGCTACTTAATCGAGAAGATCAAGATGCTGCAGAAATTGTACGTCAACATTTAGTCGAAGATGGGGTCAATGTATTATTAAATCATGAAGTAATAAAATTTGAACAACAAGATGGTATTCAAAAAGTCTATTTAAAAACCAATCGTTCAGAGCAGTATGCTGACATTGAGTTTGATTATGTAATGATTGCCTTAGGTCGTGCCGCAAATACCAAAGGCTTTGGTTTAGAAGAACTCGGTATTGAGACTAACAACAATGGCACCATCTCTACCAATGAGTATTTACAGACCAAATATCCAAATATTTATGCTGTAGGAGATGTCGCTGGTCCATTTCAGTTAACTCATGCTGCCAGCCATCAAGCTTGGTACGCAGCGGTAAACTCACTATTTGGCTCGTTAAAGAAATTTAAAACTGACTACTCTGTTTTGCCTGCGGTAACTTATACCTCTCCTGAATTAGCTCGTGTTGGGATTAACGAAAAAGAGGCAAAAGAACAGGAAATTCCTTATGAGGTTACGCTTTATCAACTGGATGATCTGGATCGCGCGATAGCCGAAGATGCAACCGCCGGTTTTGTTAAAGTACTAACGGTGCCCAATAGCGATAAGATATTAGGGGCGACTATCGTCGGTCACTTGGCTGGAGAGTTATTGGCTGAGTACACCTTAGCGATGCGCCATAACTTAGGTTTAAATAAGATTCTTGGCACTATTCATCCTTATCCAACGATGAGTGAAGCGAACAAATATGCAGCCGGTGTTTGGAAACGTTCACACGCTCCAGAAAAAGTATTACTATGGGTACAGCGTTTCCATCAATGGCAACTTCGCGCTAAAAAATAAAATAAAAATAAACGAATTTATAGGTAAAAGATATGACAAGGAACGTTATAGATAGCCAGAAAACGACATCTATCCGTCATAACTGGTTTGAAAGGTTAATGCTATTAATCATCGCTGCGACACTCTCATTAGGCTATTCGGGCATCAGTTTAGCCGCTGAACCTCAGACAAAAGACTGGCAAACTATTGTCAACAGTTCTCGAGGTGAAACGGTTTATTTTAATGCTTGGGGTGGAAGTCAAGAAGTCAATCAATACCTACGTTGGGCAAGTAAAGAGATCAAATCGCGCTATGGTATAACCCTTAAGCACGTTAAGGTTGCAGATATCTCTGAAACAGTCCATCGTCTCTCTGCAGAAAAAGTGGCAGGCAAAAATAGCCAAGGGAGTGTTGATCTTGTTTGGATGAATGGAGAACACTTCTATTCATTAAAGCATCAACATCTACTTTTTGGCCCTTTTGTTGATCAATTACCGAACTGGCAATTTGTTGATCAAACCTTGCCGGTTACCGAAGATTTTACCGAACCAACAGAAAATCTTGAAGCACCTTGGGGGGTTGGACAGTTAACCTTTATTTATGATCATGAGCAACTGACCATGCCACCGAATAGCTTTGTTGAGTTACTTAATTACGCTCAAATAAATAAGGGAAAAATTAGCTACCCACAGCCTCCAGAGTTCCACGGTTCAAGTTTTTTAAAGATGGCTCTCATTGATCTCACTGAAAACCCAGATACCCTGTATCAACCTGTTGATATTGATAGCTTTCAGAAAGTAACAAAGCCACTTTGGCACTATCTTGATCAGCTTCATCAAGTTGCTTGGCGAGAGGGGAAACAGTTTCCACAAAGTAGCCCTCAAATGATCCAGTTATTAGATGACGGTGAACTGGATCTTGCGATCACCTTCAATCCTAATGCAGCCGAAGCAGCGATTAATAGCGGTAACTTGGTAGAGAGTGCCAAGAGTTATGCTTTTAGCTCGGGTTCATTAACCAACATTCATTTTTTGGCGATCCCATGGAATAGCTCAGCCCCCGATGCGGCACAAGTCGTTATTAATTTTTTAATGAGTCCAGAAGCTCAAGCAAGAAAGGCAGAAAGTCGTTACTGGGGAGACCCATCGGTACTCAAAAAAAGTGCCTTTAGTGACAAACAACCACAATTTAAACTATTTAAATCCATCCCTGAACCTCACCCTAGCTGGCAAGCGGCAATCGAGGTTGAGTGGCTCAAGCGTTACGGCAAGTAGATAAAATAAGATACTTAAAATAATTGACGTTGCTGCTAGTAAGCGAATGTAAATCATTACTTTCAAAAATCTAGCCTAACTATACCCAAAGTAATTGGCGTTGCTAGTAGGCGGCAAGTGAATGAGGCCCCATGAGTATAGATTTTCTATATGATTGGGGCGAATGAATATCGCCAACAACCTAGCAACTTCAAGTAAGAAGGGTATATGGATAATCGAACAATAAAGGGATTTCAAGAATGATACCTGTCATGCTGATGATAATTGCAGTAATCTGCTTTTTACCTCTGATACCTGGGGTAATCGGTGTCATTGCGCCTGCTATTGGTTGGTTACCGGCGTTAGGTCTCAATGAGTTCTCATTTGCTGCTTGGGAAACACTTTTTGACTGGCCAACTCTCTCTCATGCTACTTTTTTAGCCTTGTTTATCGCTTTTACAAGTACACTATTGGCGTTAACCATTGCTTTTTTAGTCCTCTATTTCCACTGGCAAAAGAGAACATGGCGCTGGATTGAACAGTTGTTAGCGCCTTTAATCGCATTACCACATATTGCGTTTACTATTGGCTTACTATTTTTATTGTCACCCACTGGCGCTATTTTCCGCTTTATTAACACCATATTTGAAACGGAAGTGAACGCTCATTGGTTATTTGTCCAAGATCAGTATGGAATTGGAATGATCATTGCCTTAGCGATGAAAGAGGCTTTTTTTATTCTACTCGTCTCTGTTCCTGTCATGAAACAACTTAATGCCACTAAATTAATTGCAGCAACAACCAGTTTAGGCTATCACGTTAGTGCATGTTGGCTAAAGATTATCTTACCGCAATGGATCCGTCATATCCGCCTTCCTATTGCCGCGATTGCGACATTTAGCCTATCGGTTGTCGACATGACGATGATTATTGGGCCGACTCACCCCGCGCCTTTAGCAACACTAATTTGGCAGTGGTTAAATGAACCCGATCTCACTTATTTACCTCTAGCAGCAGCAGGGACTTTATTTCTCTTTTTTATCGCTTGTCTACTTTTATTCATTCTCAGAGCCCTAGAGTTTCTGCTATTCCAACGTCAGAACAGTTGGCTTATCATGGGACGTCGCCAATACCCAATTTGGGGGCGCTCTTTGCCTGTTGTGATCTTTTCTCTTCCATTTATTTCAATGGTTATTCTCTTTATTTGGTCGTTTTCTCTACGCTGGCGTTATCCAGATCTATCTCCAAGTCGTTGGTCTACTCGATTCTGGCAACAGGAGTGGTCAGCGGTTAGCGAGCTAATATCCACCAGCTTAATCATTGCTATAGTTTCAACCAGTATTGCACTCTTATGTGCGATTGGTTGCCAAGAATTACGACACAAGACAGGGAAAAGTATCCCAACATGGCTAATTGCACTGCCTTTAGTGATGCCACAATTGGCGCTTCTATTTGGCTTTCATGCTGCAACCTTAAACTTCCCATCTATTGACTATATATATTGGGTTATTTGGTCGCATATTATTTTTGTTTTCCCGTACTGCTATCTAACGCTACAAGGCCCATGGCAATCTTTTGACTTACGCCTCATTCATGTCGCCAAGAGCTTAGGTAAAAGCCCAGCTCAAGCGTGGTTTAAAGTGAAGCTGCCTCTGTTACTTCCTGCTATCTTATCGGCATTTGCGATTGGAGTGAGTGTTAGCTTAACTCAATATTTACCGACACTATTATTAGGTGCTGGCCGAGTCACCACCATTACCACGGAAGCGGTGGCTTTAACCAGCGGTCAAGATAGACGAATCATGGCAATATATGGTTTATTACAAGGAGGATTACCATTACTGTTTTTCTCTGTATCTCTCTGGGTAAGTCACTTGATTCCAAAACTCAGCCAAAGAAAAAGTAAAAATATTTCAACCAATAAACTCATCACTCATTCTGCACATTAAAAGTTAACGAACAATGACATTAAAAATAGATAGTTTAATTATTACCGGTGCAGAAAGAGCACTTTGTCACCCAATCAATATCACTGTGCAACCTGGTGAGATAGTGACCTTAATGGGCTCAAGTGGCTGTGGCAAGTCAACGCTGCTTGCCGCGATTGCCGGCCACCTTTCGCCTTATTTTAACACTCAAGGCGAGATCTCATTAAATGGGCAATCACTACTCAATTTAAGTCCTGAAAAGCGAGAAATTGGGATCCTATTTCAAGATGACCTACTATTTCCTCACCTTACAGTTTGGCAAAATTTAGCATTTGCAATTCCTGATAGCGTCAAAGGAAATGAGAGACAACAAATTGCACTTGATCGATTAACGCAACTTTCATTACTTGAGCACGCAGATAAACTCCCTGACCAATTATCAGGTGGCCAGCGAGCCAGAATCAGTTTGATGAGAATGTTATTGTCTGAACCGAAAGCCATTCTTCTGGATGAACCTTTTAGTAAGCTCGATAGTTCATTACGTAGTTCTTTCCGTACTTTAGTGTTTCAACATATAAAAAATAGTGCAATCCCGACATTGATGGTGACCCACGATGTGCAAGATATTCCTGAAAATGGACATTGTTTACAGTGGCCAACTAATAAGTATGAAGAAAGTAGAGGTGTAACATGTTAGATCGTTGGAGTATTCAAGTAATTAAATCCCCTCTCGCCATCGCGGCAAAGCAATTAGATCGTGCTGGTTTTACTGCCAATCAAATCACAGTGATAGGTTTTATTATTGGTCTGCTTGCCTTGCCCGCTTTAGCCTATCAACATTACCTTTTAGCATTAGTGGCGATTATTTTAAATCGAATTTTTGATGGTTTAGATGGTGCATTAGCAAGGCGACAAGGGATCACCGATTGTGGCGGATTCTTAGATATTACCTTGGATTTTATCTTTTATTCACTGATCCCATTTGGTTTTATCATTGCAAACCCAGAACAGAATGCAATTGCCGGTGCCTTTTTGATCTATGCCTTTATTGGAACAGGTAGTAGCTTTTTGGCTTTTGCCATTATGGCAAGTAAGAAAAAAATTGATAATCCCGTCTATAAGAACAAGTCACTCTATTACATTGGTGGGTTAACGGAAGGGACAGAAACGATTACCTGTTTTGTGCTGTTTTGTCTCTTTCCTAGCTACTTTGTTATATTAAGCACTATCTTTGCAACATTATGTTGGATAACAACAGCAAGCCGAATTTGGGCTGGGTATCAGACATTGAAAGAGCCGAAACTAACACAACAATCAACCGCTTTAAATCAACCCCATTAGTTTCGATGCATATCCCCTCTACTTGGGGTATATACCTAAAATACTTGGCATTGCTAATCGGCGACAAGTGAGTGAGGCTCTATGAGTCTAGGTGTACTGTACAAAGTAATTGGAGCTGCTAATGGGCGGCAAGCAAATGCAGCCAACAACCTAGCGACTTCAAGTATGAAGAGAATAACAATGAAAACAAAAAAGCCTCTGTCATGAAAAATATCAATGACAGAGGCTTATAAATATTGCTATTACTCTTTTTCTGCGGCAATCACAGAAATTTCAACCAGTAGTACATCACGAGCCATGCTTGCTTCAACACACGCTCTTGCTGGTGCATAACCTTCTGGAACCCAGTTATCCCAAACGGCATTCATTTCAGAAAAATCTTTCATATCTTTAATATAGATCGTGGCAGACAAGATATTTTCGCGAGAGCTTCCTGCTTGGATCAATAGCTCATCGACTTTTTCAAGCATAGAAGACGTCTGCTCAGTAATACCTTGAGTTGCATCCTTACACACTTGTCCACAAAGATAGATAGTCCCATTATGCTTAACAATTCGGCTCATTCTTTGCTTAGTTTCAAGGCGTTCAATCATTTTACTCTTCCTATTGTTTTTAGTTTAATAATCTTTTTTTATTTAATCACTTGTATTTATAACAAATTTTTAATCAAATATCTTTTAAGATCATAAAATATTTCCTAGCAACAAGGATAAAAATATTATTTTATATTAGTGTGGGAATTAATTCGCAGAATTGCTGATGAATGACTGATGAAGGGTTACAATAAGTGGTAGTTACTGTATTTTATCACCTCTCATTTTTATTTTATCGGCTAGGATATTGCCATGCTCGAATCAACCCTAAAACAGTATTTTGGTTTTGACTCCCTCCGACAGGGACAAAAAGAAGTTATCGAGCATGTTCTCAATAATCAATCAGCCGCCGCCATCTTTCCGACGGGCTCAGGAAAGTCTCTTTGTTATCAACTTCCGGCACTTTTACTTCCCCATTTAACGCTGGTTATCTCCCCTTTGCTGGCATTAATGAAGGACCAGATTAACTTTCTCCATAGCAAAGGCATTGCAGCAGCATCTATCGATTCAACTCAAGATCGTGATGAAATCCATACGATTATGGAAAAAGTCAAAGCGGGTGACATAAAAGTTCTGATGATTTCCGTTGAGCGTCTGAAAAATGAGCGCTTTAGACACTTTATTGGCGAGATACCCATTTCATTATTGGTTGTCGATGAAGCACACTGCATCTCTGAATGGGGACATAATTTTAGACCTGATTACCTTAAACTTCCTCTTTATCGTAAACAGTTAAAGATCCCTCAAGTTCTTCTTTTAACCGCTACAGCAACGCCTGCGGTTATTAACGATATGAGAGAAAAGTTTGCGATACCAGAGCAGAATATTACTGTAACGGGATTTTATCGCGCTAATCTTGATCTAAATATTATTCCTTGTGAAGAAGATCAAAAGCCAGATCAACTAAGAAGCTTAATGCTTGAACAACCAGAGCTTCCCACCATTGTCTATGTCACTTTACAACACACAACTGAGGTCGTTAGTCGTTTACTGCAACATTCAGGTATCAGTGCGCTTCCCTATCACGCAGGATTGAAATCAGAAGTCAGGGAGCAGATCCAAAATGATTTTATGAACGGAAAAGTAAACTGTATTGTTGCGACCATTGCATTTGGAATGGGAATTGATAAATCAGATATTCGTCGAGTTATCCATTTTGACTTACCAAAATCAATAGAAAACTATTCTCAAGAAATTGGTCGTGCTGGGCGTGATGGTTTACCGTCTCAATGTTCTCTCCTTGCCAATAAATTTGGTCTCAATGTGTTAGAGAATTTTGTCTATGGTGACACGCCCGATAAACCCTCGATAAAGTATGTTATTGAACAAATTTATCAACAAAATCACGATTGGGAACTGATTCTTCTTCGTCTATCTCGAGAAGCTAACATCAAGCAATTGCCATTAAAAACACTATTAGTTTACCTTGAACTGCAACATATCATTAAAACAAAATACAGCTATTTTGCCGAATATCGCTTTAAACTCAACCAGACTGAACAGCAGATCATCAATAAGTTTCATGGTGAGCGCGCTGCTTTTGTCCAATCTATTTTTGATTGTTCAAGTCGAGCAAAAGTTTGGCACAATCTTGATTTCATTCAACTCTGGCAACAACACCAAGCAGATAGAGCACGAGTGATTACTGCATTAGATTATTTTCACCAACAAGGTTGGATTGAGCTAGAGAGTAAACAGATGACCGATGTTTACCAAGTCTTAGATAAAAGTGTTGAGACTCAAGAGTTAGTCACGCGATTGTCTCAACTATTTCAACAGAAAGAGAACAATGAAATTAACCGAACTCAAGATATGTTGAACTTTTTTGCCAGTAAATCCTGTTTAAGCCATTCATTGGCTGGCTATTTTGCCGATAATCAAGCTCCTGTTGCTTGTGGCCACTGTTCTGTTTGTCGAGGCAACGTTGCTAAATTACCAGAACCTCAACTTGATCCCATTGTGCTCACGGATGTTGAAGCTTGGGTGATTCCTTTTGTTGAAGCGTGTAAAGAGAGCAATAATCAGCAGGCATTAACTCATAAAACGATTACTCGCTTCTTATGCGGATTAACGACACCGTTAATTTCTAAAGTTAAGGGGACTAAAATGGCAGGGTTTGGTCAATTCGAACAATATCCATTTGCTACGGTATTTACTCTGGTCAGTCAGATTGTTACCGATATTGAACCCGCCGGATTGAAGTCATAAAGAGAATAGTAAATGACGATATACCTAAAATAATTAGCGTTGCGAGGTTGGTAGAGAGTAAGCGAGGTTAAGATGAGTATAGGTGTACTATATGATTGGAGCGAATGAGCGACGCCAACAACCTAGCAACTTCAAGTAATAAGGGTATAGAAACCTAGCAGTTTCAAGTATGGCGATGTATAAAAATGGTGGTCAATGAAGCAAGAAACTTCACTGCACCACCATCATGGTAAACCTTTTTAGTTTACAACTTTTTATCTTTTATGGTTGTTGACGAGTCGCCGCTATCACCATTTCACGAATACAGACACCTTGTGGCTGGTTGTAAGCAAAAACAACCGAGCGAGCGATATCATCAGCAACAAGAACGCCATTCATGCTCTCTTTCCATGCTTCGTAACCCGCTTTGATATCATCTGAAGTCGTATGAGAAAGTAGTTCAGTTTCAACTGCACCAGGAGCAATCGTGGTCACACGAACATTTGAATCTGCGACTTCTTCACGAACATTTTCAGAAATTGCATGAACAGCAAACTTAGTACCACAATAAGCGGCATGGTTACCAAAGGTCTTACGCCCAGCAACAGAGCTGATATTAACGACTGTGCCGCTGTTACGCGCTTTCATTGGCGCAAGAACGGTTTGCATGCCATTTAAAAGGCCGATAACATTCACATCAAACATGGTTTGCCATTCAGATGCTTCTTGAGTATCGACTTGACCTAATAGCATCATACCCGCATTGTTAACGAGACAATCAACAGGGCCATATTGTGCTTCTGCTTTTGCAATTGCAGCTTCAAATGTCGCTTTATCTGTCACATCTACTTTTTCACAAAGCGTATTGGGTAAATTTAACGCTTCTAATTTTTCAACACGACGAGCAAGAAGAAGAAGCGGGTGACCATCAGCACTAAATAGCTTTGCAATTGCTTCACCGATACCAGAACTTGCGCCTGTAATAACAATTAACTTTTTCATATTTTTCTCACTTGTCGAAATGGATTATAAAAACAAAAGATGATTTACCTAAGAAGCAACGGAACTACATTCAAATATCAATAGTCGCCTGAGTGCCTCTTCAATAACGCTATATTAACTGCTAACTCATTGTTGATATATAGCGTCATATTCACAACATTGTTTACAAATATATACAAATAAAATAGGATGAAATTCTCCTCATACTTTTTTAACAACAAAGGAAAGGTATCAATGAAACATAACGTCACCCTTAACGATATTTCACTGTTTATTACTATAGTTGAGGAAGGGAGTTTTACCAAAGCAGCAGCCATTCTTAATTGTTCTCGCTCCTTGTTATCTAAACAATTAAATCAGTTAGAGGCTAATTTAGGGGTAAGCTTACTGTCACGAACGACTCGAGCTCAACGCTTAACCAGCGCTGGAAAAGAGTTTTATACTCAATGTAAAGGCTCGCTACAAACGATTGATCACGCAATACTTAATACCATTAATAGTGGTAATGCCATGCAAGGATCAATTAATATTAATAGTGTGGGTGGCTATATTGGTGAAGAGATCATCACTACATTGGTCAATGATTTTCTAGCTGTTTATCCTAATATTTCAATCAATCTAGACTTTAGTAGCCAACGTGTCGATCTCATTCATGATGATTTTGATCTGGTGTTTAGAATGGGGAAATTAGAAGACTCAAGTCTTATTGCTCGTAAGTTGACTAATTTAACGATTGATACTTTAGCCTCACCCCAATATCTCAAGCAGCATGGGCGTCCAAGCCACCCCAAAGAGTTAACCTTACATCAATGTATTACTGGTTCCGTACAGCACTGGACGTTTCATCATCAAGATAATAATGAAGAAGTTGATATCCCCATCTCAGGTACTTTCCGCTGTAAAAGTGGCCGAGCAATGCTAAATAGTGCCAAACAGCATCGCGGGATTGTCCGTTTACCCACAATTTATTGTCCACACGAGCTAAAAGAACAGCAGTTAATATCTGTATTTGAGAAGTGGCAGATCCCAGCCACCCCTTTTTATCTGGTCTATCAACGAGACCCTTATCAGCCTGAGCGCCTTAAGTTATTTATTCAATTTATTATCGATAACTTTGCTCGCTATGAGTGAGTTAACCAAATAAAAAAGGCCAGATTCAATGGATGCGTTATCACATTAAATCTAACCTTTTATTTATACTTTTTTACTTATTTACTTATTTATTGATTGAGAATAGCGACCTTAAATATCCCCTTCTTACTTGAACTTGTTAGGAATATGATTACTGATCTTTAATAAATCCACCCGTTTGGTGCTGCCAAAGTTGCGCATAAATGCCGTTATTCTTTAACAGCTCTTCATGAGTCCCTTGCTCAACAATTTGTCCTTGATCTAACACAATCAAGCGATCTAAGGCAGCTATAGTAGAAAGACGATGAGCAATGGCTATGACCGTTTTATTTTCCATTAATTCATCTAAGCTTTCTTGAATCGCGGCTTCCACCTCAGAATCGAGTGCAGATGTTGCTTCATCTAAGATCAACACTGGCGCATTTTTCAGTAACACTCGAGAAATTGCAATACGCTGACGTTGACCACCAGAAAGCTTAACCCCACGTTCACCGACTTGAGCATCATAACCTGTATTACCGTGAGGATCGGAAAGATCGGCAATAAATTCATCCGCATGAGCTTGTTTCGTTGCCGTAAAGAGCTCTTCATCCGTCGCATCTGGATGACTATATTTGATGTTTTCACCGATAGATCGATGAAGCAGAGAGGTATCTTGAGTCACCATACCTATCTTGCTACGTAGCGAATCTTGATTAACACCACTGATTGATTGACCATCAATGGTAATATCGCCACCTTCAATATCATGGAAGCGCAGTAACAGGTTCACTAATGTCGATTTACCCGCCCCAGAACGACCAACAATGCCCACTTTCTCACCCGCTTTAAGCTTAAGGTTTAAATTAGAGATGACCCCTTTATTCTTATCACCATAATGGAAGTCGACATTTTTAAACTCAATTTCACCTTTATCTACGTTTAGATTAGGCGCTTGAGGCTTATCTTGGATCACAATAGGCTTAGAGATGGTACTCATTCCATCCATCACAGTACCGATATTTTCAAACAGGCTACTGACTTCCCACATGATCCATTTAGACATCCCATTAATACGTAGTGCTAAGCTAACTGCTACCGCAATCGACCCAATAGTGATCGCCTCTTCAGACCAAAGATAGATAGATATCGCAGCAATACTAAAGACTAAAAGGTAGTTTGCAATTTCGACACAAATATTAAATGCGGTGACTAAGCGCATTTGCGCATTCACGGTGCCTAAAAAGCCTTTCATCCCTCTCTCGGCATAATCACTTTCACGACTAGAATGAGAAAAAAGCTTAACCGTCGCAATATTGGTATAGCTATCAACAATACGCCCCGTCATTAATGAACGGGCATCGGCTTGTTTCGCTGCAACATTTTTTAGTTTAGGTACAAAGTAGAGCTGAATAACCACATAAGCAGCAAGCCAGACTAGCATTGGCAACATTAAGCGATAGTCAGCATCCGCTAAAATCACCAACATACTGGTGAAGTAAACACCCACATAGACAAAGACATCCAAGGTTTTCATCACCGCTTCACGTACCGCTAATGCAGTCTGCATCACTTTAGTGGCAATACGTCCAGCAAAATCGTCTTGATAGAAGTGTAAGCTCTGCTTCAAAAGATAGCGATGAGCTAACCAACGGATCGACATTGGATAATTGCCCAGCAAAGACTGATGAACCACCAGCGAATGAAGCGCAATCAATAACGGCATCACAACCAATAAAATAATGGAGATATAAATGAGCTTGGTTGAGTTGTCAGCAATAAAGGTCTCTGGTGAACTGTTACTTAACCAATCAACCAGTTGTCCCATAAAGCCAAATAATGAAACCTCAATAATTGCAATAATGGTACTTAAAAGAGCCATGACCATCAACATTTTACCAAACCCACGGGTGTAATAGAGGCAGAATGCAACTAAAGTATTTGGCGGTTGGGTTGGTTCTTCCTTGGGAAACGCCTTGGTAAGGCTTTCAAAAAACTTAAACACATCATCTCCTATTGAGGGTTTGTTTTGGGTGAGATTATAACGATTAAAATCGTATAATACTCAATTAAATTGAAATAATAGGTAAACGAATAAAGACAATAACCTAACAATTTCAAATATGAAGGGGGCGATAAATAGATTTATTGTTTAGATAAGAACGTGATCGCACTCCATCTATGTTTCCCTTCGATGGAGTACGTAAAGACAATAGATACCTAAAATAATTGGCGTTGCGAGTAGGCGGCAAGAGAGTAAGGTCCCATGAGTATCGCTGTACTATATGATTGGGGTGAACAAATGCAGCCAACAACCTAGCAACTTCAAGTATGAAAGGTATATTAATGCTGCGTGTTTTCCGTTGCCTTTTGTAGATTATCATCAGGTTTAGTACTTCGCTCTTCAACAGACGATTGATCACGCTGAACGTGATCATCTTCTGCTGTTGGCGCTACATGTGGCTTAAGCGTCGACGCTTCTGGCAAGTCGATTCCCGCCTGCTGTAACTGATAACGTAAACTTTTATTTTCATGTTGTAAGGTATCAATTTGCTGTCCAGTCAAGATTAGCTTCTGTTTATTGTTATCCAACTGTTGATTCAATTGATGAACATCTGATGCTAACTCTCCATTTTTCTCAGTTAGCGCATGAATAATGATACCCGCTTGATCCGTTAAACGTTGATCTCGATGATCACCGACACCGGTTGCCGTTGAAATTTGATAAAGCGATGTTTCAAGTTTCAATAAATAATTTTCCAATTGATCATCAGACAAATTCGCCAATTCCCTCACCTGTTTAGTCATCACATCTGCACGCTGTAGAGCAAAGTTGACTAATCGAGCTTTATTCTCAATTTCAATGTAGTCACGAGGATGAGTTTCTACAAAACTTTCTGCTTGTGATAATAATGTTCCTGCTTTAGCTGAAACAATCGGTGTATCTTTATTATAACGTCGACTTTTTTGCTTATTGTATTGACTAATTGCTGTTCCTAAATAGTTTGCAGTGACCGCTTTAACCTCAAGATTATGTTGTTGTTGTTCGAGATTTTTAATTCGTTGAGGGTCAATTTCTTTCGTTTTGGTTACCGCGACATAATCAACCACTTTTTTTAGCGCTAACTCAACATTTCTCGCTTCTGTTGGATAGTAATGAGCTGCATTCGTACTATAGAGATATTGACGGTTATCAAAGGCAACACTTAACACAGATTTGACTCTGGCCTTCGTTATCTTGGCTTGCTGGAAAGCGATATCGTAGTTATTTAATGCCTCTTCAACTTGCTCACCATACGTTTTACTCGAGAAGAAACCCGAATCATTGATTTTATTTGGTTCTAGCTCAAACTCAGAATAAGCATCAAGCGCATCATTTACAGCAGACGTCATCGCCTTATAATTTTTATTGGCATACCACGCTAAATCACTTTCGCTATAGCTATCCGTCACACTATTTAATCGCGTCTGTAATGAATCAAAACGACTTAATTCTAAATTTGTTTGTGGCTGAGCAGACTGATTTGCTGATTCATTTGAAGCACAACCGCTCAAAAGACCAATAAAAATCAGTGTTATTATATATTTATTCTTCATCACTAATCCCTTTTAGTCTGATGTCATCATATTGATCAAAAATGACTGATAACTCAATTTTATCAATACTGAATAATTTATATTATAAATGCTTTTGACCATAAACATAAACTAATTGTGCGGTATATGGAGAATATATTGGTGTAAAAACCTCAATAAAAATCATAAACAAACAAAAATGATTATAGTTTCAGAGGATTACTTTTAAATTGGCCGGATAGACTCAAAGTAATTGGCGTTGCTAGTAGGCGGCAAGTGAGTAAGGCTCCATGAGTATAGGTGTACTCTATGATTGGGGCGAATGAGAGTAGCCAACAACCCAGCAACTTCAAGTAAGACGAGTATAATATGATTTTTAGAATCACTCTTGAATAATAATAGATCTCCTCTAAGTTTAAATAATAGTATTTAGAGAGAAGAACGAAAATGAAAAAATTATTAGTCACGAGTTTAGTGCTATTAAGCTCCACCGCTTTAGCCAAATTAAGTAATGACCAACACACTGCGACTTTAGATATCAATGCCAATATTGATGGAGCCTATTCAATTCAATCGTCAAGTGATGCTGTCTCTTTAGGACTAACATCAGGAACCGAAGTTAATACTGCGAGCTCCTCCGATTCCACATTAACCTTTTCAAGTACCGTTGCTTCAAATTTAATCATTTCGTTATCAAGTAGTAATCGCGGATTACAAAGCGGACAAACAACCGTCTCTTACTCTGTCTCCATGACACCAGAAAATGACGATAAATGGGGCGCTTTTACAGCACTGCCTTCAGCTCAACCATGCATATTTAATAAAATAGGTTCTGGCAGCGGGGATTGTCAGGCATTACGTATTATGCACACCAGCAATCAACAACAACCAGCTGAAAATGCAGAAATTAATCTGTCTTTTGTAACAAACTTAGAAAAAAAACAATTATTACAGCAAAAAGACCCTTATAACGATACCTTAACCATTACGATTGCAGAACAGAATTAATTTTCACATTATTAATGATATTTAAATCAATTTTATAGGGGGCTATTTTGATCAGATGCCTATTTTTATTCTTTTCACTGTTGTGCTCTTTTTCGATCAATGCGTTTCAAGTTGAAATCGAAGATCCCATCTACTCTTCAGTTAATGATAAGCAGATGGCGGTTTCTATTATTAATAGTGGTGATGAAACCATTGCATTACAGGTAAAAGTGTTTGAACGTACATTTAACCAAGCTGGCGTTGAAGATTATTCAAAGCCTTACCCTCTGGTAACTGCATTCCCACAAAATATCATCGTTAGTCCAAATAGCACAGAGTTGGTCACCTTAGTTTGGAATAGCAATAAAATGCCCAAAACAGAGGTTCCACTTCGAGTCGTCGCAAAACAAGTTCCGATTCAATTTAACAGTGGTGATGCACCCGCTCTTAATGTGATGTTTGCAATGGTAAAGTCAATTTATATCCGCCCAGAAAATGCAAAAGCAAATATCAAATTAGACAGCTTTAAATGGCAAGAAAAAAAACAGCAGTTAACATTAACAGTTGATAATAAAGGTAATAGAGGGATCATCGCTGATCGCATCATTCTCGATATTGATGGTAAAGAAGCGTTAATTAGTACCTTTACTGATGATGAAAATAGTGTCGGCTTAATGAACAGACCTAACTTATTGGCGGGTGAGGTTAGAGATATCTCCGTAAATATAGATTCCAACCAATTTAAAACCATAAATAAAATTACAATTAAAAAAGTAATTCAAGTTCAATAGGAATGCTTTATCTTCAACGGTAATTCTAAGCAGTTTATGGATATACTGAGATTCATTATCTTAACACTCTTGTTAACTTTTTCTGTAAACAGTCGAGCCATGGATAAAGCAGAAATGTATCGCTTAGCCTTTGGAATTGATATTACCACTTCGACTCAAACCATCAATAGTCAGTTGATTATTGATGGTTCCCAAGAGGAGTCACTCAATATTGAGTGGGATAGTTTTAATAAAAAAATCACACTTCCTAATGCACTACTGCCGACAATTCAACGTCATTTAACCCAAGGCTTTTCTGCCCCTGAAACTTGGATCAATGGTGATAAACTCAACCTCAATATTATGCAAGAAAGAGGCTTTAGAGTCGCATTTGATCAAGCAACATTCACGACTCGAATAACAACACCACCGGATATACGTAAACGTCTCACCCTCAATTATTTTACCGAAGAGAGTCAAGATGTAGCCTTTACCTCCAGCTCAACTTCTGGCTTTGTTAATCTCTATTCAAATAACCAACAACAAGGGAGCAACTATAGTGGCAACCAACAGATCGATGCCTCTATCAATCTAGATGAATTTATTTACCAGATCGAAAACAGCATTAATAGCAACGATAAACAAAAAGACTATCAGTTCACTGCCGCTCGAGTTATTTATCCTAACGATACATTGAATGCTCATATCATTGCTGGAGAACTGCATCCCTTAAATAGTGATTGGCAACTATCCCCGACCCCCATTGCAGCTAATTTTGATGATAAGATCCTTGGGCTTGGCATTAATAGAAGAACAACCATGGCCAATAACAAAGAAGGTAAAACATCCAACTTTTTTTATAATTTTCAACTGCCAATAACCAGTGAAATACAACTATTTGTTAATGATGAGATTACCTATCAAGCCACTTTGCCAGCGGGTCGTTATCAATTAAAAGGGGTTCCGATGGAGACGGGACTTAACTTTATTCGTGTAGATACGACAGGAAGTGATGGCAGCTTTAACCGTGTTGAAGATACCTATTATCAACGAGATGATATGCTTGAAAATAACCAATTTGAATACGATTTTAAAGTAGGTTTCCAATATGCTGATGCAACAACCGTCGATGAAGTTGAAAGTCAAGATGCCGCAATTATTGGTTCGTATCGCTATGGCATCAATGATATGTGGACATTAAATACCTATAGCCAACTCAAAGAGCGCCTTGCGGTTGTCGGTGCTATCCAGCAAGTGGGGACTAACATTGGTTATCTCACCTTTGATTTTTCAAATAGTTTTGATAACTATTTAGGCTACGGTTGGGCAACTCGGCTTGAGTTAATCAGCGATACGACATTTACGCCAATCCAAACCTTTGATTCAACTTACCTCACCTACGGGATGAGTATTGAGTATTACAATGAAAATTACCAAACTAGTTATTACTATAATGATACGGATGCAAGAGAGTCTGAACTTTTTGCCAGTAAAATTGAATCTGTTATTCAGCCCTACCTCTCTATCGGTATCACTTCAAGCAGCCAAGTCACCTTAAATACGTTGCACACGCAATATCATGACAATATCACCCCTATCTCAAATCAATATCGAGCCAATTTTCAACATCAACAAGAGAGTTGGACTTTCTCTGTTAGATATAGTTATACCGACAGCGATATTGATGAACATGTATGGGGATTACGCGTCGAATGGCAACCTTTGCAATCACCTCACTACGCTTCAAGTGAATATGACTCTGAATCAGAATACCTCCGTACCGCTTATGAATATAACGACCAAGAAGAGATATTTACACGTTATCGTGTCGAAAGTGACATTAAAGACCACGATAACCACCGAACATTACTAAGTAGAACGTATCAAGAAGGGATACAGGAGAATAAAATCCAATTGTCACATGGTGAAACAGACGGAAAAAATAACCTAACATTAGGGGGTGATTATGGGTCTGGACGTTTATTTACTGAAACAGAACTGAGTAAAACAGAAAGCCAAGACACCAGTTTAGCGTTTAACCTTGAGAGTGCCATTGTGTTTGTCGACTCTGAGTGGGGCGTAAGTCAACCAATCGAAGATAGCTTTACTCTCTTCTCTAGTTATGATGGATTTGATAATAAAATCACGTTAGATACCGGAACGCAGATTGACCACTTTGGCCCGGCAATTATTCCTGACTCACCGAGTTATCAAGCGATGGATTATCGTGCATCATCTAATGATATTGAAGTGTTATCCTCACTGTCTAATACTCAGTTTGTGGTTAAAAACCGCTATGCCGCAGGTACACATATTCAGCTCAACAAACAAAAATCGCTCTTTATTTTAGCCTCGTTGGTTGATAACGATAATCAACCGATTCAGCTCAAAGCGGGTCAATTTTTCAACCTAGATACTCCCGATAGTATACCCATCCTCTTTTTTAGTGGCGAAGATGGTACGATCAGTTTAAAGGGGCTTTATGCCGGTCAATGGCAGATTAAAATGAATAATAGTAACCTAAGTTCTCAGCCAATTAATATAAAAGAAGGCGATGATGCAATTAAGCTTCTTGGTACTATCATTCTCAAGGATGAGGAGTAAAAAATGAAAAGACTATGCATTATATTATCTCTACTTTTTTCCCCTCTCTCTTTAGCACTTTGCCTAAACCAGAGTGGCGAACCGATTTTAACCATTAAAAGCATTGAGATACTAGAAGGCATCGGTAGCAAAAAGCACTCAAAAACAATCACATTAGAAGGACGAGAATGGTATCAAGAGTACCAAGAATCTTATTCGGGTAAAGTGACCTTTAAAAAAGGCAAAGGATATTCAGATCCTGGCTTATCTTCTTGCTTCTTTCAAATTGAAATACAAAATTTAAATCAGCCCTCAAAAGCTTACCCAGACCTTAGCGATCTCGATAGTAATGCATTTCGTCTTTACACGGTACAACAAGGTAATAAACTTCCCTTTAATCGCTCTGTCGCTGTTATTTATTTAGGGGAGACTAACCGCAAACATTGTCAGTTGCAGGGCGCAAATTTAACATGCCCTTTTCACTTCAATTTAGTCATCTCACCAGTAAAGAAAGATCAAATCCCTAAAGAGCAGTATCAAGGGAAAATATATTTAAGCCTATCTCTTGCATCTAGTGTCGGTGCAGGAAAGGTTAATAGTCGTCTATCAACAGATAACCGTGCACAATTAAAGCAGCAACTGTGTTCCCAGCAACGCTTTAGCACCACTCTCTATCTATGTGATCCAAAAAATGGGGAACGCTTAACGCGCAGTCAAGTTGTCAATTATGTCAAAAGCTTAAATTTAAGCAGAGAAAGTTTAAGTCGGTTAAATAAAACTAACATCAATAGCTTCATAACCTTGATAATAAATCATCAAGATCCAAATCGTCCCTCTTTAACCATTTCAACTGAAAAAAGTCATCAATCTGGTGAAACTCGCGCTAATGTTGAACTCGGTAATTTGATCGAAGCTCAACAAAAAGAGGTCTACTTTCTGGTTAACGGTACCAATAAATTTGACTACATGACATTAGAATCAGTGGGGAAACCAAAAGGTGTTTTATATAACAGTAAACTGAAAGATCGCATCCCCTATACTATTTGCAATGAACAGTTAACAAAAAAAGCTAAATTTGATTTTAAAGCATTTAATAAAGTGAAAATCAGTAATAATAACCAAAAATATAAACACACCTTTCAACTCAATTGCTTAATCAAAACTCAACCACAAAAAAACAAGTTAGGTGGAAATAAATACAGTGATGTGATTTTAGCTACCCTTTATATTGATCCTTAAGCTACAATTAAGCTCTACTGCTTAAAATAATTCAATAAAGGAAAATTATGCCTCACTTAACGATTGTTGCCGATATTGTGGCGAAAGATGATGCTATCGAATTGGTCAAATCAGAGCTATTAAAACTCGTTGAGCCAACCTTGAAAGAAGATGGCTGTTTAGGGTATGTTTTACATCAAAATAATGAGAATCCGGCTCATTTTACTTTTTATGAAAATTGGCAATCTAAAGAACATTTAGTAACACACCTTGCTAACTCACACATTGCACAATATCAAGCAGCCACTAAGGATAAAACGCTCTCATTTACGATTAATGAATTGACTCAAATTAGCTAATTTCTTATCAAGCTTGAAGTTGCAGTAAAATACACTGCAGCTCCAAGTTTTCTAAATCGATTATTCAACTATCGCTAATTTTAGCGCTTTTATACCCTGCTCTATTTTGCTCCAAGGTGCACCTAAATTGAGACGGATGTAGTTACTATACTTTTCGCCGTAAGTATTTCCCGGCATAATCGCAACGCCATTTTCAATCAACCTTTCCTGTAACTCTTGTTGAGAAATAGCTAAGTGCTCAATGGAAATCCATGCTAAATAAGAACCATCAGGAATCGTATACTCAATCCCCATTTCATTTAACTGTTCTTTTAGCTTCATAAAATTTTCATTCAAATAATCGTTTAATTCTGCTAGCCAATCTTCACATTCATTATACGCAGTTATCGTTCCTAAGACGCCTAAAATAGTTGGAGAACTTAAGCCATCTCGATTTTTCATCATCGTGGCAAAATTATCACGATCTTGTTGAGAAGGTATAATGGCATAAGAGCCACCAAATGCTGGAATATTAAATGTCTTTGATGCCGAAGAAGCAATCATATAGTGATTATTTAAACTCACTTTCGAGTAAGGAATATGTTTATTGCGACGAATAATATCCATATGAATTTCATCGGAAATAACAAATACATTATATTTATCAGCCAAATTCGCGATTTTTTCCATTTCATCAATGGTAAAAACGCGACCTGTAGGATTTTGTGGGTTACATAATATAAAAATTTCAGATTGTTTAAATTTATGTTCTAAGTCGATAAAATCTATCGTCCACTCTCCTTCATGTAAAGTCATTGGATTTTCAATTAATTGACGATCTGAACTAAAAATACATTTAATAAATGCATCATACATGGGGGTCATCACGACAATTTTATCTTGAGGTTGAGATTTTAATTCAATAAATTTACTTAAGGTATAAATAACTGAAGGAGAATAAACAACTTCATCTAATTGAGGTAATACCGAAAAACGATTCTGATACCAAGCAGTCACACTACCTTGGAAATCTGCATGATTAGCACGAGAATAACCAAAAACACCATGCTCACAACGTTTAACCGCGACATCAATAATTTTTTGTGGTGATTTAAAATCCATATCCGAAATGGTAAAAGGTAATAAATTGGCCTTACCGAAACGGTCTTGAACATAATCCCACTGAGTGCAATATGTTCCTTTTCTATCGACTTCTTTATTGAACATTTCTTTACCTTTATATTGTTATTATTGAAGATGAGTATCCTATAACTATCCCCCTCATACTTGAAGCTGCTAGGTTGTTGGCGTCGCTCGTTCGCCTACTAGCAACGCCAATTATTTTAGGTATATACCCCACTTCAAATTACTAAATAAAACAAAAAGGAGCTATTTTAGCTCCTTTTTCTATACTCTCTGGATGAATATCCTTCTCTTATTTGAGTCACACCTTTAGTATTAAACTAGTTTCGCCATGCTATTTTTAAGAACATGAACTTGAGGGCCAATAATTACCTGTAGGCTATTTTCATCTAAAATAACAACACCTAACGCACCCAGTTTTTTCAAGGTATCTTCTTCAACTTTACTCATATCAGCAACGGTCATACGTAGACGAGTAATACAGTTATCTAACGTGGTAATATTCTCTGCACCACCTAACGCAGCAATGAATTGCTTCGCTTTTAGATTACCTGCATCTTTAATCGTTTTAGCATCCTCAACACCACTTTCATCATCAGAGCGTCCCGGAGTCATTAAGTTCCACTTTAAAATCGCAAACTTGAACGTAAAGTAATAAAGCGCAGCCCAAATAGGACCAACCAAAAGTAGGTTCAACCAACCAGTTTGAGTGCCTTGAAGTACACCAAAAGTGAAGAAATCAATTAAGTTGCCATCGGTATTACCAATTGTTGCACCTAATAAGCTCATTACCATAAAACCAAGTCCAGTATAAATGGCATGAATAACAAATAGAACTGGAGAGATAAATAGGAATAAGAATTCAATCGGTTCAGTAATACCACCAATCACACATGCAATAATACCAGAAATAATCAGTCCTTTAATTGCTGGCTTATTTTTCTCTTTTGCACACTGATACATGGCAAACGCAGCAGCAGGGAGACCAAATAAGAACGTTGGCATCTTACCGCCAGAAAGGAACTGAGTCGCTGTTGGAGAGATAGGAAGCCCTGCACTTAATTCAGCATAGAATATATTTAATGCGCCAGATACTGTCGTTCCATCAATAACCTGTGTACCTCCGGCTTCAGTAAAGCGAACCATAGCGACAAGAATATGATGAAGACCAAATGGTAAAAGTAAACGCTCACCTGCGCCAAAAATAAAGGGGCCAAATGCACCAGCGTGGCCAATTAACATGCCGATTGAGTTAATCACACCTTGAATTGGTGGCCAAATTAAAGGCACAAGAAGACCAACAATTGACATCACAATCGTTGTAATAATCGGTACAAAGCGAGAACCGCCCCAGAACGCAAAAGCATCAGGTAACTCTATTTCTCTAAAACGTTCATGCAATTTATAAACAATAATACCGACGATAACACCACCAAGAACACCGGTATCAATCGTATTAATACCGATAATATCTTTAATCGTCGCACCTTCAATTCCACCAGAAACAGACAAATAGGTGCTAATTGAAAGATTCATTACGGCATAGCCAACAAAGCCTGACATTGCAGCAACACCTTTATCTTCCGTTGCCAAACCTAACGGTATAGAGATAGCAAAAAGTAAAGGTAAAAAGATAAAGGCGACTAAACCAATTTTAATAAAAAAGGTAAATATAGCTTGGATCCAAGGGGCGGATAAAAATGGAATAGTCTCTTGAATTGCGGAGCCACTGAAGCCTGCGCCTATACCTAATAAAATACCGGAAAACGCAAGCAGCGCAACAGGTAACATAAAGGTTTTACCTAGAGACTGAAAAAAGCCCCAAGCAGTCTGTTTTTTCATAAAAAATCCCTTTAACTAAATAATATAATTAATAAATATTATTTATTAATACAATAAGCATCTAGGTGAGTGCAATAAATTACATATTTTACATTAAAGGATTGGGCTACTTGTCACAAATAAAGGCAATTATGAGAGGTGAACACAAGCAGGAATATTCTTTATAAAAAATAAAACATTATTGACGTCTAAGGGATAAAGAGGACGATTCTTTTTAAAAAGGCAATTTACTCTTCAGTATGTTCGCCTACTGCGACACATAAGTAAATTGCCTATACCTAAAATTAATTGGCGTTGCTAGTAGGCGGCAAGTGAGTGAGGCCCCATGAGTATAGATGTGCTATATAACTGGGGCTAATGAATGAAGGTAACAACCTACAGTTTCAAATTTAACGAAGATAAAGCTAAACGTTTAGAGCGACAAATTACATGTCGTCATACGCTTCAATACGTGTTGCATCGATCAAATATCCAGTCTCAGCTAGGTCATTATTATGCGTTTCTGTTTTTAATGTGCCAACAACATAAATCACGTCCCATAACTCGGCAATCGGTGCACCTTTTTCCATTTTCACATAGATAATTTGATTAGGTGGCGGTGGCGGAACATGAATACAAGCACCAAAGTAAGGCACTAATAGAAACTCTGTGATCACTTTATCATCCCCTTCTAAAGGGATAACAAAACCAGGGATTTTTACTTCACTGCCATTAAGTTCTTCTCTAACATCCCACAACATAACCGATTGTTGAGCAGCAGAGCCAGAATGATCAGCAGGTAAAATGCCATTTGCATCGGCACTTTTTTGCTCTGATTCTGGAATTAAATCTAACCAATCTAAAAGTAAAGGCTCTGCTTTAGCAACACTGCCCCAAACTAATAAAAAGCTCATTAATATATATTTTATTTTTTTCATTTTATACCTTAATTGTCATCCCATCAGACAGTGAATTCTTATACGCTTTTATTGCAGGAATAATTCCGATGATTACACCAGAAAATAGAATCATTGCAATCAGTTTCATCTCATAAAGTGACAGAGCAGACAGTGTAATGTTAATTCCGTAGTTTGCGGCAATCCATGGGCTAACCAATGCTAAACCACCATATAGAATGATTGTACCTAAAATCAGCCCAATTGCGGTCAGCAAAAATGCTTCACTCATTAACAGAGTAAAAATATGAATAGGACGCGCACCAATTGAACGTAAAATCGCCATCTCTCTGCGGCGTTCATTAAGGCTCGTCAGTAGACTACTCAACATACCGAGTAACCCAGTAAAGACCACAAATATCGAGATCACCGTCAATGACTTTTCAGCGACTGCCATCATGCCCCATAACTCTTGTAGCGCAATTCCTGGTAAAATTGCCATTAACGGCTCTTTACGGTAATCATTAATTTCTCGTTGTAGCGCAAAGGTTTGAAACTTAGAGTTTAAACCAACAAAAAAGGCAGTGATTTGTTTTGGTTGATGTTGCTGCTCTAGCATCTGTTCAGCGCTCAATGTGTCATGAGATTTCGCTCCCGATTCCCAACCAACATGAATCGCTTCAATCGCTTGCAAAGAGACATGCACTGTTTTATCAACAGGGGTTCCTGTTGGATTAAGAATTCCCACAACCTTAAACGGTAAATTATCATGACGACTAAATGCCACATCACTTAAACCATGAGCAATAATAATCTCTGAGCCCACTTTATAACCCAACTTATTGGCAACATCTGCACCAATAACCACCTCAAACAGAGAATTAAACGGCTTTCCTGCTTTAAATGTTAACGTCTGTTTTTTACCAAACTTAAAGTATTTAAAGTAGTCTTGATTGGTTCCCATCACACGAAATCCTTTATGGGAGTCGCCCAATGCAATAGGAATCGTATATTTTACTGAACGGTGATGTTTAAAGTGTTGGTAGCTAGCCCAATCGATATTATTGGTGGCATTACCGATACGAAATACAGAGTAGAGCAATAGATTTGTTTGGCCTGAACGAGCGCCCACAATCAGATCGGTACCAGAGATCGTATTCGCAAAACTGCTTTTGGTTTCAGTTCGAATCTTTTCAACACCTAATAGCAATACAACCGAAATCGCGACCGTTAAAATAGTTAAAATGGCGGTTGCTCGACGATTCAGCAAACTCTTCCATGCTAATTGTAATAGCGTACTCATTTTAGATCTCCTGCTCGATTTAGCTCTGAAAGAGAGAGACTGCGAGTAAAATAGGGCTCTAACGTGGAATCATGACTAACAAAAATCAGCGTTGCTCCCACCTCTTTGACTTGAGCCATTAACACTTTAATAAATGCAACTCGATTATCGTGATCAAGAGAAGACGTTGGCTCATCAGCAATAATCAATGATGGTTTACCCAATAGAGATCGAGCCGCAGCAACACGCTGTTGTTGACCAATACTAATTTCACTTACCTTTTTATGATGAAGATCAGCAGGAATATTGAGTTGGGTTAAAAGTGCTGCCGCATCCTCTTTTGGGGAACGATTGCAACTGGCTTTTCTCTTCTTGGAAAACTGACAAGATAGAACCACATTCTCAATAACAGAAAGATAAGGCAACAAATTAAACTGTTGAAATATATAACCAACATGATCAGCGCGAAACTTATCAATTTGACTTGAACTCAATCGCGTTAAATCCTGCCCGAGAATAGAGATAGACCCACTTTCGGGCTGATTGATTCCCGTTAATAGGCTCAATAAGGTGGATTTTCCACTACCACTTGCGCCTTTAATAAAAAGAAGCTCTCCTTTATTAATATTTAAAGAGGGAATCGATAATGTCAGAGCACTATTTTTTGCCCATCTAAAAGTCACATTATCCAGAACCGCAATATTATTTTCTTCTGATTTATTGGTCATAACACTCAATCATTGGTCATTAAATGTTCAATTAATCTTTCGTTAACGTATTAATTGAACGCTATTATTTAATACTTTTTATATGAAATTTAATTAGCTAAAGTTTTAACCATTTAAAACACTATACTCAAAGTAATTGGCGTTGCTAGTAGATGGCAAGTGAATGAGGCCCCATGAATATAGGTTTTCTATATAATTGGGGCGAACGAGCGTAGCCAACAACCGAGCAACTTCAAGTAAGAAGGGTATAGCTAATTAAAACTACAGACCTGCTTGGATTAATCAATCTTTCAATTAAGCATTCCGTAGCCTTAAGTCTCAATTTTACACTAAATACACTATTTGATAGAAAGTGTTGAGTTTGTCGGTGTTAATTCTTTAAGTAACTGCTTAGTTCCCGCTAAATAAGTCACTTTGATCTCTTTGGTATTGGTAAAGTGAGTAAACCACTGGGTAGAGATCTCTGTCAATGCATCGATATTGTCACACTGGTAAGTGTATTGAACAGAGAATGCACTATGGCCGCTATCGTGATCTGTATGGTCATCATGTCCGTGCTCATCGTGATCTGCGTGGTCGTCATGCCCGTGCTCATCGTGATCTGCGTGGTCGTCATACCCGTGCTCATCATGATCTGCGTGGTCGTCATGCCCGTGTTCATCATGATCTGCGTGGTCGTCATACCCGTGCTCATCATGATCTGCGTGGTCGTCATGCTCGTGCTCATCATGATCCGCGTGGTCGTCATGATCAAATGGAGAGATAACCTGCTTACCAATCACTTCACAATTCGCTTTCTTGGTTAGAGAAACAATCGATGAAGGCGTAGAAAGGAGATTAACGGCATTATTAACAATTGTCTGTTGATCACTATTTTTAGGCGCATGCTCAAAACCAATGATATCAGCACTTGGTGAATTAAACTCAAGTAGCAGTTGATTATTATCTTGAATAGCATACAACTCAACATGACCATGAACATGAGCATCGTGCTGGATAAATTCTTCCGCGTTAACCGCGGTTGTTGCTGTTAATAAGCTTAAAAGTGTTAATTTATGAAGGTTTTTCACGATGTTTTCCCTGTGCTAAAAAATTACTATTGTTATATTATAACAATTTAATACCATGAGGAAAGTAAAATTGACTGACAAAAGTACGACTTAAGTTCAGAGATACCAAAAACCAAAAAACCCCAGTATCTGTATCAACTAAAAGTAATTGATAAAGATACTGGGGTTCTAAATGTGGCGGTGAGTGAGAGATTCGAACTCTCGAAGGGTTGCCCCTTACACACTTTCCAGGCGTGCTCCTTCAGCCACTCGGACAACTCACCGAATATTCGCTGTTCGCGAATGAGGCGTTACTATAGTGATATCTTTACAGAGGGTCAAGCTATATCATTAAAAAACAAATCGTTTGATTAATTGATCAACAAAAAGCATTAAGCTCAAGGTGTTTTTTATCATTTTCTCCAAAGTGAAGAAGGTTTGACGCTTAAACCCTCTTCTATCTCAGAGATAAACTGATAGAATAACCAAAAACAACAATGAGACAAGTGAATGCCAACTCCATTATCAGAAATTTTATCACAACCAGAATTAAAAGATCGCCTACTCTCTGAGGATCAAATCACCGGTTTTGTGACCGCAATGGCGGCTGCACCTGAAATGATTAATCCATCTGAGTGGATCGCTTTTTTATGGGGGGGGGGGATGAAACGCCACCATTTAATGAAGCTGCTGATTTTGAAGCGTTCGCAGAAACTATTGTGAATCTGTGGAATCAAGCGCGCTCATCACTTCTTGATGGTTCTTGGGTCTGGCCTGAAGGTTGTCAATTGGATGATGCTGAAATCGTCAATCAAGCTTGTCGTGACTTTTGTGAAGGTATTCTACAAGGCTGGCAATTAGCTCGCGATGATTGGGAAACCACACTACCTGAAGAGAGTGAAGACGGCGCCCTGCTAGGTGGTGTGATTTTATCTGTCAGCTTACTGTTTGATCCTGAAACCGCGATGACGACTTTAGCACAACAAGGTCTAGAAGGTTTTGAACAACTTGAAGAAATTTACCAAGCGATGCCAACCATGCTATCAGGTATCACGATTCGTGCTGCTGAGCGTGTAGAGGCAAATCAATAAATTTCTCAGTCGCATTCTCTCTTATTCGAAATCTAGTTTAAAATAAATAAAAAGCAGCAGTTGATAACACGAATATGTTCCAACTGCTGCTTTTTTATTTCGATCTTACGATGACTCGCTATCACTTAAACACATTTAAAAGAGACGCAGAGAGACTTAAAATTAAGCGTTACCTTTTACTTTCAATTTTAACTCAGCGGCAAAATCTAACATACGGTTTAACGGAATTAACGACTTAACACGAAGAGCATCATCGACTTCGATCTCATGTTCTTGTCCACCTTCACTTAATGCCGCTTCAATCGCTTTCAAGCCATTCATCGCCATCCAAGGACAATGTGCACAACTACGACACGTTGCTCCATTCCCTCCTGTTGGCGCTTCCATTAACTCTTTTTCTGGTACTTCTTGCTGCATTTTGTAGAAGATCCCGCGATCGGTCGCCACAATCAATTTTTGGTTAGGTAGCGATTTAGCTGCGGCAATTAATTGACTGGTTGAACCCACAGCATCAGCAATCTTAACCACACTTGCAGGTGATTCAGGGTGAACTAAAATTGCGGCATCAGGATGAACGGCCTTTAGATCCATCAATGAACGAGCAGAAAATTCATCATGAACGATACATTCGCCTTGCCATAGCAGCATATCTGCACCGGTTTGATCGGCAATATAGCTACCTAAATGACGATCGGGGCCCCAAATGATTTTTTTACCTTCAGCATCTAAACTTTCAACAATTTCTAAAGCAATACTTGAAGTCACCACCCAATCAGCACGTGCTTTAACCGCAGCAGACGTATTGGCATAGACAACAACGGTATGATCAGGGTGAGCGTCACAAAATTGGCTAAACTCATCAATCGGACAACCAAGATCAAGAGAACATTCAGCTTCTAGCGTTGGCATTAACACGGTTTTTTCTGGTGTTAAAATTTTAGCGGTTTCACCCATAAAACGAACACCAGCAACTAATAATGTTTTTGCTGGATGTTGATTACCAAAACGCGCCATTTCTAAAGAGTCAGCAACACAGCCACCTGTCTCTTCTGCTAAAGCTTGAATTTCAGGATCAGTGTAATAGTGAGCCACCAATACGGCATCTTTCTCAACTAATAATGCTTTAATTTTCTCTTTATATTGCTGCTTTTCAGCGTCACTTAGCTTTACCGGCTTCGGAGGAAATGGGTAAACAGCATATTTTGGATCATAGATTGTATTCATGGTTATTCTCACAGTTTCCATCTGTTAATGTATACCCTACATATTTGGCATTGCTAGGTATAAAAGAGTTACATTAAAGTTGTATGTTAGTGCTTATTATTTTTAATTCTGACGAACAAGTAAAAAGAACAAAACCCAATGATAAGCTATTTAGAAAAAAGCGTCATCTATTGGGTTCAGTTTTAATATCAATTTATCCACCTAACTGCAATTTAGCTCTCTTAAGTTCAGTAACTTCAAGTAAGCAAAGCAAGTAAGAAGAGTTATAGGTTATTCATTTTTTGTTTAGCTTGTTGCGCTGTTGATGTATCAGCATACTCATTAACTACCGATTGGTAATAGTTTTTTGCTGCTACTTTATCGCTGTTTTTCTCAGCAATAATACCTAATTTTAACAATGCATCGGCACGCTTCGAAGACTTAGCGACAGCTGCAACCGCTTTAAAATTCGCTTCTGCATTTTTTAAGTCACTCTTAGAGAAATAGAGTTGACCTAACCAATAATGCGCATTGGGGGTATAACTTGACTGAGGGTAAGTTTTAACAAAGCTATTAAATTGGACAATCGCTTGATCGTATTTTTTTCTTTTAAGATCAGATTGACCGCATGGTCATAAGCTTGGTTTTCACTCACATCCGCAGAATAGGTTTGATCGGTTTGAGTGTCAGTGGCAGCAGGTGCTGCTGGTTTACTTGAGAGTGCATCTAGTTCTCGATAAAGCTCTCGTTGACGCTCTACCATTTGACTGATGTCGTGACTATTGCGTTCAACAATCCCACGTAACTCATCCATCTCTTGACCTAACTGATCAAGATTACGCTGCATCTCTATTTGCATCTGATTACGGGCATCAAGAAGCCGTTCAAGCTTTTCAATCGACGTAGAGCCTGAAGAGAGATCGCTGACTGGAGCAGGAGCAGCAGCTACAGGAGCTGCTGCACTCACAAGTAACACTAGCATGGTTCGACGCCAGAAGTTACTGTTCATAGTTAATACCTTTCGGTTACTTTTATACTAATGACTTTAAATCAAATGATGATAAAAAATTGCTAGTAAAAAGGATTAGTATACGATAACTGCGCGACGGTTTTTAGCGTAATCGCTTGCAGTGTGGCCCATAACTAGTGGCTTCTCTTCACCGTAGCTTACGATAGAAAGTTGGCTAGCTTGAACACCTAGACCTTGAAGATACTGAGATACCGCTTTCGCACGACGCTCGCCTAATGCAATGTTGTATTCTGGTGTACCGCGCTCATCGGCATGACCTTCGATAACTGCTTTAACGTTTGTGTTATCACGTAAGTATGCAGCATGAGCACCTAACATGGCTTGGTAATCAGCACTGATTTCAGAGTTATCAAATGCGAAGAATACCGTTTGCTCTTGGCGTAGCATCTGCTCTTTCTGTTCCATTTCAGTCATACCAGAAGTTGCATTGTCAACAGGCGTTGTTACAACTGTAGATTGACCACCATTTGTAGTTTGAGTTGCAGCGCTTTGATCTGTTGCTTGATCTGAGCTACATGCAGCTAATGCTAGAACTGGTAGTGCTAGAGCTAGACTTTTTACGATTTTATTAAGTTGCATATTACTTTCCTTTATTTTAACGATGCTTATAAATATGGTGACCAAGATGGTGATCTTACTCGACCATTTGTTGCTGGTAAACGAGCTTTAAATCGCCCATCAATGGATACTAATGATAAAACATTACCAGAACCGTATACGGAACTGTAAATCACCATGCTGCCATTTGGCGCTAAACTTGGTGATTCATCCAATCTTGTTTTGGTTAAGACTTGTACCGCACCGCTCTTTATATCTTGCTTTGCGATGTTATAACTACCGTTTGTCTGATTAACCATAATTAAATATTTGCCATCAGGTGTCAATTGCCCACCTAGATTTTGACTTCCCTGCCACGTCACACGCTGTACACGTTTATCTGCAAGATTTACACGATAAATTTGTGGGTTGCCACCACGGTCAGAAGTGAAAATCATCGATTGACCGTCAGGATCCCAAAACTGTTCAGTATTATTTGCGCGACCACGGGTAATTTGAGTCAGTTTTTTACTTGCTAAATCTAATGTATAAATTTGTAAACTTCCAGTTTTTGAAGATACAAATGATAAGGTTTTACCATCAGGCGAAAAAGCAGGTGAGCCATTATAACCTTTATATGACGCAACCATTTCACGCTTACCGGTGAACAGATCTTGAACAAATAACTGAGCTCGACGATTTTCAAAGCTAACATAAGCCAATTGCTTACCATCTGGAGCCCAAGCTGGTGACATTAATGGCTCTTTAGAGCGTAAAACTAATCGTTCATTATAACCATCATAATCGGCTACACGTAACTGATAAGGGTATTCAGCAGCATCATCAATAACAACGTAGCTGATACGCGTTAAAAAGGCACCACGTTGACCAGTTAGTTTTTCATAAACAAGATCGGAGATACGATGAGCATATTGACGCAAGCGATCACTAGATATCATCGCTTGTTTATTTAATGCTAAATAACTTTTATCAATAATTAATTGTCCAGACGCATCAACACCCTTCCCTTTACCAGAGCTAAGTTGACCTTTAACGGTATCAATCAATTGATAATTAATAACATATTGACCTTGAGCATTTAGCTTAATGGAGCCAGTTAATACTGCATCAATACCCATAGCTGTCCATGCACTGAAATCCACATTTTGATTTGGATAAGGGGTTTCAGGCATTCGACTAACAGGAATTGGACTAAACTGCCCACTTCGAGTTAAATCTGAGCTAATAATTTTTGACACATCTTGAGGTAACTTCCCTGCACCGCTCCACTGAAAAGGAACAATAGCGATAGGACGAGCAGAGTCAACTCCTTCTGTAATCACAATTTCTAATTCCGCTCTTGCAGCTTGAGAGACTGTCAACAACGTAAATAACATCAGATAAATAAAACGTTTTATCATTCTCTATCCCTCTAATTTGGTGCAACTGTTAGACTAATATTTTGTAGCTGCTTAACCACATCTTTATCTTCTGGCATTGGGAACTGGTTAACCGCTAATACTGCGGCTTTCGTTGCTTGACATAAGTTCGGATCGCCAACTCCATTTGTTACATCAATCAGCAATCCACCTGGTGCAAGCTTCAATCCAACTCGACACTCCCTTCCAGTCATACTGTCATCAACCAATAATTTTTGTTGAATCATATTTTGGAAAATAGCGGCATAACGGTTGACTTCGTTGGTAACAAATTGCCCTTTTGCACTATTTCGTTCAGCAGATTCACTCTCTAAGCCGGTAAACATTTCATTGAGATTGGCTTCCTGTTCTTTCCGCGCTTTCTCGGCAGCTTCTGCTCGCTTTTTCTCAGCAGCCGCTTTACGTTTTGCTTCAGCCTCTGCTTTTTTAGCCTTTTCCGCTTCTGCTTTGGCTTTGGCAGCGACGGCTTTTGCTTTACGTGCCTCTTCTTCAGCTCGCTTTTTCTCTTGCTGCTGACGAATTCGTTCTTTTTCAGCTTTATCTCGTGCCTGTTTCGCTGCTTGCTCGGCTTTTTTCTGCTCAGCTAATTTTTTCTGACGGGCAGCTTCTGCAACAGCAGCTTGTTGTTTGGCTTTTTTAGCTTGTTGTTCTGCTTTTTGCTTTTGTTGTTGCTGAATCTTTTTCTCTTTTTCTGCTTCTCTTGCTTTTTTCTCAGCAAGTAAGCGCTGCTTCTCTAAGTCCCTCAACTGTTTTTCTGCTGCTTCTCGTTGTTTATCTAACGCTTTTGCTTGATTCGCTAACTTATCAAGTCGAGCTTGTTCTGCTTGTTTTGCCGCTTCTCGTTGTTGACGGATCTTATTTGCTTGTTGATTGACGAGTGCAGGATCAATCACAACCGCTTTAATGCTACTTCCTTGAGGTTTAAGCTCAACTTTATCTGAATTTGAACCCCAAATTAAAATACCAATTAATACCCCATGCAGAAGAACCGAAATGATTATAGGAAGTGTGTAGTTCTTATCATCCATACTCTCCTCCTACCTAATTTTCTAACGGTTGCGTCATTAAACCGACGGAATCAACACCCGCTTGATTAAGAAGATCGAGGGCTAAAATTACATCCGCGTACGGAACTCGAGCATCACCACCCACCATGACCGTTGATTTTGGCTTAATCTGTAATTCAGCTTTTACTCTCACTAATAGATCTTCAGCGGAAACGGATTGTTTAGGGCCATTATCAACACTGAGTCGATAACCCCCCTCTTGATTCACTTCAACAATAATAAAGTTAGCTTCATCATTTTCCGCCGCCAAGTCAGCCGCAGTTTTAGCACTTGATGTTTGCGGTAATTGAACATCCACACCTTGAGTGACAAAAGGTGCCGTAACCATAAAAATGATCAATAATACCAACATCACATCGATATAAGGGACCACATTGATCTCTGCGGTCATCTTCCGTCGTTTACGCTGATACGCCATTTAGCTCCCCTGATTTGCAAAAGCTTGACGGTATAAGATATTCGAAAATTCTTCCATAAATGTACCGTACATGTTTTCAACTTTTGTTACATCAGCGGTAAAACGGTTATAAGCAACAACGGCAGGGATAGCAGCAAAAAGACCCATCGCCGTTGCGATCAGTGCTTCTGCGATACCCGGCGCAACCATTGAAAGCGTTGCTTGTTTTACCGCACCTAAAGCAATAAATGAGTGCATGATGCCCCATACTGTTCCAAATAGACCGACGTAAGGACTAATTGAACCAACAGTAGCTAAAAAAGGTAAGTTAGTTTCTAGCTTATCGACCTCACGGAAGAGAGAGACACGCATCGATCTTGCGGTGCCATCCATGATTGATTCAGGTGAGATCCCTTTTGAGCGATGCAAACGAGCAAACTCAGAAAAGCCTGAATGAAAAATTTGTTCGCTACCCACTAAGCTATCTTTACGTGCATCGGACTCTTTATAAAGCTGAGAAAGCTCAACACCAGACCAGAACTTATCTTCAAAACGTTCGGCTCTATGCTTAGCTTGTGATAATACTTTGCTTCGCTTGAAAATCATTGCCCAAGAAATCACAGAGAGGGCAAATAAAATAAACATCACTAACTTAACTAAAAGGCTAGCTTCTAAAACTAAGTTTAAAATTGACAAATTACCTGTCACGAGTGATCTCCGTTAATATTGTTTTAGGAATCGCAGTGGATTTCATCTTTTTTGGATTGACACAGACTACCTTAACATAAGCCTGACACAAGATAATACCCTCTAAATTAACTAAATTTTGACAGAAAAGCAGTGAAGCTCGTCCATGTTCTACAATTTGACTATCAACAAATAGCTCATCATCAAGTCGAGCGGGCAATTTATAATCAATTTCAATATTTCTGACTACAAATGCGATATCTTGTTCAAAAAGAGAAAACTGACTAATTCCTGCACTTCGTAGCTGTTCTGTTCGAGCTCGTTCAAAATATTTTAGATAGTTAGCGTGATAAACGACACCACCTGCATCTGTATCTTCATAATAGATTCTAACTGGCCATTTAAATAGCCCTTGTTGCTCACTCATCAGATAACCACCCTGTTATAGAAACGGATCCTAATACTCTTTTGATTGGAGTATCAAAGATAAAAAACTCAATAATAACGTATATAAAAAAACAGGCCACCATATTCCTATGGTGACCTGTCTTAATTATATTATATTTTTCAATTAATAAAATGCAGTAATGAAAAATATCCAATAATGAGAATTGAGATATAAGGGCTAAACAGCAGTTGCCATATCCAAAGTATTGGTTTAAAGCCAATACCATAGATAACACCCGCGCAAATTCCCCATATCAATAGCAGCCCTTTATAACCGACTAAGCCACCAATCTCTTGAGCAAATTGAATCGGATCCCAAAGAAATATCCCAGCCAGACAAAATGAGAGGATCAATACCACAATACGCAGTACTTTCACATCAGTCCATTGATGATAATATGAGACCCATCGATTCAAATTATTGTTCATTATTATCTGAACTACCATTATTATCAGTATCTAAACTATCCGTCTGCTCTAGCCATAACGCATTGATAATACCGAAAGAGCAGGCTAATAACACACCTAAGATCCAAGCAAAATACCACATAGCAAAACTCCTTCGTTAGTAACTTGATGTCTTGTTGTCTTCAACAAATTTATTATCAATACGACCATACATTTTATAATAATTCCAAGAGGTATAAGCCAAGATAATTGGAACAAAAATCGCTGCCGTAATTGTCATAATCGTTAAGGTTAGCTGACTAGACGTTGAATCCCACATGGTTAAGCTGAAGTTCGGCATGATGCTTGAAGGCATAACAAATGGGAACAGTGCAAAACCAGCAGTAAAAATAACACCAGCAATCGCTAAACTTGAAAACAAGAACGAGAAACCACAACGCTCTAACCGTGCCGCAATAATCGTCAATAGTGGCATCACAGCTGCAAGGATAGGCGCAATCCAAAGTAACGGATACGCATCAAAGTTATTGAACCAAGCGCCAACTTCACGAATAACTTCTTTATTCATTGGATTAGATGCGGCATCTGTCACGATTGGGCTAGTAATCACATAACCCGCCATATTGTGAACCCAGAAACCACCAATAACAAAAAGTACTGTAGTAACAAGGGCTGCGATTTGAGCCACTGTTTTTGCGCCTTGACGAACATCATGGGTAGTTTTCATTTGTAGCCAAGTTGCACCCTGCATAATCACCATGCCTAAGCTCACTAAGCCACAAAGTAGACCAAATGGGTTAAGTAAACCAAAGAAGTTACCTTCATAAGATGGGATCATAATATCACTAAGAGTAAATGGAACCCCTTGTAGAAGATTACCAAATGCCACACCAAAGATGATTGGAGGAACGACTCCGCTAACAACCAATGCCCAATCCCAAGCTTTACGCCAGCGAAGATCTTCAATTTTTGAGCGGTAGTCTAATCCAAGAGGACGTAACCACAACGCTGCCAATGTCAAAATCATCGCCACATAAAAGCCTGAAAAAGAGGTCGCATAAACCAATGGCCATGCGGCAAATAACGCACCACCCGCAGTAATTAACCAAACTTGGTTACCATCCCAGTGTGGAGCAATGGTGTTTAGCATCACTCGACGTTCAACATCACTCTTCCCTAATATAGGAAGAAGTGCTGCCACGCCCATATCGAAGCCATCAGTTACGATAAAGCCAACAAATAGAACCCCAATTAGAGCCCACCAGATAAAACGTAATACTTCATAATCAAACATTGTTTATCTCTCCCTGATTACACATCTTGAGTGCGAGTAGTATCTTGAGTTCGGACAGTATCGCCAGCAATTGTACGAGTCGATTGATTCTGTTCAAAATGGTAACGACCTGTTTTCAAGCTACTTGGGCCTTTACGAGCAAATTTCACCATGAGGTATACTTCTGCAATTAAGAACACAGTATAAAGTGCAAAAATGGCTAATAATGAGAAGATCAAATCACCTTCAGTTAACTTAGAAGCCGCGACTGAAACAGGTAATATCTCACCCACCGCCCATGGTTGACGACCATACTCAGCGACAAACCAACCAGCTTCGATTGCAATCCAAGGAAGAGGCATACTTAGAATCGTCAGTTTTAATACCCAAGGCTTTTCTTGAATTTTTTGACGACAGCTCTGATAAAAAGACATAGCAAAGACAAACAGCATGATCATGCCACATGCGACCATTAAGCGGAAACTCCAGAATAATGGGGCAACTTGAGGGATCGAATCATCAGCCGCTGATTTAATTTGAGCTTCAGTCGCATCAACAACATTATCGGTATAAGGCTTAAGTAGTAATCCGTAACCAAGATCTTGTTTTACTTCATCAAATTTCGCGATGTTTTCTGGTGTTTTTTCACCGTTACGTAATTTTTGTAGAATGTCATAAGCGACCATACCATTACGGATACGTACTTCATGCTCATCTTTAAGATCGCGTAAACCCGTTACTTGAGTATCTAATGAGCGGGTCGCAATAATCCCCATCACATAAGGGATCTTAATCGCGTAATCCGTTTCCATTGTCTCTTGGTTTGGCATGCCAAATAACGTAAACGCAGCAGGTGCAGGTTCAGTGTGCCATTCCGACTCAATCGCCGCTAATTTAACTTTCTGTACGTCACCTAACTCATAACCAGATTCATCACCCAATACCATGACAGATAGAATAGAAGCCATTCCAAACGCAGCGGCAATGGCAAATGAACGACGAGCAAAAGCGATATCTCGGCCTTTCAGCATGTAGTAAGAGCTGATACCTAAGATAAACATTGCGCCAGTTGTATAACCAGAAGCCACAGTATGGACAAATTTAACTTGAGCAACAGGGTTGAAGACAACCTCTGCAAAGCTCACCATCTCCATACGCATAGTTTCAAAATTAAACTCAGCACCGACTGGATTTTGCATCCAACCGTTAGCGACTAGAATCCATAACGCCGACATATTCGAACCAATAGCCACTAACCAAGTTACAGCTAAATGTTGACGTTTTGATAGTCGATCCCACCCGAAGAAAAAGAGTCCAACAAAAGTTGATTCAAGGAAAAAGGCCATCAAAGCTTCAATTGCAAGTGGAGCACCAAAAATATCCCCAACATAGTGAGAATAGTAAGACCAGTTAGTGCCAAACTGGAACTCCATGGTTAAGCCTGTTGCAACACCTAGGGCAAAGTTAATTCCGAACAATTTACCCCAAAATTTGGTCATGTCCTTATAGATCTGTTTGCCTGTCATCACATAGACAGATTCCATAATGGCAAGTAAAAAGGCCATCCCGAGGGTTAGGGGGACAAATAAGAAATGGTACATTGCAGTAAATGCAAATTGGAACCGCGATAAATCAACAATATCTGCGATCATCTATTACTCCTTTAGTCATAAATATGACAAGTAAACTTAAAAAATAAAACAACAAAAATATAATTATCAATCTAAATTAAAATAAAATTCACAACAAAATAAACCCTTTGATAAATATTATTAATATAGATTTAACATTTATTAAAGGCGTAATTAGATGTTCGGTTTTTTATTATATTATTTATACCGTTATATGATACTCGTTTTTTTTAATTCTTCAAATATTTTATTTATAATTTTAGCATTGATAAATATCAAGTTTATAGTGCTATTTTTGTAAATCTATTTAAGACATGATTACAATCAATTACTATGTTAATAATAATAGTTAATTGTTTTTATTTGGTTAATATTAATTTGAGTGGTATTTATGTGGAGGAAGTAAAACTTATCGTTATTTTTAAATACTTATTTTCCATTTTTGGTATAGGCTTATAATTAAATTTAAATAATATTAATTATAAGCCTTAATATTCAATAAAAGCTATGATCCAACAGGCCGATCGATACCTAAGTGTAGGTAGGTTCGTTCCGTCGCAATTCGTCCTCTTGGAGTACGTTGTAAAAAGCCTTGTTGAATTAAGTAAGGTTCAAGAACATCTTCAATGGTATCTTTTTCTTCACCAATTGCAGCGGCTAAATTATCCAAACCTACCGGGCCCCCCATAAATTTATCAACAATGGCTAACAATAGTTTTCTATCCATGTAATCAAAGCCTTTATTGTCAACATCGAGCATATCAAGCGCTTTGCTTGCTATTTCTTCGTCAATCGCACCATCACTTTTGACTTCAGCATAATCACGAACACGACGTAAAAGACGGTTAGCGATACGAGGTGTTCCTCGAGCACGACAAGCCACTTCATACGCTCCTTCTGATGACATCTCCAAATTTAGACAATTGGCACTTCGACTGACAATATATTGAAGATCCTCAACATTGTAGTACTCTAAACGTTGCACAATGCCAAAACGATCACGCAAAGGTGAGGTTAATGAGCCTGCACGGGTTGTTGCACCAATAAGTGTAAATGGAGGCAGATCAATCTTAATCGAGCGGGCCGCAGGTCCTTCTCCAATCATAATATCAAGCTGGTAATCTTCCATTGCGGGGTAGAGAACCTCTTCAACAACGGGGCTTAACCGGTGGATCTCATCAATAAAGAGAATATCATTAGGTTCAAGATTGGTTAACAATGCTGCTAAATCACCCGCTTTTTCTAAAACAGGGCCTGAAGTGGTACGAATATTCACATCCATCTCATTTGCAACAATATTGGCTAGGGTCGTTTTACCTAAGCCTGGAGGACCAAAGATTAATAAGTGATCTAAAGCTTCTTCACGCATTTGTGCGGCTTTGATGAAGATTTCCATCTGTTCACGAACATGATCTTGACCACGGTACTCTGCCAACATTTTTGGACGAATAGCACGATCAATCACCTCTTCTTCCACATAGGTTTGTGAAGTAATCAAACGATCTGCTTCAATCATAGATAACATGTCCTTTTTAACTTTGCTAAAATTCTTAATTAAAAATGAGTGACATCACAATGGTTAAACCATCGATCTCAATGCTTCACGAATAATATCTTCGCAGCTCATATCAGCTTGAATGACTTGGGAAACAGAGCGAGAAGCTTGTTGAGGTTTATATCCAAGAGAAACTAATGCACTCATCGCTTCTGATTCTGCACTTGCGACAGGAGTAATATCGTCAGCCACTATGTTCTCAATTGGCGCGCGGTCCGCTTCAGGGGTAAATAAATCACCAGCCCCCCAACCTTTAAGACGATCTTTCAATTCAACCACTAAGCGTTCTGCCGTTTTCTTTCCAACACCAGGAAGCTTCACTAGCGTTGAAGTATCTTCATGTTCAACACAGCGAATAAATTGGTTTGCCGTCATACCAGAAAGAATAGCCAAAGCGAGTTTTGGCCCCACACCATTGGCTTTAATTAATTCACGAAATAACGCACGTTCACCCGTAGTATTAAAACCAAAAAGCAATTGAGCATCTTCACGGACGACAAAGTGAGTACAAATGATCGCCTCTTCACCAATATTCGGCAACTCATAAAAACAACTCATTGGCATTTGAACTTCATAGCCAACGCCAGATACTTCAATTAATAGCTCGGGCGGCTGTTTCTCTAGTAAGGTTCCTCGTAAACGACCTATCACGGCACTTCCTCTTTATAGCAATAAAATTTTAACAGTAGAACTTTAACAATAGCTCTGCGACAAAAAATACGATGGAATATAAATAGCAGAAAAATCGTATTAATGCCGTATATATCCTTCATACTTGAAGTCGCTAGGTTGTTGGCGTCGCTCATTCGCTCCAATCATAGAGTACACCTATACTCATGGATCCTCACTCACTTGCCGCCTACTAGCAACTCCAATTATTTTAGGTATAGAATATTCGATAGCTGGATAGATATCCAGTGGAATGAAGGTTATTTTAACGATAACGACCACGACGGCTTGATGTTGCTTTCCCCGCCATCGCAATTAAGCTTTGATGCGTATGGGCATGACAGATTGCCACGGCCAAGGCATCCGATGCATCAATTTGTGGTTTTGTCTCAAGTTTTAAAATCGACATCACCATCTGCTGTACTTGGACTTTATCTGCGCCACCAGTGCCGACAACGGCTTGTTTAATCAGACGAGCCGCATACTCATGAACAGGTAAGTCAGCATTAACCGCAGCAACAATTGCACTTCCTCTAGCTTGTCCTAATTTCAGTGCAGAGTCGGCATTTTTTGACATAAAGACCTGCTCAATGCCAAAGACGTTAGGTTGAAATTGGGTAATCACTTCTGAAACGCCGGCATAGATCTCTTTTAAACGACCGGGAAGATCTTTCGATGACGTGCGAATACAGCCACTGCCTAAATAGATAAGTTGTCGTCCTTGCTGGCGAATAATTCCGTACCCTGTAATTCTAGAGCCGGGATCAATGCCGAGTATAATTGACATGTTTATTCCAAATGATAATTTTTAAACTTTGTAATAAAAAAAGAGCCTAAATAATCTCTTATTTAAGCTCTAAGATTCTAAAGTTTCAAGCCGTAATCGAAATTACTTCTCTTCTTTTTCTTTTAGTTTAATCGCCACAGCCAGCTCTTCTAATGCAGCAGGGTTTGCTACATTTGGTGCATCTGTTAATAGACAAGATGCCGCGGTTGTTTTAGGGAATGCGATAACATCACGGATATTATCAGTACCACAAAGTAGCATCACTAGACGATCAAGACCAAACGCAAGACCTGCATGAGGTGGCGTACCGTACTTTAATGCTTCAAGTAGGAAACCAAACTTCTGTTGTTGTTCTTCAGCTGCAATACCTAAAATATCAAATACCGTTGATTGCATTTCTGCATTATGAATACGAACAGAACCACCGCCCACTTCATAACCATTGATAACCATATCGTACGCATTTGAATTCGCAGATGCAGGGTTTGCCGCCAACTCTTCAGGTGTTAGGTTAAGTGGTGATGTGAATGGATGATGCATGGCATGCAAGTTACCTTCATCATCTTCTTCAAACATTGGGAAATCAACAACCCAAAGTGGTTTCCAAGCGCTCAGATCAGTCAGTTCAAGATCTAGACCCACTTTCAGACGAAGCGCACCCATCGCTTCTTCAACAACTCGCTTACTGTCGGCACCAAATAGGATGATATCGCCTGTTTGTGCATTGGTACGCTCAAGAAGTGCGTTAACAATATCTTCAGACAAGAACTTAGCCACTGGAGATTGAACGCCAGCAAAACCTGCTTCGCGATCATTAATCTTCATCCATGCTAAGCCTTTAGCACCATAGATACCAACAAACTTACCGTATTCATCTATTTGCTTACGAGAAAGTGACGCGCCACCGGGAACAGTTAATACGGCTACACGGCCTTTTTCATCATTTGCAGGGCCAGAGAATACTTTAAACTCAACGTCTTTCATTAAGTCAGCAACGTCAGTTAATTCAAGTGGGTTACGTAGATCCGGCTTATCTGAGCCAAAACGACGCATCGCCTCAGAGAATGGCATCACAGGGAAAGCGCCAAGTTCTACATTAAGTAGTTCTTGCCACATTTCAGTCACCATCTGCTCTGTCACTGCGCGAACTTGGTCAGCACTCATGAAAGAGGTTTCGATATCGATCTGAGTAAATTCAGGCTGACGATCAGCTCGTAAATCTTCATCACGGAAACATTTCACAATCTGGTAATAACGATCAAAGCCAGACATCATCAACAACTGTTTAAATAGCTGTGGTGACTGAGGTAGTGCGTAGAAGCTGCCTTTATGAACACGACTAGGTACTAAGTAGTCACGCGCACCTTCTGGGGTCGCTTTCGTTAATACTGGTGTTTCAATATCTAGGAAGTCATTGCCATCTAGGAAACGACGAACAAAACTTGATGCTTTGGCACGTAGTTTAATGCGATCACTCATTTCAAGACGACGGAGATCTAAATAACGGAATTTTAAGCGCTGCTCTTCACTGTTATTTTGATTGAAGTCTAACGGAAGAGGCTCAGAACGGTTGATGATCTCAAGACCCGTTGCCAATACTTCAACTTCACCAGTTGTCATATCTTTATTGATTTGGCTATCAGGACGAGCACGAACTTCACCCGTTAAGCGGATACAGAACTCATTACGAAGTTGATTAGCAAGGGTAAAAACCTCAGCCATATCTGGGTCAATAACGACTTGAACGATACCTTCACGATCTCGCATATCGATAAAAATAAGTCCGCCTAAATCACGACGGCGGTTTACCCAACCACAAAGCTCTACAGTTTGTCCGGCAAGGGACTTGTTCAGGTGACCACAATATTGGGTGCGCATGATGAATTTCCCGATCTAAAAACAATGATTCTCAATAAACTAAAACAAGGAAGAGTCAAAAAGGTCTCGTTTCCCTACTTTCGGATATACATAACGATAATAATCAGCAGAAGGTGGCTAAAAACCACACATTTCTACCGATAATAATAAATAAACGCGCCATTATAAAGGAAAATAGGGGCAAGAGGGAAATTTAACAAAACTTAACTATTATTATTTATCGAGTCATGACAAAAATATGACATTTTGGTTAATTTAAGCTGTTATAAAAAGTTGGATTATTAATATCTATTAAATATTACGATTTACCTAGATCACAGTAGAGACAGATCGCAAACTTTTCACTACAATACGCGCCCTGTTTTCTTGTTTTAATTTCTTTAAGGTTGGCCAAAATGGCAAAAAAAGATAACGTCTTCGCTGCACCAATAGAAAAGCTTGGTGATTTTAATTTTGATGAGCGAGTCGCCGAAGTCTTTCCCGATATGATTCAGCGCTCGGTGCCGGGTTATAGCAACATTATCTCAGCCATTGGGATGCTAACCGAACGTTTTGCTCAAGCTGACTCCAACCTTTATGATTTAGGCTGTTCATTAGGTGCTGCCACCCTCTCTATTCGTCGAAATATCAGCAAAGAAAATTGCCAAATTATTGCCGTTGATAACTCATCTGCCATGATTGAACGTTGTCAGCGCAATATCGATGCTTATCGTGGCAACGTTCCTGTTTCGGTGATTGAAGCTGATATCCGCGATGTTGAGATAGAGAATGCATCGGTGGTTGTTCTTAATTTCACCCTGCAATTCCTTAATCCTGAAGATCGCCAACGTCTACTTGAAAAAATCTATAACGGATTGCGCCCCGGTGGTATTCTGATCTTATCTGAAAAATTTGTCTTCGATGATCAACCCACTCACGAACTTCTTATCGAGCTATACCATGATTTTAAGCGTGCTAATGGCTATAGCGAGCTTGAAATTAGTCAAAAACGCAGCGCATTAGAAAATGTCATGCGACCAGACACCATTGAACATCATAAGACGCGTCTGCTTGATATTGGCTTTGACTCTTGTGAAGTTTGGTTCCAATGCTTTAACTTTGGCTCAATGTTCGCCATTAAACAGAATTAGACAACATTAAGCCATGTTATACCCAAAGTAATTGGCGTTGCTAGTAGCCGGCGAACGAGTACAGCCAGCAACCTAGCAACTTCAAATAAGAAAGGTATAGCAAACTAAATAAAACCGAATACAGATAAACGGATAACGCTTATAACTAGCAAAAATCGTTATCCTGTTTTAATCTCTTTTTTATGGCTACATTTAATCATGTATTCACAATAAATTTTATTTCTCATTTTTGATTCCAAATTGGATAAATACCTTTATGTTATTTGATTTTTCAGACTTTTATCAGATCATTGCCAAAAATCGTCTTAGTCATTGGCTAAATACCTTACCGACACAATTAACCGTTTGGCAGAAAGAGCATCCTCATGGCCAACTTCCTCGTTGGATTAAGATGTTGAATAAAATTCCAACCACCGCACCTTCTTCCGCAGAGCTAAAAGATGAAGTTCGTATTGGTGAGTCTGGTGAGCTAGAACGTGGACAATCGGAAAAATTAGAAAACCTATTACAACATTTTCACCCTTGGCGCAAAGGGCCTTATCAAGTCCATGGTATCCATATTGATACCGAATGGCGCTCAGATTGGAAATGGGATCGCGTATTGCCTCATATTTCACCATTAAAAGGCCGTTATGTCTTAGATGTTGGTTGTGGCAACGGCTACCATATGTGGCGCATGGTTGGACAAGAGGCGGAAATGGTTGTCGGTATCGATCCTTCAGAACTATTTTTAATCCAATTTAGTGCAATTAAACGCTTACTCGGGAATGATCAGCGAGCTCACCTTCTTCCTCTTGGCATTGAGCAACTCCCTAAATTGCAATGTTTTGATACGGTATTTAGTATGGGTGTGCTTTATCATCGCCGTTCCCCAATCGATCATCTTATTCAATTAAAAAACCAGTTAACTAAAGGTGGCGAATTAGTCCTTGAAACCCTAGTTATTGATGGTGATGAGCAAGATGTATTAGTTCCCACTGATCGTTACGGTCAGATGCGTAATGTTTGGTTCTTCCCTTCTGCAAAAGCGCTAAAACTATGGTTAGAAAAATGTGGCTTTGTAGATGTCAAAATTGTCGATGAAACAGAGACATCTTTAGCTGAACAACGATCCACCAGCTGGATGCGCCATCAATCACTCGAAGACTATCTAGATCCTAACGATAAAAGCAAAACAATTGAAGGTTATCCAGCACCTAAGCGAGCAATTTTGATCGCTAAAAACCCAGATTAAAATTACAAAATATTCAACTATACTTTAAAAAATCACACTATTTTTACATGACTATACCCCAATTTATTTAAGTCATGGCACTGTTTCAATAACACCATGACTTAAAATAAACAAGGTATAAAAATGGAGTTAAACATGCCTCGTTATCCCTTTGCTATGATTGCCGTTCTCTTATTGGCAGGTTGTACCCAAAATGCTGAACTAAGACATCAAGAGACATTAACCACAGTCGATAATGGTAACAAAGCCTTATCCGGTGACATCAATACAGTTCATGTAGAACTAATTACCGTTGATAATAAAATTGAAAAACAAAATCAAACGATTGATTCACTTAGTAAGCAGTTAGAGGGATTAAACCAGCAACTCCTCACGATGGAAGAAAAAACCAAACAACGAATTGAAGAGCAAAATCGCAAAGAAGAACTTGAACGTCAAAAACGTATCGAAGAAAGTAACTTGACTTACAAAGGTAAAATTATTCTTGGTAGCGTTGAATGGGTATGGTTAGACAGTGTAGGGACTCACTATCAAGCCCGTGTCGATAGTGGCGCAACCACATCATCATTAGATGCAGTCGATATACAAGAGTTTGAACGTGATGGCAAATCTTGGGTTCGCTTTACCGTCCCGAGCCCAACGAATCAGACTTCGGATGATAATAAGGACGCAAAACAAGAGAATATTATCGAAGCCCCAGTTGTCCGTTGGGTGCGTATCCGCCAATCCAATACAGAGCAAGCGATTCGTCGACCAGTTATCAACAGTTGGATGCAGTTAGGTGGGTTACATCAAGAAGTTCAGTTTACCTTGACGGATCGAACTCAGATGGATTATCCAGTCCTTCTTGGTCGCGACTTCTTTAAAGATATTGCGTTAGTCGATGTTGGTCAGCAATTTATTCAACAAAAAACAACACCAGTGACCACTCAACAACCCTTAATAAAACCTAAAACAGACAAACAAGAGCCTGTTATTCAAAACTCAGTAAAACAAGAGTCAACAAAAAAAGAACCAACAGAGAAGCAGCAATAAGCTCATCAAGCAATCAATAAGATAACGCTCAATGTGAAATGCATTGAGCTTAACGGAAATAAAAACAACCATTACTTATACTTTAATAGTAGTAAATAACAGACGAGGACGTCATGACTTCAAGAGTTCCTTTTTATTTTTTAATCGCCATGTTGGTGGTCGTTGGGCTTAGCCTCAACTGGTATCGCCATGATGTTTATGGTGTTCCTTGGACGCCAAATACTCACAGTAATGTTTGGGAAGTAGAAGCGCGAATTCAATTTGACGCCCACGGTGACCCAATTAAAGTCTCTCTAGCATCACCAACCACTCAATCAGGCTTTACGCTTATCGATGAAAGTACCTCATCACCCGGTTATGGTGTGGCAACCATAGATAATGAGCAAGACCGTAGAACAGAGTGGTCGATTCGTGAAGCGCAAGGGCCTCAAACCCTTTACTACAAAGCGATGATGTTAACCGATAATAATGCTGACTACTCTGAACAAGAACCGGTTGATCCGATCCCGGTTGTTAATCTCCCAGGTCCTCAAGATTTAGCCGCAACGGCACTTATTGAACAAGCGAAAAAACAGTCTGCTGATAATCAAACCTTTACTCGTGAAATTATAAAACAATTTAATAACCCTGATAATCAAAATGCCGCTCTCCTTCTTCATAGTGGATCACGCCCAGAAATGATTGTGAACTTACTTCACCGTGAGCAGATCCATGCACGTATTGCAGGGGGATTAAATCTAGAGGATGGTCGTCGCCGTCAATCGATTATGGACATGATCGAAATCTGGAATGGCAATAAATGGGTATTGTTCAACCCTAAAACAGGGGCTGAAGGTAAAACAGATAACCTATTTATCTGGAATCAGAACAGTCAATCTCTTTTGGATGTTATGGGCGGTAAAAATAGCCAAGTTCACTTCTCTATGATTGCTCAAGATATTGCACCGCAAAAAGCAACGGAAGAGAAAATCCGCAGTGATGACCTTCTGAATTTCTCAATTCATACCTTGCCACTTGAAGAGCAGTCGATGTTTAAAACCATCATGCTGATCCCAATTGGTGCACTGATTGTGGTCTTTTTGCGCGTAATTGTCGGCTTAAAAACGTCAGGTACTTTCATGCCTGTCCTGATTGCCGTTGCCTTTGTACAGACACAACTGGTTACCGGTATTATCGGTTTCTTATTGATTGTTGGTACTGGTCTATTTATTCGTGGCTACCTCTCCAAGCTCAATTTGCTGCTGGTTGCAAGGATATCGGCGGTAATAATCAGCGTTATCATTATTATCGCGATGTTTACCGTATTGGCCTTTAAGTTAGGATTAAATGAAGGGTTAACCATTACTTTCTTCCCGATGATCATTCTCTCTTGGACAGTCGAACGTATGTCGATTTTATGGGAAGAGGAAGGCCCCAAAGAGGTATTCATTCAAGGGGGTGGTTCAATGTTAACCGCAATCATTATCTACATTGCAATGACCAATGATATCGTCCGTCACTTAACCTTTAACTTTATCGGTGTTCAATTAATCATTATGGCGGTTATCCTGCTATTAGGTAATTATACAGGTTACCGTTTAAGTGAACTTCGTCGCTTTAAGCCATTGTCTGAGGAGTAGCGTCTATGTTTTCATTTACCTCTCCTTCAAAGCTAAAAGTTAAAGGAATAATGGGGATGAACCAGCGCAATATTAGTTATATCGGTCGTTATAATGATCGAGCTAAATACCCGCTGGTCGATGATAAGCTAAAAACTAAAATCATTGCTCAAGAAGCAGGCGCAACCGTTCCTGCACTTATTGGCGTTATAGAGCATCAAGCTGCAGTTAAAAATGTTCATGACATGGTAAAAGATTGGTCGGGTTTTGTAATCAAACCCGCTCAAGGCAGTGGTGGTAAAGGAATTTTAGTTATCACCTCAAATAAAGATGGCGTCTATATTAAACCCTCTGGTGCCGAGGTCTCTAAATTAGAAGTTGAACGCCATGTTACCAATACCTTAGCCGGGCTATTTAGTTTAGGTGGTAAAAATGATGTCGCCGTTATTGAAAACTTAATCAAGTTTGATAATGTTTTTGATGGCTTCAGTTATGAAGGTGTCCCTGATATTCGTGTCATCGTCTTTCAGGGCTTCCCTGTGATGGCAATGATGCGTCTTTCTACTGCCGCATCTGATGGTAAAGCAAATTTACACCAGGGAGCCGTTGGGGTTGGGATAGATATTGCAACTGGTGAGGCTGTACGTGCCGTTCAGTTTAACTTACCGGTGACTCATCATCCCGATACCAATAAAGAGCTAGCGACTCTTAAAGTTCCTCACTGGAATCGATTATTAACGCTAGCAGCCAGTGCGTGGGAGATGACTGAACTGGGTTATATTGGGACAGATATGGTGTTAGATAGAGAACAAGGGCCAATGGTCTTAGAGTTGAATGCACGCCCGGGTTTAGCCATTCAAATTGCCAACGCTTCAGGATTATTACCAAGGTTAAATCTGGTAGAAAATCTAGATCATTCGATGCGTTCATTAACGCCAGAAGAGCGCGTAGCATGGTCTGCCAAACAGTTTGGTCATCAAGTTCAGTAACTGAATATCAAAGATAAGAAAGGATAAA